>NZ_QUFI01000013.1:0-3180 GCF_003478505.1 Clostridium sp. AF27-2AA
CTGCCAGCACATGCTCCTCTACGGTATGTACGTCCTGCGCGGTCTCGGTCTTTGCGATACGGATGGTATCAGCACCGCCTGCCACGCAGACGCGGATATCTTCCTTCCAGTGCGGGGTGTCCAGTCCGTTGATGCGGACAACGCGCTCAACTCCGCGGTAATCAATTTCCTGCAGCGCATGGTACAGGGAGTATCTTGCTGCATCCTTCTGGTTCTCTGCCACTGCGTCTTCCAGATCCAGCATGATGGAATCCGGTCTGTAGATGTACGGATCCTTGATCAGGCCCGGCTTCTGGCAGTTTAAGAACATCATGGAACGTCTCAGTCTTTTTTTATTCGGATGGCTCATTATTTAATTACACCTCCCCATGGAAGATTCTCAGTGATATCGTTGGAACGGTATACTGCGCACTCAACACGTGCCTTTAAGGTGCAGTCCAGAGCACCCTTGTCCACTACGGTTACCTTTGCGTCTTTTACATCCAGACGGTTCAAGGTTTCCAGGACGGTTGCCTTGATCTGTTTTCCAAACTGGTGAATCACACTGCTCTCGATGGAAAGCTCTACGGTACCATTTCCCGGCTCTACGGTTACCTGGGCGTCGCTGGACTCCAGGGTTCCTGCCATGGCAGCTTTCTTAACTTCCATAACTAAGTTCCTCCTTGCATTTAAGTGATTTGTTTTATTTCTCGTCAACTTCACTAAAAACAGTGTATCATCACAGATACAATTGTGCAAATACTTAAAGAATTATACTGAATATAATTTTTTTGTTATGTGATTATAATAACAATCTAAATTTTTCATAAACTCATCCCTATTGATATCATTTTCCCGATAAAAAAAAAGAGAGACTTTCACCGGCATTTTCTGCCAGTGAAAATCTCTCAGTTTCGTTTCTTTTATAGTGATACAGATTCCACAATTACAGCGGAAGGATTCCCAGAACTGCTGCAAACAGCATGCAGAGAATGGAGAAAATCCATACATAGCCAAAGGATGCCTTGATGTGATCCTTGATATCCACATCAGCAAGACCGATACCAAGCAGGGTTGCCGGTACCATCGGGCTGATGAAGGTTGCACAGTTACGGCATACAACCATAGCTACGGCGATCGGGAATGCCTCTACACCGAAGGATGCGCCGATTGCGATCATAACCGGGAGCATTCCATAGAAATAAGAGTCGGTATCGAAGCAAAGTGCTAACGGTACGGACAGAATACCAATTACCAGCGGCAGATGCTGTCCCAGTGCTGCCGGCAGGATCATGGAAATGATACCAGCCATATTGGATACAACAGAGGTCTTCATCATCTCAACACCCGGCTTTGCAATGACTGCTGCGCCGTCTGCATTGAAACCATATACCAGAACACCCATCAGAACTGCCGCGCCCATCAGGGTAGAGCACATCATCAGAGCCGGACCTGCATGACGGTTGATCATCTTTTTCTGCATCTTGATCGGAGTGTAGTTTACCAGCAGTGCTGCTGCTACGCCGAGCATGAACGGGAAGTAGCTCGGGAACTGATCCCATACTAACATCGCGATTACGGCGATCGTTAAGCAGATATTGAATGCGAACAGCTTCGGTCTTGCATACTCATTTTCATCAGCCTGATGCTGAGCCTCTTCTGCTGCCTCCTCTACGCTGGACTGCTGTGCCAGCTTACCATTCAGGCCTGCGCCTCTCTTCTTCTCCTGGATACCTGCGAATACTGCATGTGCCAGACAGAGAATGATACCAAAAATCTGGATCGGGATCAGTCTGCCCCAGAGCTGTCCAGCCTCCATACCCAGTACAGATGCCGCACGCATGGTCGGGCCTGCCCAAGGCATCAGGTTTAAAACACCCATGGCCAGAACCGCTACACGAAGCAGTGTGGTTTGTCTCATGTGCATCTTCTTATAGACCGGAAGCATCGCCGGAACTACGATCAGGAAGGTGGAAGCACCGCCGCCATCCAGATGGCCGATCAGGGCGATCAGGGCTGTCATAACGGTTACACCGATAACATTGTCACCAACGTGTTTCATCAGCTTGTTGATGATAACATCAAACATACCGGCATCGGTCATAATACCGAAGAACAGTACAGAGAATACAAAGAGTGCTGCGGTCGGGCCGGTGCTCTTAAAGCCGCCCTTGATCAGATCGCCGATCTGCTCGATGGAATAGTATCCGCCAACTACCAGGATCAGAGCCAGGATGGACGGAAAAATAATGAATGCCATACTCGGCATGGTTTTACTCTTGAACAGAGTTACAACAAGAGCAATGATACAGGCAAATCCTAAAATGCCTACTACTAATTCTGACATATAATTTCCTCTATATTATGTGTAAGTGTTGTTTTGTTACCGGTCCGGCCAGAGATTCCCGGCTCTGGCCGGATTCAAAAGCGCTTATCCTGCGAAATCAGCTTGCTGCCTCATCCGCTTTTGCATAAAATCAATCCTGGAACTCATAGTCCTTGATCTCACGGACAACATCCAGCACCGTGCCGTCACGGCTCTCGATGATACCAACCACACGGTCACCGAACTGTACCGGATCCGGCTCGCCTACGATGCCATATGCCTTGTCACGCAACTCCTCGATGGTGCAGAACGGAAGCTTTACATCCTTCATGCACTCGATCAAATCCTGTCTGCGCGGGTTAATCGCGATACCGTAATCGGTAATGACAACATCCACGGTCTCGCCCGGAGTCGTTACGGTGGTTACGTTGGTACAGATAGCCGGGATTCTCCCCTGCAAAAGCGGTGCGATGACGATGGTGCACTTTGCGCCTGCTGCGGTATCCGGATGTCCGCCCTGGGCTCCGGTGATCATGCCGTCGGAACCTACGACTACATTACAGTTGAAGTTTACATCAACCTCAAGGGATGCCAGGATCACGAAGTCAAGCTTGTTGACGTAAGCACCCTTGTTGAACGGATCTGCATACTCGGATGCGGAGATCTCGATGTGGTTCGGATTGGTCTTGATGGACTCAATGGCACCCATATCGAAATCCTGGGTATCTACGATCTTGTCGATGAGACCCTTCGCAAGCAGGTTGCACATCGGGGTGGTGATACCGCCGAGGCCAAGTCCCATCTTAATGCCGCGTTCTTCCATGATCTTTCCAAGAGAGATGGTGGATGCGATGGACGCACCGCCGACACCGGTC
>NZ_QUFI01000013.1:3190-99149 GCF_003478505.1 Clostridium sp. AF27-2AA
ATCGCTGGATTCCAGGGTTCCTGCCATGGCAGCTTTCTTAACTTCCATTTTTCTCCTCCTCTTATTAAAAAAACAGGGGATGCAATCAACGCGCAGCCCCTGCTATTTGCATCGTCCTCAGTTTATCACTGGTGGACGTACGATTCAAATACTTAAATTCTTATAATGTACATAGGTTTTTTCTTATGTGTTTCCAGTATTTGATAGTTTTTATCCTATACATGTGTTGTATTTTTCCTGTGGGTAACTTTTACTCATCAAAGGTATATGGTTTGCTCTTACGCACCACATCCATAATGGTACCGTCCCGGCTCTCAATGATGCCAACCACCTGATCCTCAAACTGGATTTCCTCCGGCGTGCCCACAATAGAACAGGCCATATCACGAAGTTCCTCAATCGTCTTAATTGGCAGGCCAGAATCCCTGTAAACCTCGATCAGATCCTGGCGGCGCGGATTGATGGCAATTCCATAGTCGGTCACCACCACATCCACTGTCTCGCCCGGCGTAACTACAGTTACAACCCTGTCGCAGATGGTCGGGATACGGTTTCGTACCAGCGGAGCCACAATAATCGAACAATTCGAACCTGCTGCGGTATCCGGGTGTCCACCTGGCGCTCCTCTCACAATGCCATCAGAACCGGTCACAACATTCACGTTAAAGTCCACATCTACTTCCAGCGCACCGAGAATCACAAAATCCAGTTGATTGACAAACGCACCCTTATTCATGGGGTTCGCGTACTCAGAGGTGGAAATCTCGTAATGATTCGGATTCTTTTTGATGGACTCGATGGCACCAAGATCAAAATCCTGGGCGTCTACAATGTTTCGCACCAGGCCTTCTTCCAGCAAATCACAGATTGGCTTCGTAATGCCGCCGATAGCAAATCCCATGTGAATGCCTTTTTCCATCATGATCGGGCGCAGCATGGTATTGACCGCCAGGGAAGCGCCGCCGCCACCGGTCTGGAAGGAAAAGCCATCCTTAAAATACGGAGATTTTGCAATGATCTGAGTACAGTACCGCGCCATCATCAGTTCCCGGACATCTTTCGTCATGCGGACTACGTTGCTGACAATCTTGCCCGGATTGCCAATCTCATCCACCACGCAGACATAGTCTACATCTACCATGGAAATGCTCGGCGGATAGTTTGGTGCGGGAACCAGGCAGTCTGTGATGACGACTACATTGTCTGCATATTTTGCATCCACCATAGAATACGAAAGAACTCCGCAATCACTCTTGCCGCCGACCGCTCTTGCGTTACCATACTCATCGGAAGTTGGCGCACCGATAAAGGCGATATCGATGTGAACATCTCCCTCCTCAATGGCCCTCACTCTTCCGCCATGAGAACGGATAATGGCCGGATTTTTCAATTTTCCGTGGGAAATTGCCTCTCCAATGCGGCCGCGCACGCCGGAAGACTGAATGCCGGTCACCACACCCTCCTCAATCAGATCTGCCACCGGATCATGGGCCGCTCCAAGGGAGCTGGCACAGATGGTGATATCTTTTATGCCAAGGGCCGCTACCTCCTTCATGACCATATTGACTACATAATCACCGTCACGAAAATGATGATGAAATGACAGCACCATGCCGTCCCGGATACCGCATTTTAATAATGCTTCCCGGATGGAAGGCACCAGCTTGCTCTGTTTTGGGTCCACATATCCCTTCACCCTGGGGGCTGTTTTGCGATATCGTACGCCATCCCGGGCATATGCCCCTTTATATCCTTCCTTTCCGTAACGCTGTAAAATCTCATCTGGTATTTCCCGTCCCACCGCATTTTCCATACGCGTTTCTCCTTTCATTGTGCAGTTCAACCGAAACATGATTTTCTTTTCTATGATTTCTCGTTGAATATTCACTATTTTTATGGTATCATAACCCTAGTTCGTACACAACTAGTTTTTTTGTTATGGGTTTTATAATATTTTCATTATAAAAGAGGTGTTTCATGAATATTAAACATGCACAATATATGCTGACCGTCATGCAGGAAGGAAGCATCACACCAGCTGCAAAGAAACTATATATTTCCCAGCCCTCCTTAAGCCAGATGATCAAGCTGGTAGAAACCAATCTCGGCACCGCCATTTTCAACCGTTCTACTGACCCCATCACCCTGACTTACGCTGGCGAAAAATATATTGAGGCTGCAAAACAAATCCTGACTATCAATAACAATCTGCAAAAAGAGATTGATGAAATTAACCATGAGGACCACGGCTGCTTAAAACTGGGAATTCCGGTTCAGCGTGCCATGCAGGTACTTCCGTATGTGCTGCCCCGTTTTATGAAACAGTATCCTTACGTTGACATTGACTTACAGGAGCACGGTTCCGCCATCACGGAGTCCATGCTGTTAGAGGGATCCATTGATCTGGCCTGTCTGACCACCTACCCTAAGCAGGAGGAACTCAATTACATTCTCATTGAGGATGAAGATCTGGTTCTTTTAACCAGCCGCAACACCGATCTGGCCAGGCGGATTCCATCCGGAACCCCGATTGAAATTAGTGAGGCTAAAAATGAGAAGTTCATCTCCAGCCGCCCTGGCCACAACGTGAATACTGTACAGAAACAGCTTTTTGCCACCTACGATATCCAGCCGGATATTCTGCTGCAGACTTCCAGCATTGAGGTCGGCAAGCGCACTGCTATTTCCTGCGATGCCGTCATGATCTGCCCGATCAACTATGTGGAGATGTCTCCGGAACTGTATCCGTACTGCGCGGTTTACCCAATCACGGGTATTGAAAATCAGAGAAGCTTCTACCTCTGTCACCGGAAAGACCTGTATCTTACAAAATATATGAGGGATTTCATCCACATTCTGACTGAAGTAGAAAAGCCATTCCTACATGGAACCGTATTTTCTGACGCAGCAAGCGAAAAATGACACAATCCCATCATACAAAAAGGATTTCCCACCGATCACTGAAGATCAAGTGGGAAATCCATTTTCGTTTATTCTGTTCTCAGAGAAACCATCAGTCCAGGAAGGACCGGATGGTCTTTGGAGTACGGTAATTCCAGGTAGAGATCTTGATTCCGCTTCTCCGGCTCGCCGCATGGACGATCTGGCCATTGCCAATGTACATGGCCACGTGATTGACCGTGCCCTTGCTGTTGGTATAAAAAATGAGGTCACCCGGGCGCATCTCACTGGATTTGACTGACCGGCCAGTCTTCGCCTGTTCCCTGGAGGTTCTCGGAAGACCGACACCTGCCACATGGCTCAGAACATATTTCACAAAACCGGAACAGTCCGCACCAGTATGCGGATCATTGCCGCCCCAGACATAACGGCCGCCCACGAACTGCAGCGCGTAATTGACCACCTGACTGCGCAGGGAAGCCGCCTGATTCGACTTTTCTTCCAACGGCGAGAATTTGATTGCTTCATTTAAGGCATAACGCACTTCCACGTTGTTGTCGCGAGTGGAAATATAGGCATTATCTGCATTCTCCCCGCTGTCCCCGTCACCGGTATCCAGCTCAATCTCAACCCAGCCATCCAGCTGGGAAACAACAGAGTAGCGTTCTTCTTTGGAAATCTGGGTCCAGATCTTGGCATCCGTGTTCGGCTCCGCCCGGACATTTAAACGATCCGTGGTTACAATTGCCATCAGGGAAGCAGCATTCACCGCAAGGTCTTTCGCTTCCTGTCCCACTGCCACATACTGGGGATCTGCTGTCACATAACCCGTAATGGAACCGGATTTGATCTTGTACCAGCCATCCAGTGTCTCCAGAATCTCTCCGGCCGCCTTACTCGGCAACTTGCCGATGATGTTTGCGGAAGAATCTGTACTTGGCTCCTTGCGAATATTTAAGTAGTTATCTACCTTAGAGATCAGCAGGTTATCATACTGGTTTAAAGCCATAGCCTTTAAGTCCAGCTTCCGGGCTTCATTTAAGGCCAGTCCCACCGTAACATAATCGGCGGAAATATAGCCGTCCGGAATCTTCACCCAGCCCTCCAGTTCTTCCTCTACCACATAACGCTCATTGGCCAGTGCCTGTCCTACCACATTCGTCGGATCCAGAACCGGATCCTGGCGGATATTCAGCTTTTCTGTCTCAACAATGGCCATCTTTGTGACATAATCCAGGGCTTTTTTGCGGGCCTCATCTCCGCTGATCACATACTGATTATGGATATATCCCTCAATACCGCCAGAAGAAATGTGATCCCAGTCTCCTTCTGTTCCCAGAATCTCGCATGCACTGTTCTGCTCCAGCTTTCCGATGATCTTTCCGTCGGAGCCCGGCGTCTCCCGGACATTTAAGTAACCGGAAACCTGCACCAGACCAAGATTCTGATAGGAATCCACCACAGCCTGTTTTTCTGCCTCCTCCACATGAACATCCTGCGCTTCGGCATCGGCGGAGAGAGCCGCAGCTTCCGCATTTTCCTCTGAATCCGGATTTCCTGTCTCCGCATTGGAACCGGTTGCAATCTCTACGCTTCCAGAGTTTCCGGACAGGGCCGGAAATCCACCTTTTTCCCACACAAAAAAAACGCACAAAACCAGAAGGAGCAGAACCGTTCCGATTCCCGCATAATGCAGATACCGTGCTCGTTTTCTGCGCCTTCTGGCTCTCTTTAAAATCTGGGTATAGTCTTTCTTTTCTTCAGACATGGTATTCTCCTCATTGATAGGTTACTGTTCACACGTTGCGCAACCAGCAACCATTTATGCCATTGTTCAGTATATCATACCTTGTCTGATATTTTAAGCAATAGATGTGAAAAAAGTATTAATTTTTTTAACAAATATTACACTTTTTCTTTGTTCTGCGCTTCTTTTGCTTTGGCAAAGGCAATAATCATATCGGCGGTGCCATCCGGTCCCAGTACAGAACTGTTGATGCACATGTCGTAGCTTCTGGAATCGCCCCACTTCTTACTGGAATAATAATTGTAGTAGCTGGAACGTTTCTTATCGGTTTTTACCATGATATCTTTGGCCTTGGCATCATCGACATTGTAAAGATTCTTGATGCTCTTTAATTTATCCTCATCATTTCCGGTAACAAACACGGAAACCGTATTCGGATAATCTGCCAGCGCATAATCCGCGCAGCGGCCTACAATCACACAGGATTCCTCATTGGCCAGTTTCTTGATCGTATCAAACTGTGCCAGGAAAATCTTATGATTGATCGGCATATCCATATAAGCCGATGTGGTATATCCAAGAGAATAGGTGTCCATAACCAGGGAGTATAAAAAACTGCTGGTAGGCTTTTCATCATGGGTCTCAAACAATTCTTCGCATAATCCGCTTTCCTTGGCTGCTCTGGTAAGAAGTTCTTTATCGTAGCACTTCACGCCCAGTTTTTCTGCGATCTTCTGACCGATCATCTTACCGCCGCTTCCGCACTGACGTCCGATTGTAATAACAAGATTTCCTCTCATACTATCTTCTCCTTTCAGCATACACATGATGTAATTCTTTTATTAATTAGATTATAGCACAAAACTTTTCAAATGTATAGGAACACAGTGGTGCATTTTGTTTATTTTCAGATAATTTTTGCAAAATCCATATACTCCGGCCTTAATCCTGTTCCAGCTTTCGCAGCAGCTTTTCAAAATACTCCGGAAGCGGTGCGCGAAACTCCATGTACTCTCCCGTAGCAGGATGAATAATCCCCAGCACCCCCGCATGGAGGGTCTGACCCTGAAGGCCGGAAAACGGTACCTTTGCCGGTCCATAAACCTGATCTCCAAGAAGCGGATGACCGATACTTGCCATATGCACGCGGATCTGATGCGTCCGTCCGGTTTCCAGCTGACATTCCACATAAGTAAAACGCCGAAACCGCTTCAGCACATGATAATGCGTCACTGCTTCCTTTCCGTTTTTCTCATTGATGCTCATTTTTTTGCGGTCCACCGGATGGCGTCCAATGGGCGCATTTACGGTACCATCATCCTCTTTGATGACACCATGAACAATCGCGTAATACTTGCGTGTGATGGAATGCACTTTCAACTGTTCCGCAATGGCATTGTGAGCTTTGTCATTCTTGCATACGATCAGGACCCCGGTGGTATCCATGTCAATGCGGTGCACAATGCCCGGGCGCATGACGCCATTGATGCCGGAAAGTTCATCTTTGCAGTGGTACATCAGGCCATTCACAAGGGTTCCTGTATAGTGACCGGCAGCCGGGTGCACCACCATGCCCTTCGGCTTGTTGATGAGGATGATGTCTTTATCCTCATAGAGAATATCCAGATCCATGGGTTCTGCCGCAATCTCCGGTTCTACTGCCTCCGGTACCTCCAGGCAGATCTGATCTTTGTCTGCCAGTTTGTAATTGCTCTTTACTGTTTTCCCATTTACCTCTACACCGCCGTCCTTTAACAGCTTCTGAAGATAAGAACGGGAAAGATCTGCCAGCTGTTCACTTAAGTATTTATCAATTCGCTGCCCTGCAGCAGACTCCGCAGTCAATTCGTAAATCACCGGCGGTCCCCCTTCTTCCATTCAAAAATCGCGAGATCTTCTTCCTTATAGAAAAAGCAGAGGAGCAGAAGCAGAGCCGCTGTGGCCGTAGTCACATAAATATCAGCCACATTAAAGATTGGAAAATCAATCAGCTTAAAGTAAAGGAAATCCACCACATAGCCCTGAGTGGTACGGTCCACCATATTGCCCAGCGCACCTGCGGTAATCAGAATGGTGCACATGCGCAGGCCCAGATAACGCAGGCTGCTCCAGCCAGGCATGCGCCACATCACATAAATGGCTGCAGCTACCACCACCGTTCCGATTACAAAGAAAAAGCCCTGTTTCCCCTGCAGCATGCCAAAAGCCGCGCCACGATTTTCCGAGTACAGCAGTTCAAACACACCATCCAGAATCACAAAGGGAGTCTTCCCCTTTAAATGCGCAACCGCAAGAAGTTTTGTATACTGGTCAAAAAGCACCAGTGCCAGGCTTAGAGCCGCCCAGGAAAGCAGATTAAATCCTCTCGTCTTCATCAGAGCCTCCCATCAGCCAGTCCAGGCATGTATTCATTTCCTCATCCGTTACCGTACGGTCAATAAACGCTTCTCCCACACGGTGGAGCAGAATAAATTTGATTCTGCCGGAATCCATCTTCTTGTCATTCTTTGTGGCGGCAATGATCTCTTCTCTGGAAAGTCCAAAATCCGCAATGGCAGTTGGAAGGCCGAAATCTGCAAATACTTCCCGGATATGCAGCGCCTCCTCCATGGTAATCTCCCCGCGCTTTGCGGAAAGTCCTGCCGCGGCTACACAGCCAAGGGCCACGCACTGACCGTGAAGCAGCTGAAAATGCATCAGCTTCTCAATGGCATGACCCAGCGTATGTCCAAAGTTTAAGATACCGCGGATTCCCTGTTCGGTTGGATCCTGTTCTACCACATCCCGCTTGACGCGGCAGCTGATCAGAATCATCTGTTCACAGGCAGAAAGGTCCCGCGCAAGAATCTCCTTCCGATGAGCCTGCAGCCATTCATAATAGTCCGCGTCCATGATCAGGCCATGCTTGATCACTTCGCCCATACCACAGGCAAACTGTTCCTCTGTCAGAGTCAGCAAACTGGTGGCAGCCGTGTAAACCAGCTGCGGCATATGGAAAGCGCCAACCATGTTCTTATAGGCATCAAAATCTACGCCGGTCTTACCGCCAATGCTGGAATCCACCTGGGAAAGCAGAGTGGTAGGTACCTGAATAAAACGAATGCCGCGCAGGTAGGTTGCCGCGGTAAATCCACAGAGATCTCCGACCACACCGCCACCCAGAGCAACCAGCATATCATTCCGGTCATAATGGTTCTGAATCAGGAATTCGTACAAATTCCGGACGGTGTCCAGGTTTTTATTTTCTTCTCCCGCCGGGAACACAAAAAGATTCACCTCTTTGCAGAGCGGCTCCAGCTGACGGATCACTATATCACTGTAAAGCTCTGCAACTGTGCTGTCCGTCACCACACAAAGTCTCCGCTCCCGCACGGAAAGAGAAGCCACTTCCTGTCCCAGTCTGTCATAATTTTCTTCCATTACAATATCATAAATGGGTTTTCCATCCCGATGTACTGTCATGCGATCACTCATGATGTCTCTACTCCTTTTTTGTATTTTTAAAATCTGGATAAAAGAAATACAGACAACTTTCCTTCCAGTCCGTCGGAAAATTGTCTGTACCCCTGTTCCTTCTTCGCAAAAGGTATATAACCTATTCTGATCTGTACTTTATAAGCGGATGTTCAGTCCGGATACATCCAGCGCGCCATTCCCGAGCATTTCCTGGAAATCACCGGAGAGCTCCACAGTTTCCGGTGTGGCAATAAAGATGTAGCTGGAAATCTTCTGGAGGTTTCCGTTCATGGAGTAGGTAGCACCAGAAGTAAAGTCGATGATACGCTGCGCAATCTCCGTGTGAATCCCCTCCATATTCAGAACTACTGCCTTACCGGCCAGCAGATAATCGCAAATTTCTCTTGCGTCCTCGATCGAAGTAGGCTTTACCATGGAAACCTCCATGCTACGCTTCAGCGGGACAACTTTAGAAGAACGAGAGAAGAATCTTGGCTTTTCCTCGCCCCCGTCATCGTAGTTCTCAGACTCCTCACGTGCCGGGAAACGTCCTCTTTTGGCTGGCTTTTCTGCCTCATAATCTTCATCCGGACCAAAGTAGTCTTCGTCCTCATCCGGACTAAAACGCATGGTATCCATCAGTTTGCTCAAAATGCTCATAACCTATATTCTCTCCAATCCTTATCTGGCACCAAATATTCCGGTGCCGACTCTAATCATAGTCGCGCCCTCTTCCACGGCCACCTGATAATCTCCGGTCATACCCATGGACAGGACACTCATGTTAACATTATCGATGTTTTTCTTTTTGATGTCAACAGATAATTGATATAATTTTTGAAAAACCGGACGATTTTTTTCCGGATCATCTACGAAAGGAGCAATGGTCATGAGTCCTTCAATCTGAAGATGCGGAAGCAGCGAAATTTGCTCTACCATTTCCGGTACCTCTTCCGGCATCATGCCAAACTTGCTCTCTTCTTTTGCCACATTGACTTCCAGAAGGATCTTTGCCGTGATTCCAAGCTTTTCCGCTTCCTGATCGATCTGCTCTGCCAGGCGCAGGGAATCCACGGAATGAATCAGCACCGCATGGGGCAGAACCTGTTTTACTTTATTTCGCTGCAGATGTCCGATCATATGGAACCTTGCATCCTCCGGCATCCGCGGGCACTTTTCCAGGATCTCCTGAACTTTATTTTCACCAAAATCACGTGCCCCTGCCTCATAGGCCTCCTCCAGCATGAACAGCGGTTTGGTCTTGCTGACTGCGATAAGCGTAACCTCCTTTGGAGAACGGCCGGACTTCTCACAGGCTTTCCGGATATTCTCTCTCACTTCATTTAAATGATCTTTTATGGTATTCATCATCCTGCCTCCCTAATGTCTGATAGTGCCGGCACCCTGTCTGACCGGACCGGTTTACTGGTAGATCAGCTGACCCTCATATACGGTGTCTGCATCCAACACAATGTGATCGTATACGGAAAGTCCGTAGTTGGTGCCCTTTTTGATGGAATAATATTCATCATTGGACTTGATAATCTCGATCTGCTTAAATACGGCATACCCTTTGTTAATATTGTAAACGCCCTGCAGGGATGCGCTCTGTCCAATCTGATAGCGGTCCTGGGAATCCGGTTTCACCACATAATCTCCGGATTGCAGCGGAGCGTCATCATTCTTTTCTATATAATAGTACTCATCATTCGCATAATAAATGGTGACCGGTACAAACTCTGCCGCAGTGCCGCTCTCCGAATATACTTCCTTCATGAAGCCGGTATTACTGCTGTCGCCGCCCTGTACCATATATTCCAGCGGAATCAGATAAAATTCTTTTTCCGTCACTGCGGTAACCGGAATTTTCAGTCCATCTGCCTTTTCTGTGTCTATCTCAAAGGTTACATAGCGGTCTGAAGCAAACTGTACCATATACTGGCTAAAATCCAGTTTTCCGTAAGAGCCTCCGTCTCCACCGCTAATGATGGAGAAATCTCCTGTGGCATCCAGATCATTGACGGAGAATGTCACATGAAGCTGTGTCTGATCTTTGTATTCCTCAGCCTCATTCTCCGTGAGCGGAAATACGATACTCCAGTTGTCGGAGGTGATCAGCTTATAAACCGGTGCCGACTGTTCTATGAGCTGCCCGGCCTTGGTAATTGCCTTGGAATAACCGGAACGGTCAAAGGTACTCTCCGTAATCTCATCAGCGGTCAGATTTTCAAACCCGTCCACCGCATAGGACACTACTCCGGACACCGGGGCTGTCACCTGCACAAAAGAAGCGCCTGCCTGCTGCATGATACTGTCCAGATTACCCAGCGCATTAAAATTCGCATACTCCAGAACCGTCGCCTCCAGGGAATACTGCAGATCATAGGTATTTTCAAATTTCTGATCGCTGTAACTCATGGAAAAGGAAGAAAGCTGACGCTTGACATCACTTAAGTTTGCGTCTGTCAGTCCCACATTCGCATCCGGATTTTCCTGCATCAGCTCCGCCATGTTTCCGGTCTCATCTATGGAATAGATCCGGGTTCCAATGGCCGCGCGTTTTCCTTCCCGGATATAATAGTTGATATATCCGGCCCGGTCCGTGCTCTCCACCCGCTCATCCCGCAGGATAATGCCAGTGTACTGGCGGTCGTTTACAATGTTACCCTCCACAATCTCATAAAACTGAACCTTTTCTTTTTTCATGTAAGTATAAACGCTGAAAACCAAATATACGAAGATGATCGCGAAGATGATCATTCCTACGTTTATATTGAGCGGATGGCGATATCTTATAATCTTTGATTTTTTCTTTTTTGCCAATGCCCTGTTCCTCCCGGCAGTATCTGGTATCTGTTGCGCACGGAATTATGTGCCCGGCGAAAGCCCACACAGTTACCGTCACACAAACAGCCGGGGAGAACCTGCCGCCCCGGCTGTAAAGAATACGAATTATGTATTACAGAGAAACCACTACATCTTTCTGTGCGTTCTCCGGCATTTCTGCTGCATCCATGGAAATGCTTAATACGAAGTTTACATTGTACTTCTCGCTGATACCCTCTAAGGTAGTAATGGTCTCGCTGATGTCTTCTCCCTCTAAACCTGCAAGCTTCAAAAAGCTGTCTAAAAACATAGTCTCGATATCGTGATCCTGGGAAATGATACCGCAGATGAAACCGATGAATCCCTGGCTGGTTGCAACCGGGTACTCGTTTACGTTGATCAGGCGAATCCGGTTGTTGAGTTCATACATATGTTTGGAACTCTTATCAAGATAAACGATAGATCCGGTAGCTGCCTTGATACCGTTGTTTGCCATATCCAACAGATGTTTTGTTTTTCCTTTGCCTTTTCTGCCTGCAATGATCTGAACCATAGTCGTGTCCTCCTTGGGTTTATTGAATCTGTATAAAAATTCTTTTATTATTAAAGTAATTATAGTACAAATACATGGAATGTGCAATCACTAATTGACAATTTTACCAATAATCTTTGTCATATTATCGTAGAGGACATCTCTGCTCTCAGCTTTCAGGACTACTGAGATATAATCATTGCCGCTTTCATCCTGACTTCCCAGAATCAGGCAGGAACCCGCCGCTCTTGTGGTGCCAGTCTTTCCTCCCAGAATGGTGATGCCATCCGGTGCCTTTGACTTGCCATTTAAATACTGGTTGCTGTTTTTCCATTCCTGTATTTTTGTCTGTCCGGTGCCATCTGTATACTCAGCCCGATAGGATACAGTACCAATAATTTTCTGAAATTCCGGGTACTTCATGGCCTCATTAAAAATCAGATACAGATCGTATGCTGTGGTATAATGATCTTCATTGCTTAGCCCATGGGGATTGACAAAATGCGTATCGGTTGCGCCAAGCGCATGGGCCGTCTCGTTCATCTTTTCCGCAAAGGCATCGGTGCTTCCAGCCATATGAACCGCAATTGCCGCTCCGGCATCGTTTCCGGAAGGAAGCATAAGGCCATACAGAAGCTGTTCCATGGTCAGGGTATCTCCCGGGTTGATATGTGCCAGGGATGCACCCGTCTCCGTGATGACCGTTTCTGGTCCTACCGTTACCATATCACTTAAGTTACCATCCCGGATTACGATGAGGGCCGTCATGATCTTGGTAATGCTGGCCGGATAAAGGCGCTCAAAAGGATTTTTCTGGAAAATCACCTCTTTTGTGTCCACCCCAAAAACGGCCGCCGCTTCTGCCGTCACAAACGCGTCCGCCTCTCCTTCTGTTCCGGTCACCACGCACAGCTCCTTCGCAAAGGAATCTGCCTGGGCATTTTCCTGCAGATCTTCTGCCATGGCTTCCAAGCGAGTGCTTTCATAGGTAATCTGCGACTGTCTGCCGCAGCCGGAAAGCGCCAGGCCGGTTAGCAGACAGACTGTCGTGATTGTTCTTATCTTTCTCAAGGCGCGCACCTCTAACGATACGCTTCGCGCCATTCCAGATCGCCGCGGTCCAGAGCCTTGATCAGAAGCTCCGCGGTAGCCAGGTTTGTCGCAAACGGAATATTGTAAATATCACACAGACGGACAACGTCGTTTACGTCCGGCTCGTGCTTTTTCGGATGAAGCGGATCACGCAGATAAATGACCATATCCATGTCATTGTGTTCAATCTGGGATGCCAGCTGCTGCTGTCCGCCCAGATGGCCGGCCAGATATTTGTGTACGTTTAAGTTAGTCACCTCTTCAATGAGGCGTCCGGTAGTGCCGGTTGCATACAGCTCATGTTTATTTAAAATTCCTCTGTATGCAATGCAGAAATTCTGCATCAGCTTCTTTTTGGAATCATGTGCGATTAAACCGATGTTCATAACAGAACCCTCCTTTATTAGTTGCTTACTTTTCTCTGAAGTCCTACATTCATCACCACACCGACTCCCAGGTAAACGCTCAGGAGTGAACTTACTCCATAGCTGATAAATGGAAGCGGAAGTCCTGTATTTGGCAGGATGCCTGTAGCTACAGCTATATTAGCAAAACTCTGAAATGCCAGAAGGGACGCAAGCCCCACGCAGAGCAGGCTTCCCATCAGATCTTTTGCCCTGGCCGCTATGATGAGACACTCATAGACTGTCAGCGCAATCAGAAAGATCACGGCTATGCATCCGATAAACCCTAACTCTTCTCCGATGACAGCAAAGATAAAGTCTGTCTGTTCCTCGGACAGGAAGTTTCCGTTTTTTACAGATGCCAGAGTATTGTTATTGAGTCCTTTTCCCTGCAGCATGCCGGAGCCGATTGCCATGATGGAGTTATTCTGCTGAAGATTGGCTTCCGCATAGTTTGCGGGATCAATGAATGCCATGATACGGCGCACCTGATAGTCTTTCAGGAACGGTACCATGTTGTACTGGAGCAGATAGATAAACAGTGCTCCACAGGGAACCACCACTGCCAGAGCTCCCAGGATCCATCGGTAACTCAAACCTGCCGCAAACAGCATGCAGAGAAAGATTACCATGGTCACCAGACTGGTGGACAGGTTTGGCTGTAAAAAGATCAGGCCGAACGCAGCCAGAAATAAAAGTCCCGCGAAAAACAGGATCTTAAACTGGTTTACTCGCTCCTGGTATCTGGAAAAATACCAGGCAAAGAAGACAATCAGGCCGATCTTTACAAACTCGGATGGCTGGATCTGTCCGATGACCGGAAGTACCAGCCAGCGCCTTGCCACGCCTCTGCTTACGCCGAATACCAGCACAGCCAGAAGAAAAGCCAGGCTGGCACCATAAATAACCGGCGCAAAAGAAACCACTCTGTGGTAATCTACAAGGGATAAGATAACGACTGCCGTAAGGCCAACCAGAATGCCCACGATCTGTTTCATGACCATGGACGCATCCTGATTGGAGGCGCTCCGGATAATAAGAACGCCCGTAATATTCAGCAGCAGCACATAAAGGAATAAACGGTAATTGTAATTTCTGAAGTTATAGTCTAAGAACATTCTTCATTCCTCGTTAACGTAATTTGCCGGACCGGAAAGGCCGCTGTGATCAGAAAGGCCTGCTGACCGCCCTCATCTGGACGGATCAGCCGAAGTTCCATGGCTCCGGCATCGATCTGGGCATACCTTGACAGGACACGCACCAGATCATCGCGGATCATTCCGATGATTCCGGGATTTACTCCCGACTGGTCCGAAACCAGAAGAAGTTTCAGTCTGGTCCGGGCAATCTCACCGGAATTATTCTTTGCGGATCTTCCAGGCATTCTCATCCGCTCCACCTCCTATGCCCTCTTCAAAAAGCCGGAAATGCGGACCAGAATTCCTTTATGGGGATCCAAATCCATAAGCGGAACAGATTCCCCGGAAATTCTCCTGCAGATGTTGAAATAAGCCTCCCCCGCCAGAGAGTTTGTATCTGCCAGCGGTTCCCCCTGGTTGGCGGATATGACGATGTCTTCGTCATCGGGAACTGCGCCAATGACCGGGACTGCCAGAATATCTGCCACGTCATCTACCGACATCATATCTCCCCGCCGCACCATATCCATACGGATCCGGTTCACGATCAGACGGATGTCTTCCATGCGTGCCGCCTCCAGAAGACCGATGATACGGTCGGCATCCCGGATAGCGGATACCTCCGGAGTAGTAACTACAATGGCCCGGTCCGCACCGGCAATGGCATTCTGGAAGCCCTGCTCAATTCCTGCAGGACAGTCAAGTAGTATATAATCGAACTCTTCCCGCAGATCATCTACCAGCTTTTTCATCTGACCGGGGTTCACAGAGGACTTGTCCCGGGTCTGGGCAGATGGCAGCAAATAAAGGTTCGGGTATCTTTTGTCTCTTATCAGGGCCTGCTTCATGCGGCAGTTGCCTTCCACCACATCTACGAGATTGTAGATGATGCGGTTTTCCAGTCCCATCACAACATCAAGATTGCGCAGGCCGATGTCTGTGTCGATCAGCACAACGCTGTAGCCTAAAAGTGCCAGGCCTGTCCCGATGTTTGCGGTGGTGGTGGTTTTGCCGACCCCGCCTTTTCCAGAAGTAATTACCATGACTTCACTCATAGAAACGCCTCCTGAAAAATTCTACCGAATCTATTTTACCCTATATTCTTAAATATTTCCAGTATTAATTGAAATTTAACATATTTAAGAAAGATTTTTTTATTACTTTCGTACAAATACTACAATTTTCTACAGAAGCAATCATGGGTCCCTTGCCCAGTTTCTTTCCTTTGTCACCATAATGACAGGAAATATCGGCAATCCGGATTTGAAGAGGCACCATTTCCATGGCGGCCACCACAGCTTCCCTGTTCCCGGAGACGCCCGCGTGAACAGAGCCGCGCAGTTCCCCCAGCACAATGATATTTCCTTTGGCCGCCACACGGGCACCGTGACGCACGTCTCCAATGATGACGATGCTGGCCTCTGATTCTATGGATTCTCCCCGGTGCAGATCTCCCCGGTAAAACTGGCCAGTCCGCTCAGAAAACTCCATCAGCTTCTGGTTCAGCGCTTTCTCACACCGTTCCACCCGCTCTAAATCCTGATCTAACAGGCAGAGCACTTCGATACCGGAGTTTTCCGTGATGGTGTTGACAATCTGCATTTCCTGGGCGGCCGTAAGCGTACGCCCCTGTAAAAGCAGCGCCATCTGGGCATTCCCCCAGAACCGGGCTGACTCCTTAAATTTTGTGGCAAGTTCCGCGATCAGCTCTTCAAAGGCGCACTCCGGATCCAGAATCACCGTCATGCCGGCTTTGCTGCTTTTGATCACAATCCTGTTTTTCATGGTTTCACCCGCTCCCCTTAGTTTTTATCAGTCTCCGACCCTGACATTGGAAACCTCCAGGGCTCCATTACCCAGGATGGAATCCAGATCGGTATATCCGTAGTAAAAGCGGTAGACATTTTTTGCCACCATTGCCGCGTTAGAGGAGGAATATCCATAAGGGATATTGACAGTAACGCAGATTTCCGGATTTGTATACGGGCCATAGGAAATAAAGAACGCATGGTTGCCACGGGTTCTGGACTCCTGTGCCGTACCGGTCTTACCGGCAATTTCCACCTCCAGATCTTTAAAGATCTTGTTAACGGAACCATCGGTCACCACGGCACGCATACCCTGATGCACCGCATCCCAGGTAGAATCCGCAATGTCCACATGTCCCGTTACTTCCGGTGTGAAATCTTTGATGAGATTTCCTTCCGAGTCCGTCATCTTGTCCAACAGGCTCAAGTCATAGACGGTTCCACTGTTGGCAATGGCCGCCACGTAACGGGAAAGCTGTACATTGGAATAAGAGTTGGTACCCTGTCCCATAGCAGAACGCTCTGGGTCTTCTGTGGTCAGCTCCGGTGTCGTCTCCGGAATTTCAATGCCGGAGGGACGGTTTAAACCGAACATGGAAGCATAACGGCGGATGGTGTCCACACCCATATCCGTGGAGTAAACCAGAGTGTCACGGTTTGTTGCCAGGCGGTGCGCTACCTCCGCAAAAAAGTAGTTGCAGGAGTTCTGGATGCCGCCAACAACGGTCAGCGGTCCATGATGTCCCGGATAGATCCAGCACTTGATCGGCGGATCTACTTCTTTGTATTCACCGGTACAGTCAATGGTTTCGTAAAGGCCGATGACCTTCTCTTCCAGTCCCGCAATGGCGGTGATCGGCTTAAATGTGGAACCCGGCGCTTTCTTGGCCTGGGTCGCGTTGTTGTAAAGCGGCAGGGACAAGTCTTCCTGAAGCTGTTTCATATATGCCGGATCAGCACTTCCGGACAGACGGTTGTTGTCATAGCTTGGGTAGGTAACCAGCGCCCGCACCTCTCCGGTATTGACATCTGTAATGACCACGCCGCCCGTACACGGATCCAGTGCCAGCTGCGCCGGTGTCAGTTCGATGTTCTGAATTTTGCGCCGTATAAACTGGAATGCGTATTCCTCACCATTGGCTGTTAAAAGCTGTACCTCGTTTGCGTCATATGGGAGCGCTCCCTGTGCATACAGGGCCAGGCAAAGCTGGCGTCCGGTGATGACCTGGTCGTTGATCAGATAGCGGTAAATGCGTTTGGTAAACTTCGCGTCATCTTTTAACTGATCCAGGGTATAGTCCACCAGCACCTGGTAAATATCATCCGCACTGGAATATTTGCTGGTGACATTCAGCTTCGTGGTATCGATCCAGTTTTCCGAAATACCGGCATAAATGTAATCCCGAAGACTGATCTCATCATTTTTCCAGGCCAGATAGCTTTCACTGTTCTGGTCAATGCGGTCTTTCTGGACAATTCCCACCGTACTGTCAGAAAGCCAGTTGTAGATGTAGGCCATGTAAGCCATCATATCCTGCGGCAGGTCTTTCATCATGGTTGGATGGTCGCTCATAAGCTCATAACGCAGCCGGTCTAAAATCTGCTCTCTGGACGAAGTATAAACAGACTGGATCTGGCGTTCAATATCTGTGGCATCCTCCGAAGCCATGTGGCTCAGGGAAAGCACATTATTGTTGATGAGCTGGTAATACGCATCCTTGACCGGAATACTGATCTTAGATGAGTCCGTGATGGCAGAGGTATCTACATCCTGGTTGACCAGGGCTTTGGCTACAATACCGGCCAGCTGCTGTTCAATCAGATGATAGATTCCCATCTGAAGATCGCGGTCAATGGTCAGGTAAATGTCGTTTCCGGTGGATGCCTGGGTCTCAGAAATCACCTTCATGACATTTCCCACGTTGTTGACCACCAGATTCTTGTAACCCTTGTGTCCCTGGAGTTCCAGTTCCATGGATGCCTCAATGCCGGTACGGCCGACAATATCGCTGAGTTCATACTCCGGATTTGTCTTTTTGAGCTCCTCCAGCTGGTCCTCCTGTACCTTACCGGTGTAGCCGATGATCGGCGCAAAATACTCTGCGTCATTATAGCGGCGGATAGTCGTCTCTGCCACCTCCACACCCTTCAGCTCCGCAGTATGTTCCATCAGATCTGCTACGGTCTCATCATCCACCCGGTCACAGATGGTAATCGCCTCATATTTTTTATATGCGACAAGTGACATCGTATACCGGATATTGACAAGCTGCACCAGTTCCGCGTCAGAAAGAATCAGGGGATTGCCCTTATCATCTTTCATCTTGTCAATCCCGTATGCTGTTTTTTTCTTTTCGATCAGTTCTCTTGCTGTCACTGCTGTCGGGTATTTTCCCTTGTCATCATCCAGCTCATCTACGGATTTGCGTCCATAAAAATCCCGCAGGAACCGTTTTCTTGCAGCCTCCGATGATGAGGTATAGACGATTTCCCCATCGTCATTGATCGCAATTTCCAGCTTACCCTGCGCCTGATAACCATGTTTGTTCAAAATCCGGATCAGTTTCAGGATCATGGAATTCATGCCGGCACTTTTTGGATAATCGCCCGTATCCTGTACCGTCACTGCGTAAGCCAGCTCATTGTAGGCCAGAAGATTCCCGTTGCGGTCATAGATATTGCCGCGGGTGCCCGGCGTTGTCACTGTTTTTTCGATCATCTGGACATAATCTTCCAGATAGGATTCTCCGTTTACAATCTGCAGATCGAACAGCTTGACCGCCAGAATCAAAAACATGCCGGTAAATACCAGCGCCAGCGCAAAGATACGGGAGCTTAAGACCCGTTTTAAAAAATCATATAATTTATGGAAGAAATCTTTCAGCACGCTTATGTCACTCCTATTTGTGTCTCATGTTTCGGTATTTAATATTCCCGTTCCCGCCGATTGTCCAGCTCATCCAGTCTCCGGTTTGCAGACAGGAAAAAGCGATAAATAAGTAGCGTTGTTACAACTGTGAAGATCAGCTCCGGAATGATGATTTCCTTTGCGTAATAAAGAAAATCCAGCCGGTTGCGGATCAGAAAACGGAACACGTAAATATACAGGTTGTAGATCAGTTCATTGACCAGACTCATGACCAGCGGCAGATTGATATAGTCCTCATAGTAATACTGGGTGCAGATGCCGTTGAAATAGCCGATGTTGATGAACAGCAGTGTATAAAAACCGAAGGGGCCGCTGTAAAACAGATCCAGTAAAATTCCGGCAAACAGACCGTATAACAGTCCCGCTTCCTTTCCGTAAATAAATCCAAAGGAAAAGGTCAGGATCAGAAGCAAGTTCGGAGTTGCCGTGAGAAACGGAATCAGCGGAAACACACAGTTCTGGACCGTAAAAGCCAGGATCATCAGTACCACATTCAATAAGAACCGTTTCATGCGCCTGTCTGTGCCCCCTCTGTATTTTCTGTACTCTCCTGCGGTGCCTCTTCCTCTTTCAGGGTCGTGATGACCAGCACCTCCTGCAGGCTGTCAAAGTGTGCTGCCGGAATCAGGTAACCGGACTTGGTCAGACGGCTCTGGTCTGTGGTGATATCGGCCGCGTAGCCGATCAGGATTCCTGGAAGAAATTTAGAACTGATGTTGGAGGTCACAATGCGGTCTCCGTCTTTCAGATCGCCGTTCTCCGCAATGTTGCTCAAACGCAGCCTCCCCTCTCCGAACAAAGTCAGGTCACCGGATACAATGCAGGTATCTCCGGACTGCTGGGCCATGCCGCTGACACGGCTCACATCATCAATGATGGAGCGGACTGTGGCATAATGAGCTCCCACATCCGTAACAATGCCCACCAGGCCGCCTCCGGCCATGACGTTGGCATCTACCTGAACACCGTCCGCAGAACCTTTGTTGATCCGGAATACCTGAAACCAGTCACCAGAGTCCTTCGCAATGACCCTGGCTCCAATCTTCTGATACTGCATATAGTCCTGATCCAGATCATAAAGCTCCCGCAGACGCTGCAGTTCAAACTGTTCCGACTGCAGGCGGCTGTTCTCCTCCACCAGCGCGTCGATGCGTTCCTGCAGAGCCTGCTTTTCCGCCATGGCGCTGCGCAACGTGCTGTAGTTGCTGATTCCGTTGTAAAGTGAGGTACCCACCCGGTTCACTCCCGACTGGATCGGGCTTAAGACATAGCCCACGCCGCTTCTCAGCGGATTTAAGAATCCATCCTTAAACGATGTAATGCCGATCAGCAGAATGCAGAAAACCGACAGTCCGATCAGAATGTATTTGCTGCGTTTTGATTCCATCTGTTATAATCCCCGTTCTTTCATGCTGACATAAGTGCCATCACCTATGATGATATGATCTAACACCGGAATGCCGATCACCCGTCCGGCCTCCTCCACCCGCCGGGTAAGAAGGACATCTTCCCTGCTGGGTTCCGGATCGCCGCTGGGGTGATTGTGCACCAGGATCAGGCTTACCGCCTGAAATTTCAATGCCTGGATAAAGATTTCCCTCGGTGTGGCAAGAGACGCATTCACCGTCCCCTTAGACAGCGCTACGTCTCCAATCATGTTTTGTTTCGTATTAAAAAGCATCATGTGAAACTCTTCCTGTTCCTTATGACGCAGGTCTTCCTGATAGTATTCCGCCACCTGGGCCGGATCGTTGAAACGAACCGGACTCTTTATGGCTTTGCGTTTCCAGATGCGTCTGGACAGTTCTCCAATACACTGGAGCTGGATGGCTTTCACCTGCCCAATGCCCTTGACGCTCATCAGCTCCGGCAGGGACAAATGCAAAAGTCCCAGAATTCCTTCTCCGGGACCTCCAAGCTCCAGAATCCGGGCAGCCAGCTCCAGTACGCTCTCCTGCGTGCTTCCGGTCCGGAGGATCACAGCCAGAAGCTGTGCGTCACTCAAATGCTCCGGCCCGGATTTTACGCAGCGTTCATATGGCCGCTCATCATGGGGCAGCTCTTTCATTGTCGTGTGTTTCATCGTTCACCCTCCATTCTCTCTCCAAGTACGAAGCGGAAGGGAACAATTTTTAGTTTACCACAAATCAAATATCGTGTATACAAAAAATGGAAAACTTTAGAAATGGTTAATATTTTCTACCACAAAAAATTACAGCGTCACAATGCCTGCTTCTACCATCTTCTGCAGGGACATTAAGATGCCCAGCTTTGCGTGATACCAGGTCAGGCCGCCCTGGAAATAAACCGCATACGGCGGCTTGATCGGGCCATCGGCACTCAGCTCAATGGAGGAGCCCTGTACAAAGGCACCTGCTGCCATGATGACCGGTGCGTCGTAACCCGGCATATCCCACGGTTCCGGGGATACAAAGCTGTCCACCGGCGCTGCTGCCTGGATGCCCCTGCAGAATGCTACCATGCCTTCCGGAGTTCCCAACGTCACGGCCTGGATGATGTCGTGACGGGACTCGGTGCTGTTCGGAACAACGGCAAAACCCAGTTTTTCATACACATTGGCTGCAAAGATCGCGCCCTTTAACGCCCCTGCCACAGTGGTCGGGGACATGAACAGGCCCTGATAGAAGGACTGGTTCAGGCCCAGGCTTGCGCCTACCTCTTTTCCAAGTCCCGGTGCGCTTAAGCGGTAGGATGCCTGCTCTACGCAGGATTTTTTACCAACGATATAGCCGCCGATCGGTGCCAGGCCGCCGCCCGGGTTTTTAATTAAGGAACCAACGATCATGTCAGCACCAACGTCCGTCGGCTCAATGCGTTCTACAAACTCACCGTAGCAGTTATCTACCATGCAGAGCACATCCGGCTTTACGCTCTTGCAGAACGCGATCAGCTCACCGATCTGGGTTACGGAAAAGGTCGGGCGGGTCTGATAACCCTTGGAGCGCTGAATGGTGATAAGCCTGGTCTTCTCATTGATGGCCTTGCGGATGTTCTCATAATCGAAAGTGCCATCCTCCAGAAGGTCAACCTGGCGGTAGATCACGCCGTACTCTTTTAAAGAGCCGGCAGATTCACGGATACCAATAACCTCTTCCAGGGTATCGTAGGGTTTTCCCACCGGGGAAAGGAGCTCATCGCCCGGACGCAGATTGCCAGACAGTGCCACATGCAGAGCATGGGTGCCGGAAATCAGCTGTGGGCGCACCAGGGCATCCTCACCGTGGAAAGCCTTTGCATACACCTCTTCCAGGGTATCACGGCCCAGGTCGTTGTAACCGTAACCGGTGGTTGCCGCAAAGTGGATATCGCTGACGCGGGCCTCCTGCATTGCCTTCAACACCTTCATCTGGTTGAACTCAGCGTTTTCGTCGATGGCTTTAAACCGTTCCTTTAAGTGTTCTTCAATCTCTGTTCCAAATTTCAGGACCTCCGGGCTGATGCCCAGTTCCTGATACATCTCATTCAGTTCCATGTTCGTTTCTTCCTCCAAAGTAATCCTTACAAATATATTCTAAAATTTTCTTCTGGTCATCTTCCTTGGTGTCCAGGCCACCGTTTTGATGTCTCCACAGGGCATGTTTATCATCTACAGCAATAAAACGCACATCCCGTTCCCGCTTAAACCAGGTGAGCTGACGCTTCGCGAAATGTCTCGTATCCCGCTTGATGATATAAACCGCCTCCTCCAGGCTGATCTTTCCATCCAGGTAATCCAGGATTTCCTTGTAGCCAAGCCCCTGCATGGCCACCATGTCACGGGTGCAGCCCATTTCTTTCAAACGCTTCACCTCGTCCACCAGGCCCTGCTCCATCATGATGTCCACCCGTTGGTCAATCCGCTCATAAAGAGCAGCGCGATTGCGGGTCAGCACATAGTAATACAGGTCGTAAGGGGACTGTTTCTCCCGTTCCCGCTTATTGTGCTCGGAAATCTTTTCTCCAGTCAGCCGGTAATATTCAATCGCGCGAATCACTCTTTTTACATTATTCGCGTGAATCGCTTCGGCAGATTCCAGATCAATCTGAGCCAGTATCTGGTGTAAATACTCCTCGCCCTTTTCTGCGGCAAGCTGCTCCAGTTCTTCCCGGATGCCGCTGTGATCTTCGTTTTCAGTAAAATCTATATCGTAAGCCAGTGCCTGAATATAAAATCCGGTGCCTCCGGTCACGATCGGTACATGGCCGCGGCTGTAGATTCCCGCCATGGCTTCCTTCGCCATAGCCTGGAAGCGGGTCACATTAAACTCCTCCCATGGCTCCAGCACATCAATGAGATGATGAGGCACTCCCTCCATCTCTTCCGGCATGATCTTGGCCGACCCAATGTCCATATGGCGGTACACCTGCATAGAATCGGCACTGATGATTTCTCCATTCAGCGCCTTGGCAAGTTCAATGGACAAAGCTGTTTTTCCCACCGCGGTCGGCCCGGTGAGAATGATCAGCGGCTGTTTCATAGCTTCTCCCCTCGTCAGACAATTCGTTTAAACTTCTTCTCCAGTTCGTATTTACTCATGGAAATGATGGTCGGCCTTCCATGCGGGCAGGCATAAGGATTTTCCAGCCCAAGAAGCTGGTCAATCAGGGCATCTGCCTCCGCTGCGCTCAACACATCGTGCCCCTTTACCGCCGCCTTGCAGGACATGGATGCTACCTTTTCGTAGATCATGTCCGCGTTCCGCGCCTGGGCATCCTCCGAAAGACTGTCTAACATCTCCATCAGAAGCTCCTTCCTGGCAATGGAAAACAGGTTATCCGGTACACCCCGCACCGCGTATTCCTTTCCGCCAAATGGCTCGATCTCAAATCCGATGTCGGTAAAGATCTTCATATTTTTCTCCAGCATCAGTGCCTCCCGGCTTCCCAGTGTCAGTATAATGGGCGGATGAATCTGCTGGCAGGTGTACTCCCTGGTTTTTAGGGAGTTCATCGTCTTCTCATACAGCACCTTCTCATGGGCCGCATGCTGGTCAATGATGTAAAGCTGGTCTTTGAATTCCACCAGCCAGTAGGTGGCAAAGAGCTGGCCGATCAGTTTGTGGCGGCTGCGGGACTGGGGCTCTAAGAGTTTTTCCTCGAAGAGGTCCATCTGCCCTTCTGCTTCTGGCAGTTCTGACATCTCAGCTAGCGGCGCTTCTGCCTCAGGCGTGATTCCTGTTCCTGCCTGTGTTTCCACTTCTGACTGGATTCCTGCCGCTTCTACTCCCGGTTCCTGCTTTAACAGCGCTGTCAGCGCCTCGTTGACACGATAACCGTTTCCATCGGCTGCTCGTTCTACCTCCTGGCTGTTTTTCAGCTCTTCTTCCCGCTGCAATGCCTCAACACGCTGCTCGGTGCGCAAAAGTCCCGTTCGTTCACTGCGGATCTGGGAGGTGGCCTTTAATGCAGGCTGCTCCCCCGGCCGGGTTTTCATCCGGTATTCTTCTGGCATCTCCCGCAGCACAAAATCATCTGCGCCGCCTGCTGCTAACCGCTTCGGGTCAAACAAACCGGCGCTATCCTGCTGCCGCTTCTGTTCGGACTGCTCCGCACGATTCTGCATCATGCGGTTTTGTTCGAATGGTTCTGGGATCGGGATCCGCTTTTCCGGCACGGATTTTCGTGCCCGTTCCTCCTCCACCAGCTCAACCTTGGGAATCAGTTCTTTGTGGCGCAGTGCCTCGGCTACCGTATCCCGCACCATGCGGAACACATTCTCGCCATTCTGGAAACGCAGCTCCATCTTCGTTGGATGGACATTCACATCCAGAAACTCCGGCTCAATCTTAAAATGCAGCATCGTAAACGGATACTTGTGCTGCATCATGAAGGGCTTGTACGCCTCCTCAATGGCCTTGTTGATGATGTTGCTCTTGATATATCTTCCATTAATATAGTAATTTTCAAAATTCCGGTTACTCCGGGCGATAACCGGCTTCCCAATAAAGCCTTCTACTCTGAAGGCTTCTCCGGTAACAGACACTGGGATCAGGTTGGCCGTAATCTCCCGCCCGTAAACCGTATAAATGATATCTTTTAAATTATGGTTGCCGGAAGTGTGCAGCTTATTCTGATTGTTCTGGATAAACCGGATGGAAATTTCCGGATGGGACAGGGCAATCTTCTCCACCAGATCTGCCACATGGGCCCCTTCCGTCATGGGAGTCTTTAAAAACTTCCGGCGCACCGGCGTGTTGTAAAAAAGATTCCGCACAATAAAGGTAGTTCCATCCGGCGCACCGATTTCTTCCATGCCCCGCTCCTGACCGCCCTCGATCTGATAGCGGTTTCCGGTTAAGGAACGGCTTGTCTTGGTGATCAGCTCCACCTGTCCCACTGCGGCAATACTGGAAAGTGCCTCACCGCGAAAGCCCAGAGAAGATACTGTAAATAAATCCTCTACGGACTGAATCTTACTGGTGGAATGGCGCAGAAATGCCAGTGGAATCTCTTCTTTTTCAATTCCGCAGCCGTTGTCTGTCACCCGGATAAAAGAAATTCCTCCCTCCCGGATTTCCACCGTGACCGCAGTGGCTTTCGCGTCGATGGCATTTTCCAGAAGCTCCTTCACCACCGAGGCCGGCCGCTCAATGACCTCGCCGGCCGCGATCTTGTTGATGGTATTCTGATCCAGTACATGAATGTTCGGCATGCTGCACCTCCCACTTTAATCTTTATTTTTCGTCCCCGCTCCAGCGGTTCTTTAGCTTCATCTGCATCCGGTACAGGGTATTTAACGCGTCGATCGGCGTCATGTTGCCCAGCTCCAGATTCTTCAATTCTTCAATAATGTCATCCTCGCGCACCGTGTCGAACAGGGTGAGCTGGCTCATCTCCACATCGTCCGGCTTTGGCACCGGCTTGTGGCCTGCAGGCGCGATGCCCTCCGCGATCTCGCGGGTTCTTGCTGTCAGGTCAGAATCCACCAGCTGCTCCACCAGTTCTTTCGCGCGGTTGATGACAGAATCCGGCACTCCGGCCAGCTTTGCTACCTGGATACCGTAGCTTTTATCCGCGCCGCCTTTTACGATCTTTCTTAAGAAAACGATATCATCCCCCTGCTCCTTCACGGCAATGCAGTAGTTTGTGACACCGTTCATCAGTCCCTCTAATTCCGTCAGCTCGTGATAGTGAGTAGCAAACAGTGTCTTTGCGCCCAGAAGGCGGGTGTTGCTGATATGCTCCACCACTGCCCAGGCAATGCTCAGTCCGTCAAAGGTGCTGGTGCCGCGGCCGATCTCATCGAGGATCAGCAGACTGTTTCTGGTGGCATTTCTGAGGATATTGGCTACCTCCGTCATCTCCACCATAAAGGTACTCTGACCGCTCGCCAGGTCATCGGATGCACCCACACGGGTAAAGATGCGGTCGCAGATGCCGATGTTGGCCTGGTCCGCCGGGACAAAACTTCCAATCTGCGCCATCAACACGATTAGAGCCGTCTGGCGCATGTAGGTGGATTTACCGGCCATGTTCGGTCCGGTGATGATGGAAATGCGGTTCTTGGAATTGTCCAGAATCGTATCGTTAGCCACGAACATATCATCCCGCATCATTTTCTCAACCACCGGGTGACGGCCGCCCTTGATCTGGATGGTGCCCTTCTCATTGATCTGCGGCTTCACATAATTGTTGCGGGTGGCCACAGTAGACAGGGATGCAAACACATCGATAGCCGCAATGGCGCGGGCCGTCTTCTGAATCCGCACGACCTCTGCCGCAATAGCATCGCGCACCTCACAGAACAGGTCATACTCCAGGGAAAAGAGCTTGTCTTCTGCTCCAAGAATCACATCCTCCAGGTTTTTCAGGTCATCGGTGGTGTAGCGCTCTGCGTTGGTTAAGGTCTGTTTGCGGATAAAATACTCCGGAACCAGATCCTTAAAGGAGTTCGTCACCTCAAAGTAATAGCCAAACACCTTGTTGTATTTGACTTTCAGGTTCTTGATGCCAGTGCTGTCGCGCTCTCTCGCCTCCAGCTCAGCCAGCCAGGTCTTTCCTTCCGTCTTTGCATGACGCAGACGGTCTGCTTCCTCGTTGTAACCGTCTTTGATCATGCCGCCTTCCCGGACGGTGATGGGCGGTTCCTCGACAATGGCACGGGTAATCAGGTCATTCAGGTCTTCTAATGGATCCAGATCCTCCGCCAGTTCTTTTAAAGCGTCAGACGTAAACTCTCCTAAAAGCCGTTTGATATGCGGCACCATGGCAATGGAATTGCGGAATGCCAGCAGATCCCTCGGATTTGCCGTCTTGTAGCTGATACGGCCGATCAGACGTTCCAGGTCGTAAACCGGATTCAGATACTCACCCAGTTCTTCCCGGCTTATGTAATTTAAATTCAGTTCTTCAATCGCATTCTGGCGCTTTAAGATTGCTTCTTTGGAAATCAGCGGCTGCTCAATCCAGGTACGAAGGAGTCTGGCACCCATGGCCGTGCGGGTTTTATCCAGCACCCACAAGAGGCTTCCGCGCTTCTGCTTCTCCCGCATGGTCTCTAAAAGTTCCAGGTTTCTTCTGGTAGAGGAATCCAGTATCATGTAGTTGCCGGTAGCGTAAGGCACAATGGTCGTTAAATGATCCAGGGTCCTCTTCTGGGTCTCATACAGATACTGCAGCACGGCGCCTGCCGCGATCACGCCGCAGTCATAATCGCCAAGCCCCAGTCCCTCGAGGCTTCCCACCTTAAAATGCTCCCGCAGCACCTTACGGCAGCTCTCATCCTGGAAGAAGCGGGAATCCAGGGTAGACACTGTAAAATGATACCGGTCTTTTAAGTCCTCCAGGCTAATTCCGGACATGGAAAAGGCATCGTTGCAGATGACCTCCGCCGGAGAAAATTTATTAATCTCGTCAAACAGGGCACGGTCCGTGGAGATCTCCGTTACCAGGAAATCTCCGGTGGTGATATCTGCCACGGAAACGCCCATCCGGTCCGCCAGATAGACAATGCCCATCAGATAGTTGTTCTTGGTCTCATCCAGGGCCTGGGCGCTGGTGATGGTACCCGGGGTTACCACACGGATGACTTCACGCTTTACCAGCCCCTTTGCCAGCTTCGGATCCTCCATCTGCTCTGCGATGGCAACCTTGTATCCCTTCTGCACCAGACGGCTTAAATAGCTGTCCACAGCATGATAAGGAACGCCACACATGGGTGCGCGTTCCTCCAGTCCGCATTCCTTTCCCGTCAGGGTGATTTCCAGCTCCTTAGACGCAGTCAGCGCGTCGTCAAAGAACATCTCATAAAAGTCACCCAGTCGATAAAATAAAATACAGTCACTATATTGTTTTTTGGTCTCCATGTATTGGGCCATCATTGGTGATAATCCAGCCACGATTTAATTCTCCTGTCCTTCCACTTGCTTTCCCATGTAGTAAAATCCTTTGGACTCCTCCAGCCATACATCCACGATCTTTCCAATGAGGCTCTCGTCTCCCGGGAAATGTACCACAGTGTTGTTGCTTAAGCGTCCCGTCACATAGCCTTCCTTGTGATCGTCCAGAGTCTCCACCAGGACTTTCTGAGTAGTATGAAGGTCACGTCCGCAGACCTCAGAGGAAATCTTCTGAACTTCCTTTAGCAGGCGGTCAAAACGCTCTTTTACAACCTCTTCCGGTACCTGCTCCATGGCAGCTGCCGGGGTTCCGGTACGCTTGGAGTAGATAAAAGTGAAGGCGCTGTCGTAGCGGACACGGCGCACCACATCCATGGTCTCCTCAAAGTCCTCCTCAGTCTCCCCCGGGAAGCCCACAATGATATCCGTAGTCAGAGCGATATCCGGAATGGCCGCGCGCAGCTTGTCCACCAGAGCCAGGTACCCTTCTTTATCGTAATGACGGTTCATCAGCTTTAAGATACGGCTGCTGCCGGACTGCAGCGGAAGATGCAGATGATTGCATACCTTCTCACAGTCCCGCATGGCCTCAATCAGATCATCCGAGAGATCCTTCGGGTGGGATGTCATAAAGCGGATGCGTTCCAGTCCCTCAATCTTGTTGATCTCACGCAGAAGCTCTGCAAAGGTCATCGGATGCTCCAGATTCTTTCCATAGGAGTTTACATTCTGTCCCAGCAGCATGACCTCTGCCACGCCGTCTGCCACCAGCTTTTTGATCTCAGCAACAATATCCTCCGGCTTTCTGCTGCGCTCACGGCCGCGCACGTAGGGCACGATGCAGTAACTGCAGAAGTTGTTGCAGCCAAACATGATGTTGACACCGGACTTGAAGGAATACTTCCGGTCCACCGGGAGTTCCTCCACAATCTTGTCGGTATCTTTCCAGATATCTACGACCATGCGGTTCCCGCTCATCATGCGGCAGCATAAAAGCTCTGCCAGTTTAAAGATATTGTGGGTTCCGAAGATCAGGTCTACGTAAGAATAACTTTTCTGGATCTTCTCGATCACAGACGGCTCCTGCATCATGCAGCCGCACAGGGAAATCATCATGCCCGGGCGTTTTTTCTTTAAGGTCTGCAGATAGCCAAGACGGCCATATACCTTCTGGTTAGCATTGTCACGCACGGTACAGGTGTTGTAAAGCACCAGGTCTGCATTCTCGGACTCTACTTCTTTTAAGCCAATCTGCTCCAGGATTCCGCAAAGCTTCTCGGAGTCGCGAGCGTTCATCTGACATCCAAATGTCGAGATATGGAACGTGCCGTATCTGCCCTCTGCCTGAAGTTCGGATAACAGAGAACCTTCGTAGCGCTCTGCGGCCTCCCCGCTGTCTACCATGCTCTCAAACTGCTGTTTCCATAAAATCTTAGCCTCTTCTATAAAATAGTACTGACGCGCGCCTTCCTCTTCCGGCGCTGCAGCACGGATCATCTCAAATTCCGGTGTTTCGTTCTGTTTGTATGTTTTCATTCTTTACCTCATTATTCACGTTATGCCGTTACAAATTAAAAATTATAGCATAAAAAAACTGGAATGCAAAGAGCAAAACGCCCCGAATTCCAGTCTTTTACCTCAGTTTTTGAGTTTTCTTTTCTCATCTGGTCTGTGCGGCTTTTCCTGTCTGGGACGCTTTCTTTCCCGTGCGGAAATCCACACATTCGGCCGGATCATAGTAAATCTTGTCTTCCGCCTCCAGGACTGCTTTTCCATCCTCTGCAGATACAATGTTTACCGCACAGTTTGGCGGCACCTTCCCGTGCCAGAAATCGGTTTTATCCTCATACACATTATGCAGGATTCCCCGGCAGGCACAGCCATGGCTGGCAATCAGAATAGTCTTGTCCTGCCAGTCAGGATTGTTCACCAGATCATCCCAGAACGCTTTGGTGCGGACACAGAGCTGTTCAATGGTCTCTCCGTCCGCCGCCGTCTGGAAATGAAACGGGTCTTTGTAGAAATCCTGAAAATGCTCCGATGGAATTTCAAAGTTTGCCTTGCGACAGCCCAGTCCTTCCCAGGAGCCAAAGCTCAGTTCCTCAATTCTGGCATCCTCCAGAACCGGAATCTGCCGTCCCGCCAGTACCAGCTCCGCGGTCTGTCTGGCCCGCTTCAACGGGCTGGAAATAGCAAAATCAAAGGGAACGTCCTTTAACGCCTCTCCGGTAATCTTTGCCAGGCGGATTCCATTTTCATTTAACGGGATATCCGTCTGCCCCTGAAGACGTCCCTCCGCATTCCAGGGCGTTTCCCCATGACGAATGATATAAAGCTTCATTATGGTCTCACCTGCCCGTTTCCATAGATGATGTATTTGGTCGTGGTCAGTGCTTTTAAGCCCATTGGTCCTCTTGCGTGAAGCTTCTGGGTGCTGATGCCGATCTCGGCTCCAAAACCAAATTCCCCGCCATCGGTAAAACGGGTGGAAGCATTCACATAGACAGCTGCCGCGTCAATCCGGTTTAAAAACTCCTGGGCATGATCGTAATCACGGGTAATGATGGCCTCAGAATGACCGGTATTATAGCGATTGATATGACGGATGGCCTCATCCAGGGAATCCACCAGTTTTAAGGACAGAATGTAATCCAGATATTCCGTACCCCAGTCTTCTTCTGTGGCCTCGGTAAACTCTGGCACAATGCCTCTTGCGGCTTCATCTGCCCGCACCTCCACGGACTTTTTTGCCAGGCGGGCTGCCAGCAGCGGAAGGAATTCCTCCGCAATGCTTCTATGTACCACCAGGGACTCACAGGCATTGCATACGCCAATTCGCTGGGTTTTGGCATTTTCAATGATGTTCAGCGCCATCTCAAAATCTGCTGTTTCATCCACATAAATATGACAGTTTCCTGTCCCCGTCTCAATCACCGGCACCGTACTGTTTTGTACCACGCTGCGGATGAGCCCGGCACCGCCCCGCGGGATCAGCACATCCACAAACTCATTCAGACGCATAAATTCTGTGGTTACTGCCCGGTCAGTATCGGTGATCAGCTGCAGGGATGCTTCCGGCAGTCCTGCGCGGGAAAGCCCGGTCTGCAGCCACTTTACAATCTCCTTATTGGACTCAATGGCATCGCTGCCGCCCTTTAGGATCACGGCATTTCCGGTTTTAAAGCAGAGTCCGAAAGCATCAGAAGTCACATTGGGACGTGCTTCATAGATCATGCCCACCACGCCAAGGGGCACGCGTTTTTCCCCGATCAGAAGACCATTGGGACGCGGCTTCATGGAAGTCACTTCTCCTACCGGGTCCGGAAGCTCTGCAACCCGCAAAAGTCCATTCGCCATGGCCTGCAGCCGGTCCGGTGTCAGCTCCAGACGGTCAATCATCCCCTGGCTCATGCCGTTTTCCGCTGCCCGGATCACATCCTCCTGATTGGCCGTCAGAATGTCTTCTTCGCCGTCCAAAAGCGCCTGGGCCGCCTGCCGCAGGCCTTCATTTTTCTCTGTAATGCCAAGACTGTTTAAATAGGATGCCGCTTCCTTCGCGCGGGCACCGATCACTCTTAAATCCATGCCGTTATCCTCCTGAATCGTCTTTTTTCTTTCCTTCTATGCCATAACCAGGCATTCACTGTATTTTCTACTGTTCTGTTATCTCACTCTCCGGTCAGAACAACATCCATCCACCTGTCGTGTTCCTCCGTTGGCAGCTCCGGGAATATCTGAAACGGATAACAGACCGCGACCCGCTTATGCTCCGGCTCCTCCGAGAAAAAACGGTCGTAAAAGCCGCCGCCGTATCCCATGCGTTTGCCTTCCCGGGTAAAGGCCGTTCCCGGCGTGATCACCACGGCCTGCGGGCAGTCTGCTTTCGCGCAGTATCCTGCCGGTTCCTGAATATCCTGAAAGCCCGGAATCAAATCTTCCCGGCCACGTACCAGATAAAAATCCATCCGGTCCCCGGCTACCCGCGGCAGAGCCACCGATAAGCCCTGCTGCCACAGCGCATCCATAAGCCCAAAGGTATCTGCCTCGCCGCCAAAGGATGCGTAAAGATACACCGTGTCCGGGATGTTTTCTTCCATCCGCAGCCTGTTAAGCAGTGTTAACACCTGTTCCCGGATTTTCCGGTCCATAATGTCTTTCCTGCCAATGGATTCCGGCTTTAAAAGTTCTGCCCGCAGTGTACGGATCTGTCTGCGGATTTCTTTTTTAAGACTGAGTGTCTTTGATTCCGCCATATTTTTTGCCCAGATCGGTAATACTGCCGTCTTTCTCCTTAATGGAAATGTTGTTTAAGTGTGCCCTCATATTATTTTTAATAGCTGCCACATATTCTTTGCGGAGTCTTGCCTGCTCTGCTTTCTCCTCTTCTGTCAGTCCAACGGACTGAGATTTGTGATAGAGGGTGTTAATCCGGTCGATACTGCTCTGATCCATATTCATTCTCCTTTGCTCTTTTTAGATTTCATATTTCGTATTAATGTAATCCATCAAATCAAAATCCCGGTTGGGATGCGCCAGAAACAGGGTTCCCTTCTCTTCCCCGTTTACCAGTTCGTGAATCACATTCACATCATCCGCGTTACAGATGATCATGTCGGATCCGCTGTCGGTGGCAATCCGGGCTGCTGCCAGCTTGGCCGCCATGCCTCCGGTCCCCACATCACTGCCGGAGCCGCCGCCCATACCGATAAGCTCCGGTGTGATTTCTTCCACCAGACCGATAAACCTCGCGTCCGGATTCTTATGTGGATCCTTGGAATACAGCCCGTCAATATCAGACATGAGGATCAGAAGATCCGCGCCGATGAGGGCCGCCACAATGGCAGAAAGCCGGTCGTTATCACCGAACTGGATCTCATGGGTGGAAACCGTATCGTTCTCATTGACAACCGGTACTGCCCCAAGCTGCAAAAGCTCCTCAAAGGTATTCTGGGCATTCATCCTGGAATTTTCGTTGGTCATGGTATCCTTCGTCAGAAGTACCTGCGCCGCAATATGGTTGTACTCAGAAAAGATACGCTGGTACACCATCATCAGGCGTGCCTGACCAACCGCCGCGTAAGCCTGTTTTTCTGAAATGGTCTGAGGACGTTTCTGGCCGCCCAGAGCCTGCCTTCCTGCTGCGATCGCACCGGAAGAAACCAGAACTACGTCCTTTCCTTCTCCCTTCAGATCACAGATCACGCGAATCAGTTTTTCAATCTTAAAAAGGTTCAGTTCTCCGGTCTTTTCATGGGTCAGGGAGGAAGAACCGATCTTGATGACGATCCGCTTTTTGTCTTTCAGTTTATCTCTGAAACTGTTCATATTCTGCTCCTTATCGGAATGCCGCCACACGAAGCTGCATCCGCGTACTTTTATTTATCATTCCTGCACGGGCTGTAACGCCTTGCGATGGCCTCGGCCACCTTCACGCCATCCATGGCCGCGGAAGTAATGCCTCCCGCATAGCCGGCGCCCTCTCCGCAAGGGTAAAGTCCCCGCACCTCGCTCTCAAACTGCTCATCTCGCCAGATACGCACCGGAGAAGATGTCCGGCTCTCAATGCCTGCAAAGACGGCATCCGGACGGTCAAAGCCGTGAATCATGTGTCCGAATCCTTCCATGGCCTCAATCAGTGCCAGATTCAGCGGCTCCGGCATAATGGAACGGACATCGCCAAAGGCCCACCCGCCCCGCATCTGCGGTACCACATCCCCCAGCTTTGTACTAATGGCATTCTTGCAAAAATCTCCGTAAAGCTGTACTGGAATCTTTCCGCCCGCAGCCCGGTACGCTGCTTCCTCCAGTTTTCGCTGGAAGGCCACACCGCTTAAAGGCCCGCTCTCCGGGAAATCCTCCGGCGTGACCGTAACGATCAGAGCGCTGTTGGCGTTCTCTCCGGCCCGGTCATGATAACTCATGCCATTTACAGCCAGACGCCCCTCTTCTGAAGAAGCGTTCACCACATAGCCGCCCGGGCACATACAGAAGCTATACACGCCGCGTCCGCTTTTTGTCTGTCTGGTCAGCTTGTAGTTTGCTGCGCCAAGAGTGCCGGCATCCTCCCGTCCATACTGGGAAAGATTGATCATCTTCTGTGGATGCTGGATACGCAGTCCCACCGCAAACGCCTTCTGTTCCATAGGTATCTGACGATCTAACAGCATGGAAAAGGTATCTCTCGCACTGTGTCCAATGGCCAGCACCACCACACTGCTTTTGATTTCTTCTTCCAACGGATTGCCTGTCTGCGGGTCTGCAAACGAAACTTTTACACCGCATACCCGGCTGCCCTCTGTCAGAAGATCTGTCACCTGAGTATCAAACCGCACGTTTCCGCCAAGACGATTGATTTCCTCCCGCATATGTTTTACCACCTCAGCCAGTACATCCGTGCCGATATGAGGTTTGTGATCATATAAGATAGAAGGATCCGCGCCAAACTCCATAAAAAGCTCCAGGACCAGCTTTCCGCGCCCCACGGGGTCCTTCACCAGGGTATTCAGCTTTCCATCAGAAAATGTGCCCGCTCCGCCCTCGCCAAACTGTACATTGGTCTGGACATCCAGCGGACCGCCCTGCCAGAAGGCATTTACCTTTTTCTGACGTTCCTCCACAGAACTTCCCCGCTCTAAAAGAATGGGCCGATAGCCGTGCCGCGCCAGCATCAGTCCGCAAAACAGTCCCGCCGGGCCGGTTCCAATGATGACCGGGCGTTCCCCCATACGCTCCTCTCCCGCTTCCGGGAACTGATAGCGCGTTTCCTTACAGAGATTTACCTGGGGACTTTTCACTTTATGTAAAATTTCAGCTTCTTTTTTCACCGAAACATCAATGGTATAGCTGTAAAAAAGCTCCGGTTTCTTTCTTGCATCCAGAGAACGTTTCCGAATGTAAAGCTCTTTTATTTCTTCCGGCGAAACCCGCAAAAGCTTTGCCGCCTTTTTCGTAAGTGCCTCCGGCGTGTGATCTGCCGGAAGCTTGATCTGTGTTAATCGTATCATAATTTAGTTTCTCCCTGCCGTTCTTCCAGCCACAGCTCCAGTACTCCAGGCCCACTGAAGGTTATAGCCGCCGCAGATGCCATCTACATCCGTCAGCTCTCCCACCAGGAACAACCCCTTCACCAGTTTGGATTCCAGAGTATCCGGGCGAATATCCCTGGTATCTACTCCGCCACAGCAGACCTGGGCCTGCTCAAAGCTGTTTGTAGAAGTGACCGGCACTTCAAATTTTTTCAGCTGCATGGTCAATGTATCCAGCTGAGCGTCCTTTAACCGGTCACAGGTCAGGTTCATTGGAATTCCCGCCTGTTTTAACAATACCGCAGCCAGCTTCTTATTCAAAACTCCATTTAAAAACTCTCCGGACGGCCGGTAACCCAGTGCCGCCTTTCTCTGTTTTAACATGCTTCTGGTATCCTCCATGCTTTTGGAGGGGAAGAAATCCAGCACTGCGCTGACCTGCCTTCCCTCATCCAGGGCACAGGCCGCATAACGGCTCACCTGAAAGGTGGGGATTCCAGAGATGCCATAATCCGTCAACTGTACCTCTCCTTCATCGGCTGCCAGAGTTTTTCCGTCACTCATCAGCCGCACCACTGCCTCACAGCGCACGCCGGCCAGCTGTTTAAAGAACGTCCCCTTGCATTTTAACTGTACTAATGCCGGAAGCGGCTTGATGATGGTATGCCCGAAGGATTTTGCCAGGTCATAGCCGCTGCCGTCGGAACCGGACACCGGAGCTGCCTTGGAACCAGCCGCCAGAATGAGGCTGTCCACTTTAAACGTGCCCTGGTCACTCTCTACAGTAAACATGCCATTTTTCATCTTCCATGCCTTTTTGATGTGGCAGGAAAGCACCGTCTGAACACCCAGATGCTCTGTCTCAAAGCGCAGAGCGTCCAGCACGGAAGCCGCCTGGTCCGAATTCGGGTAAATATAGCCATTCCGGTTCTTGGTCACAATGCCGATACTGTCAAAAAAGTTCAGCGTATCCCAGACAGAAAAACGGTCCAGCACCTTCATAGGAAACAGCTTCTGGCTGCTCCGGTAATGCTCTGGCCGCAAAGACAGATTGGTCATATTGCACCGTCCGTTTCCCGTGGATAAAATCTTCTTTCCCACCCGGTCCATATGCTCTAAAATAGTCACCTCTGCGCCTTCCCGGGCCGCCATGATGGCTGCCATCAGGCCGGAAGCCCCGCCTCCGATGATCAGTACTTTTTTCTTCACGTTTCTCCTCCGTAATTTTCCTCAGTCATTTGGATTCTATTTTATCCAGTTTACCTTTTCTTTTCAAGCACAATTTACATCCTGCACAAAACCTGTATAAGTCCTGTATTTCCTGCCTGATCAGCTTGTGTAGGATTCCAGGTAATTAAACACCTCCGCCATGGAAGAAAACCAGATTCCTTCCCGCAGTTTTGTCCGCTCGGCCAGTGGAAAATCCATCAGAGGCACATGAGTATACAGGCAGATGGTTTTCCGGTCCTTTAAAAACACCAGAAGTACACCATCTTCTGCTACCAGATAATACGTTTCTCCCCCTTCTGTTACAGCCTGCACATGATCCTTGTTCGATGCCATCTGGTCTTCTGTCACTGTCTCCGGTGCCGCCTCACTCTCGATTGCGGTTTCCGATGTTCCCATGGCTCCGCTGTTTTCCCTGCTCCGCTGCACAAAAAAGCCGATCAGAAAACAGACCAGGCTGACTCCCAGAAACAAAAATAAACAGATCCTATACTTTTTCATGGAAAGTCCCTCCAGGTATAGTATCTGCTTATTTTTTTAATTTATCCAGTTTTGATATCACTGCCGTCTTCACAGCCGCATAGCAGGGCCTGCTATTTACTTTCCTTCAATTTTCGCCGGCTGCATATCGTTGGTGGTGCAGATGCAGATCCAGGTCTTCCCCGGATTTAAGGTGATTTCGTTACCGGACGCATCGTAGTAGTGCGTTACGCCAAATTCTCCGTCCTTCTCACAGGTGATATCCTCCACCTGGCCATTGGAAATGTAATAGCCCCAGGTGTCTGCCTGTACGTTAATGTTCCGGTACTCTGTGGACGCATAGTAAGCCGCCGGACAGTACTGAATGATGATGTTCTTCACCGCAATCTGTCCCTCGTTTCCCATATGCGGTCCGCCGTACTGGAAACGGTAATACAGTCCATCATCCTCATGATACTCAAACCACGGATTGTTCAGTTTGTAACCTGGTGTTACCTTGTAAGCCTCACGCACATCCGCCCCGTGCATAACCGCCTGGGTGCCTTCCTTCGCAAACTTGAAATGCCCGTCATAGTCCGCGTCATACTCCTGGCTGTAGCCAAGTTTCTCAATCGCGCGCTGAATGCCCCCAAAGCTTGCATAGGCGTTGTGCGGAGATTTTTTATCCTTGGAGCGGAAATAGGCGGTGCTTCCCTCTCCCTCAATACCGTTGATGTTATCAACAAACTTCAGATATGGCTTTGCAAATGTACTCTGTCCGAAATGCGCATAGATGGCGTCAAACTCCCGGGCAAAATACACATAGTAAGTACGGCAGCTGCGCACGGAGCCAATGCGGGTTAAGTCATCGTAATCCTCCATGACCGCCAGATAGCGGTTCATGGTAGCCTCAACCGGTGCCTCATAAACCACTCCGGCCCGGTTGATGCCGTACTGCGGCAGAGCAGCCTTGTCGTTGCTCATCATAATGGCCAACGGACGGCGGTTGCCCTGGGAGACCGGCACCATCTCTCCCGTGAGATAGCTGCGGATCATGCCGTCTTTCTCCACTCTTGGCTCCTGCTCATCCGGGTCTGCAGCCTCTGTCTCCGGTGCTTCAGTCTCCGGCGCCTCGGTTTCAATCTCAATCGGCTTTGTCTCCGGCGCTTCCGATGCCGATTCTACCGTAATCTTATTGTCTGCTTCTTTTGCTCCGCAGCCGGTCAGTGCCGCAGCCCCCACTGCAAGACACCATGCTGCCATTATCCCAAACGCATATTTCTTCCCCTTGTTTTTTCTCATCTATGATAGCCCTCTCCTGCCAGTATCTCTCTCTGTCGGGTTTCCATTACCTCGCGTTCCGCGTCCTCCATATGGTCATAGCCGCACAGATGCAGCATGCTGTGGGCAATCAGGAAGGCCAGCTCCCGTTCCCTGGAATGGCCATACTTTTCTGCCTGCTCAATGACCTTCTCCACAGAAACAATGATATCTCCCAGAATCAGTTCTCCGGTCTCCGGATTGAAATAATCCTCTACTGCTTCCTCCACATGGCTGAAATCGGATTCCTTCTCAAAGTCAATCATTGGGAAGGAAAGCACATCCGTCGGACGGTCGATCTGGCGGTAATCCCGGTTGATTTCCTGAATCGCGTCATTGTCGGTGAGGATCAGGTTCACCTCTGCCTCATAAGGACATTTCTCATAGTCCAGCGCTGCCGGGATGATGTCGTTTGCGACCTTTTCATAGTCCACATCCAAAGGCTTGTCTGTCTCATATTCAATGTTAATCGTCATAGTGTATTCCGCCTTTCTGCCAGACAATATTTTTTCGGCCCGGCATCGTTATGGTCTTATCGTTTCCGTTATCTGTGATATCTGAACTCTTTTAATCTGTGCGTTTTTTCCTTCGCCGGCTGTTTGGCCGGATTCTTTTTCTCGTAGTCATCATACGCCTGCACGATCTTCTGAACCAGCGGATGACGTACCACATCATTGCTGGTCAGGTTGCAAAAGCCGATATCATCAATCTTTCCAAGCACTCTCATAGCCACATCCAGGCCGGATACCGCACCGCCCGGCAGGTCCTTCTGGGTCTTATCACCGGTGATGATGACCTTGGAGCCAAATCCAATACGGGTCAGAAACATCTTCATCTGAGCCGGCGTGGTATTCTGTGCCTCATCCAGAATGATATAGGCGTTATCCAGGGTACGTCCGCGCATATACGCAAGCGGTGCCACCTCAATCAGCCCCTTTTCCTGATTGTGCAGGAAACTTTCCGCCCCCATGATCTGATACAGGGCGTCATAGAGCGGACGCAGGTACGGGTCGATCTTGCTCTGCAGGTCACCCGGCAGAAAGCCCAGTTTCTCTCCCGCCTCAATAGCCGGACGGGTTAAAATGATGCGGTTCACATCGCCGTTCTTGAATGCGGAAATCGCCATGGCCATAGCCAGATACGTCTTGCCGGTTCCGGCCGGTCCGATGCCGAAGACGATCATCTTCTTTCGGATGGTATCTACATACTGCTTCTGTCCTACGGTTTTCGGCTTCACCGGTTTTCCGTTGATGGTACGGCAGATGATATCTTTGTCAATCTCAAGGATCGCATCGTCTGACTCAGTAAAGCATAAGGACAGCGCATAGTCCACATTCTGCTCGGTGATGGCGTTGCCGCGTTTTGACAGCTCCACCAGATTGTTAAACACGCTCTTGGCACGGCGGATCATCAGTTCCGGCCCGATCAGCTTAATGGCACCGTCTCTTGCCACGATGGTCACGTGCAGTGTCCGCTCGATTTTCTTTAAGTAGCTGTCAAATTGTCCGCATACATTTTTCTCATGCTCTGCCGGGATATCAATTATTGTCTCAATTACACTCATTCTATATTGTTTACTCCTTACTATATCATACGAAATTTTCAGTTCAGAAAATTTCTACCTGTGAACGATTCTAGCTTTTGGCCGATTCCGGCACTCTCCTCCACGATCATGCTTCCGCAAATCGTCCAGCCGGTACTGTTATCTAATATTTTAACATCATTTTCGATTATTTGTACCCCTTTTTCGGTTAATTTTTGCAATTTTCTTTCATGAACCGCTTTTGTCAGGGTATTTAACTCTGTTTTCGTGCGCTTCCGTTCTACATTCTCATACTCCCTGGCCGTAATCATTTCCGTCCAGACCGGAAGAAAGAAATCCTCAAACAACACTGTCTGCCTGGAAACTCCAGTCAGTTCCCAGTTTTGTTTTCCGGTTAACGGAAGCATTGCCAGAATGTCCATACTTCCAATCCGCAGGCGAACGCCCTGCCGTTTCTTTCCGGTATAGCTGCGCACTCTCTGGAATCGCGAAACCTGCTCCCGGTAAGTCTTTGTTGTCCGCAGACGGATATCTGCATCTGCCCGCACAAACAGTGTCCGGACCACCTCCCCGGAATCATCGGTGACCGGCACCATCCCTTCTACCAGAACCTGCCCCTTTTCCACCTCATCTCCCGGCTGTACTGCCGCTTTTCCAGCCCGCACCAGAATAGATACCACCGTTCCAGCCGTTTCCGCCACCAGATTCCGTGGTGTTTCCTCCCGAAGAGGAATGCCACCCGCTGTCTCATTTTCCCGCACCCGGATCTGCAGCCGGGTCCCGGAAACATGGGCGGACACCCATACAATCCGGGGGCAGCGGCTCCTGAGTTCCTCCTCAATCCGGTCACAATCCACACCGGATTTCGGCATTCCATATAAGATTCCAATCTCCCGGAGCTGTCTCATCAGCGTATCATCCGTAAAATACAGATTCCCGCAGAAGCTGATATTCCAGATAAACCGGGAAAGAACAAACAAAAGCAGAAAAAAAGATGCCATCCCCGCGGCAAACAGCTTTCGTTTCCGGTTCCGGTATAAAAAAAAGGGCAGCCCCAGCTTTTCTTGCACACGGACCTTCACTCCTGCTTTCCTCACAAAGGGACGGATCCGGTAAAAATCAGGCAGCATCATAGAAAACCAATACTCCTTGTTTCCACAGGACAGATTCCACAACATAATCCCACTGCCCCGGCACAGGTTAAAAAAGCGTTCCGGCGAGCGGCCGGTCAGCCGTACTCTCACATATCCGGCGTAACGCTGTTTCAGCCACCGCATGCTCTGTCTCCCGCCTTTCAGTTTTCTTTTTCATGCTTCCACGCATCGCCCATCCGAAATTCGCCGTTGTTTCCACTGCATCATACCAAATTTTTAATTCAGGAAATTCCTGTCCGTCGATCCTCAGCAAAACTCCATGCTCTGAATCTGTCCGTAGATTTTCATGGAATCGCGGTCATAGTACACGATGTTTAGTCTGCGTCCGCAGATCTGCAGCCTGCAGTTTTTCCCCTGAAGCCGGATGCAGTTCTCCTCAAACAGCAGGATTCCCCGGTAATTTTCTACCGTCACACAGTATCTCCCGGAAAAGGATAACAGAATTTCCCCCAGCATCACATCGCCCGGAAGCTTTAACTGTTCCGTCGCGGACTGTTTCGCGTGTTCCAGCATGACACCGCTCCCGTTTCCTTTTACATAAAAATATACGAAAAAATCCCTGGTCATAGACCAGGGATTGCAGAAATACTTAATTAAATTTGCGTTTTCTTGCAGCTTCAGACTTTTTCTTGCGTCTTACGCTTGGTTTCTCGTAATGCTCTCTCTTACGAATCTCCTGCTGAATACCAGCCTTTGCGCAGTTTCTTTTAAATCTGCGTAATGCGCTGTCCAGACTTTCGTTCTCTTTAACGATAACGTTTGACATAGCTCACACCTAACCTCCCTCCAGTTGTGTACTTGTGCATAATACAACTGTTTGGGTATTTTATAGCACTGGTATGATTATAGCATAAAATCTCTATTCGTCAACTGTTTTTTTAAGATTTTTTGCGGATTTTCGTATTTTTTTGTTTTTACTGAATCTGCTCTGCTGCAGTCTCGTATGCTTTCTCCAGAGCTGCATCGACACCGGCCGGGTTCTTACCGCCTGCCTGTGCCATGTTCGGACGACCGCCGCCGCCGCCGCCAACCAGGCCGGCAATTGCTTTGACCAGGTTGCCCGCATGAGCGCCCTTCTTCTGAGCCTCATCGGTTGCGGTTACCATCAGGTTGACCTTGTCGCCCTGAACGGAGGCCAGAACGATCACGCCTTCGCCAAGCTTATCCTTTAACTGGTCGCCCAGACCTCTCAGGCCGTTCATGTCTACGTCTGCTACTTTCGCAGCCAGAACCTTCACGCCCTTCACGTCACGAACCTGGTCCATAACGTCTCCAAGGGACTCGTTTGCCAGCTTGCTCTTTAACTTGTCGTTCTCAGCGTGCAGAGCCTTGATTTCCTCCAGCATGGATTCAATCTTGGTCTTTAAGTCTGCCGGAGTGGTCTTTGCTGCTTTTGCTGCATCCTCCAGCTCCTGCTCCAGATTCTCATAGTAACGCATAAGGCCGTCGCCGGTCAGTGCCTCGATTCTGCGGACACCTGCTGCGATGCCTGCCTCAGAAAGAATCTTGAATGCATGAACCGCGCCAGTGTTAGCGACATGAGTACCGCCGCAAAGCTCGGTAGAGAAATCGCCCATCTTAACCACACGGACCTTCTCACCATACTTTTCGCCAAACAGCGCCATAGCGCCGGTCTTCTTCGCTTCATCCAGACTCATCTCCTGTGTTACAACATCCAGATTCTCCTGAATCTTCTGGTTTACCAGCTCCTCAACCTTTTTGATCTCCTCCGGAGTCATAGCGGAGAAATGGGTAAAGTCGAAACGGAGTCTGTCCGGAGTTACCAGGGAACCAGCCTGCTCTACATGGTCACCGAGGACGCTGCGCAGTGCCTTCTGAAGCAGATGGGTTGCGCTGTGGTTCTTCTCAGTGGAACGGCGGGATGCCTCATCTACCTTTAAGGTAACTGTCTCGCCTGCTGCCAGCATGCCGCTGGTCATATGTCCTACATGGCCAATCTTGCCGCCCTGTAAGTGAATGGTATCCTCTACAACAAAGACACCGTTGTTTGTGCCGGTGATGACACCTGTATCTCCGCACTGGCCGCCCATGGTTCCGTAGAATGGGGTCTCCTCTACAACGATGGTTCCGCGCTGGCCGTCAGTCAGAGCTTCTACAATCTCAGTATCGGTAGTCAGAACCGTGATCTTTGACTCATGCTCCAGTCTGTCATAACCAACGAATTTGGAAGTAATCTCAGCCGGGATGGACTGGTATACGGTTACATCCGCACCCATGTAGTTGGTTGTCTTACGTGCTTTTCTTGCCTTCTCACGCTGCTCTTTCATAGCTGCCTGAAAGCCTTCCTCGTCTACGGTCAGGTTCTTCTCTTCCAGGATCTCGATGGTTAAATCTAACGGGAATCCGTAGGTATCGTACAGCTTGAAGGCATTCTCGCCAGAAAGTACAGTCTCGTTCTTTGCGGACATCTCGCTCTCCATGTCTGCAAGAATCGCAAGACCCTGGTCGATGGTCTTGTTGAACTTCTCTTCCTCTTCCGCAAGAACCTTTAAGATCATAGCCTTCTTCTCTTCCAGCTCCGGATATCCGTCCTTGGAAAGCTCGATAACTGTCTTGGAGAGCTCCGGCATGAATCTGCCCTCAATGCCAAGCAGACGTCCATGACGTGCGGCACGGCGGATCAGACGGCGCAAAACATAACCGCGGCCCTCGTTGGACGGCATGATGCCATCGGAGATCATGAAGGTACAGGACTTTACATGATCAGCAATGATACGCAGGGAAACATCCTTCTTGTGATCCACCTGGTACTCAGTGTGTGCCATGGCACAGACCTCATCCAGAAGTGCCTTGTTGGTATCTACGGTAAACAGGGAATCCACATCCTGGACTACAACAGCTAAACGTTCCAGACCCATACCGGTATCGATGTTCTTCTGTTTTAACTCCGTGTAATTGCCATGGCCATCGTTCTCGAACTGGGTGAATACGTTGTTCCATACCTCGATGTAACGGTCGCATTCACAGCCAACGGTACAGCCCGGCTTGCCGCAGCCGTACTTCTCACCGCGGTCATAGTAGATCTCGGAACATGGACCGCACGGACCTGCGCCATGCTCCCAGAAGTTGTCCTCTTTGCCGAAGCGGAAGATTTTCTCCGCTGGAACACCAATTTCCTTATTCCAGATGTTGAATGCTTCATCATCATCTAAGTAAACAGATGGATACAGACGGTCTTTCTCCAGTCCTACAACCTCGGTTAAGAACTCCCAGGACCAGTGGATTGCCTCATCCTTAAAATAATCACCGAATGAGAAGTTGCCCAGCATCTCAAAGAAGGTGCCGTGACGGGCGGTCTTACCGATGTTCTCGATATCACCGGTACGAATACACTTCTGGCAGGTGGTCACACGTCTTCTCGGCGGGATCTCCTGTCCGGTGAAATAAGGCTTTAACGGTGCCATACCGGAGTTGATGAGGAGCAGGCTGTTGTCGTTATGCGGCACCAGGGAAAAGCTCTTCATTGCCAGATGTCCCTTGCTCTCAAAGAATTCCAGGAACATTCTTCTCAGTTCGTTTACTCCATACTTCTTCACTTTACTACTTCCTCCGTATTATCACCGCTGTCCACACAATATGCAGGCAGCGGCTGGATTTTGCAGAACCGCGTCTTATGCGCGCTCTGCGTCTTTCTTGTCTCTGAACTTCTTGCCACAGATAATTCCCGCGTATGCGAGTGCTGCAAAAATAACGGCTTTTACGGTATATCCAATCAGACTTGTTGCGATTGCTGCCATAATAACTTCCTCCTTATGTTCAGAAATAAAATCAATTCATCTTTGTATCTTACCATAGGAACCCATAATTATCAAGTCCCTACGTCAGGTTCTTAACAGACTCTGCCAATGGAAAAAGCAGGCAGAAAACCAATTTTCGTTTCCGCCTGCTTCCGATTTTTTGTTTTCTATTCTGTTTCATCCAAAATGCTTTCATACTGCTCAGCCAGCGCGTAAACCCGCTCTCTTGTGAGATCCCGCAGGGAACGGATGTATTCCAGTTCCTCCAGCATGCTTCCGCTCTGTTTTTTGGAATTGGCCACTGCCGTACTCTCCCGGTCACGGACCCAGCTGCGCTGCTCTGTGAAAAACGCGGTCTTTTCATCTCCGGATAGCTGCTGCTCCAAAATCTCCAGAATGCTCTGCAGCTTGTTTTCCCAGATTTTCCGTTCTGACTCCGCCACAGCCTTCATGGCGTTGGCACTGTTGTCGACGGATGCACTCCGGCGTTCCTCCGCCTGGGCGTCCAGTTCGGCAAGCTGTGCCAGAATGCCTGTCTTTGTTCCAGACTGCGTCTCTTCTTTTTCCGCGGTGATTCTGGCTCCGCCTGGCGCATCTGCATTATTCTCCGGCATATCGTCCTGAACCAAAATTCCAGAGCTGTCCAATAACGGCTCTGCTCCGGAATCGGCGGCTATTCTCTGCTCCGAAAGCGCATATGCTCCCGCCGCTTCTTCTCCGCCTGCTGCTTTCTGAAGCACTCCGGCTGCCCCAGCATCTCCGGCGGTTTCCTTTATCCCGTCACTCCCAGCGGCCCCGGCGGCTTGCTCTGATCCGGCTCCTTCGTCAGCTTTCGTTGCCTCTGCCATCCCGGCTTCCGTCACCGCAGATACCACGGCAGCCTGTCCGGATACATTTTTTTCCACAGTCTCTTCCGAAACATACTGTGTCTCACCAGCCGCCAGATGTCGTGCGGAATAATCTGTAATTCCGATTCCTGCCACACAGATCACTGCAATGGCTACCCAGATTCCTTTTAGCTTCATAAATCAATCAGTCCTGCCTATTCTGATATTGTTCCGATCGTATTCCGATTCACTGAACATACCATAACATAAACAGGACTAAATGAAAATATAAGTTCAAAAGAAGTAAATAATCGTAAGAAAGCCTTAACAGTTTCTGCAGCTAATAAGATTCGATTCGCGGGTCAGGCATCCACGCCGTCATCTGTAAGAAGGTTGTTTCCATCTGCCGCCGTGGTGGCCAGCTGGTCGCACCGCTCATTCTGCGGATGGCCGGCATGGCCCTTTACCCAGATGAAATTCACCCGGTGGGCGGCCTTTGCTTTCAAAAGACGCTCCCACAGGTCAATATTTTTCACCGGACCGCTCTTACCGCGCTTCCAGTTATTTTTCACCCAGTTGTCGATCCAGTGCTGGTTGAAGGCATCGGTCAAGTATTTGGAATCCGAGTACAAATCTACCTCGCAGGGGCGGTTTAAAGCCTCTAACGCTACGATGGCCGCCATCAGCTCCATCCGGTTATTGGTGGTTTTTTTGTATCCGGCAGACAGCTCCTTTTCGTGAAGCTGTCCCTTGCTGTCCGTAAAATGCAGGACTGCGCCGTATCCTCCCGGTCCATCCGGATTGCCTCTTGCTGAACCATCGGTGTAAATCTGTACTTTTGACATAATCTGCTATTCTCCTATCTGTCCCATTTATCGCATAATGCATTGATCTGATCGGCAAATTTCGCCAGATCCTTGTTGGCTCCGCCCTCGTTTCTGCGGATGACACCCATCAGGCGCTCGCCTGCTACCAGAAGCCGTGCAAAGACACCACTGGCCTTCTTCGCCGGAGCACTCTTTGCCGGAATCGGAATTCCTGCAGTCTCGCGTACCCAGACTCCCTTGATGAGATCAAACTCCGCGCCGGAATAGGGTGCTTTTGCCGCCACACCGGTCTTTTCTGTTAAAAGTTCCGCAAAGCGGTCGCAGACATCATCGTTGCCATGTACCACGAAGAACTGCTGCGGCTTCTTTTCAAAAGCCAGTGCCCAAGTCAGAAGACCATTCTGGTCTGCATGACCGCTGATGTCATGAAGCACCTCAATATGGGCTTCTACATCTATGCTCTCACCAAAGAGCTTCACTTCTTTTGCTCCATCAACCAGCGCGCGGCCAATGGTTCCAACTGCCTGATATCCGGCAAAAATCACCGTACACTCCTTCCGCCACAGATTATGCTTTAAATGGTGGCGGATACGACCCGCGTCACACATGCCGGACGCGGAAATGATTACCTTTGGCTTCGTATCAAAGTTGATATTGATGGATTCGTCGCTGGTTACGGAAAGCCTCAGACCCGGGAAGGAGATCGGGTTGATTCCCTCCTCTACTAGTTCCCTGGTTTCCTCATCATAGCATTCTGCCTGATTTTCCTTAAAGACATGTGTGGCCTCTACCGCCAGCGGACTATCCACATAAACCTCAAAATTATCATGGCCGTGAATCAGATGCTGGGATTTGATCTGGCGGAAGTAGTAAAGAAGCTCCTGGGTACGTCCTACCGCAAAGGCCGGAATGACTACATTGCCGCCCCGGTCCAGAGTTTCCTGCACGATCCGGACCAGCTCGGAAATATGATCCTTACCCTTCTGATGGAACCGGTCTCCATAAGTAGACTCCATGACTGCGTAGTCTGCCTCTTTGGTGTAGATCGGATCCCGGATCAGCGGCTTATTGAAGTTACCGATATCACCGGAAAAGACGATTTTCTTCTCCACACCATCTTCCTTCATCCAGATTTCGATGGAGGCTGATCCAAGCAGATGGCCGATATCCGTAAACCGGATGGAAACCTCATCGTTTACTTCCACGATCTCGTCGTAGTTATACCCTTCAAAATGCTCCAGTACGCCCAGCGCGTCGTTCATCTCGTATAACGGCGGTACTTCCGGTCGTCCGGCACGCCTTGCTTTCCTGTTTTTCCATTCCGCGTCCATCTCCTGGATGTGCGCGGAATCCTTTAACATGATGTTGCAGAGGTCACAGGTAGCATTAGTTGCAATCACACGCCCCTTAAAACCTCTCGCGTAAATGTAGGGCAGCATGCCCACATGATCAATGTGTGAATGTGTCACAAGCACAAACTGAATGTCTGACCACGGCACCGGCGGATCCACATTCTCGTAAATGTTGACACCCTGCTCCATGCCACAGTCTACCAGAAACTTGCTGGTCCCGACTTCCAGATAATGGCAGCTTCCTGTTACCTCATGAGCCGCTCCGCTGAAAACCAATCTCATATGGCACCCTCCTTTTGTAGGTATGTGCTCTCGGGGTCCGAGGGTACACATTTTAAATAATGATGCAGATCAGGCCACCATTGCTGTCGTTGATGATCTTCTGGAGCGCGTCCTGAAGCTTTGCCTGGCACTCCTCTGTCATCTGGTTTACTTTGGCCTGAATCCCATCTTCCACAATTTGTTCTATGGATTTTCCGAAAATATTCGTCTCCCAGATTCCATTTTCTTCCCGGTTTGCGTTGTCCTTCATATAGGAGATCAAATCCTGGGCCTGCTGCTCGCTCCCCACAATGGGTGCGATTTCTGTCTGGATCTGGGCCCGGATCAGGTTGATAGACGGCGCTTCCGCCTTCATCTTGACCCCATAGCGGTTTCCGTGGCGGATCACCACCGGCTCATCCAAAACAATCTCCGACCGCTCCGGTGTCACTACGCCGTAGCCTCTGGCCCTTACCTGCTCTACCGCGTTCTGAATCTTGTCATACTCGGACTTTTTTGCCGCCAGATCCTTCAACTGCTGCATCAGCTGGTATTCATCCGCAATGGAAAGCCCGGAAAAATCACTTAAAATCTGGTAATAATAGCCGTCCTCAAACAGCATGCGTACCATGACTTTTCCATCTGACAGGTTCATCCGGCCAGTTTCCATGCTGCTTACCGCCTCTGCTTCCTCGTCCTTCCAGGAATCTTTAAGATCCTTCATCCGGCGGATGTGGCTCATGGCATTGCGTGCCGCTTTTACGGCCTGCTGTTTGAGCCAGTGGGACGCCGGAAGAATCTCCAGCCACTTCGGGATCTGAAAGTCTACTTCCGTCACCGGAAATTCGAACAGCACCTGCTTTAAAATCTGGTAAATATCCCCGGTTTTTAGCTGTTCACAATTCACCGGCATGACACAAACCCCATATTTCGTTTCCAGTTCCCGGGCCAGATTCCTGGTCTCCTCTGAATACGGGCGGCTGGAGTTTAAAAGCACCAGAAACGGTTTTCCAATCTCCTGAAGCTCCCGGACTGCCGTTTCCTCCGGTTTTATGTAGGCCTGCCGTTCCAGTTCCCCAAAGGAGCCATCCGTGGTGATTACAAGGCCGATCGTGGAATGGTCACGGATCACCTTTCTGGTACCAATCTCCGCCGCCATGGTAAAGGGAATGCTTTCTTCAAACCAGGGTGTCTTCACCAGGCGTTCCTTCTCATTCTCCATGTGTCCGCTGGCCCCTTCGGTCATAAATCCCACACAGTCCACCAGCCGCACCTTCACCGCGGTATCTTCTCCCAGATCAATGCGGGCCGCTTCCTTGGGAACAAATTTGGGCTCCGTGGTCATGATGGTCTTTCCTGCCGCGCTCTGTGGCAGTTCATCCCGGGTCCGGTTCTTCTGATGCTCATCGGTGATACCGGGCAGTACCATCTGCTCCATAAACCGTTTGATAAATGTGGACTTTCCGGTCCGCACCGGCCCTACCACTCCCAGATAAATTTCGCCTCCGGTCCTTGCCTGAATATCCCGGTATACGCTGTACTGCTCCATATGGACACTCCCCCTGCCAATAACAGACTTTGCTTCTTGCTGCTGTTAACAATATATGCGGGAGTGTCCCTGCTTCATTCTATTTTATTTTTTTCCCATATAAAGGTGGCGCGGAATACCGTCTACCATGACAGACGGAGAATCACCCTGGATCAGTGGTCTCACATAATCGATAAACTCCTCGGTCACATAGGTGCCGTCCTTGGTAATCCACTCTCTCGGCACCATCTTCTCTCCGTTTGCGATCTTGTGAACATCGTAAATGCCGGTCGCGCACTGGTACGGGTCATCGGATACACGGTCAATGACCACCATCTTGCCGGAATCGCCCTCATCCGCTGCCTTGACAGCGGCACCGCCTACCATGAAGGCCTCATTCACATCGACACGGGATGCCAGATGGGCTGCGCTTCGCTGTAAAGTGGAAAATTCAACAGCACGGGTCTTGCAGCCGATATCACGATGGATTACGTTGGCCAGATAGCTCGCGGTTCCGGTCAGCTGCTTGTGACCGAATGCGTCTACATAATCCGAAGCACTTCCCAGCTCGCTGACATAACGGCCGTCCTGAATGCGGATACCCTCAGAAACTGCGACAACGACCACATCCTTCTTGACCAGAAGCTTCCGTACTTTCGCAGTAAACTTTTCGATGTCAAAGGTCAGTTCCGGCAGATAGATCAGATCTGGTCCGTCACAATCCTCGCCCCGGGACAATGCAGCCGCGCCGGTCAGCCATCCGGCATTGCGGCCCATGATCTCAATGATGATCACCTGCTGCTTTTTATATGAGAAGCCGATGCCATCCCGGATTACTTCCTTGGTAGAGGTCGCAATATATTTGGCAGCGCTGCCGTAGCCCGGTGTATGATCAGTCAGGGCCAGGTCGTTGTCTATGGTCTTCGGGACGCCGACAAACTTCTGGGACTGCCCTGTCAGGATTGCGTAATCGGACAGTTTTTTGATCGTGTCCATAGAATCATTTCCGCCGATGTAAATAAAGCATTCAATATTCAGCTTATTTAAGATTTCAAAAATCTTCACATAGATTTCCTGATTCTCATGGATGTCCGGCAGTTTGTAGCGGCAGGTGCCAAGGAATGCAGACGGTGTGCGTTTCAGTATTTCCACATCCAGATCACTCCGGATGTACTTGGAAAGATCCACATACTGTTCATCCAGAAGTCCCTGAATTCCATACAGCATGCCGTATACCTTTTTCGCTCCGCGGTCAACCGCCGTACGGTACACACCTGCAAGACTGGAATTGATGACGGCCGTCGGCCCTCCGGATTGTCCAACGATTACATTGCCCTTCATAGTAAACCCTCCTTCATATAGTCTTAACGTAACGGGTCCCCACACCCGGTTACTTTGCCTAAATAATACCACAAAAAGGAGCGAAAAGTCTAGGACTTTTCGCTCCTTTTTCTATTATTTTCAGACACTTTAAAGTTTTGAAACAAATTCTCGCTTTTTGTCAAATTACGGCATCTGTTTTGCTTTTCCCGGCGTTTCGCACAATGTGAGCAACACCCTGTTCGTTTATTCACTCAGGTATGCTTTCTTGACGGAATCATCGTTCATGAGTTTTTTTGCGTCACCGCTCAGGGCAATCTTACCAGTCTCCAGAACATAAGCACGGTTCGCGATGGAAAGAGCTTTCTTTGCGTTCTGCTCAACCAGAAGCACGGTTACTCCGTCTGCATTAATCTTCTGAATGATGTCAAAGATCTCGTTTACGTACAGCGGGGACAGACCCATGGACGGCTCATCCATAACGATCAGCTTCGGATGGGACATCAGCGCACGGCCCATAGCCAGCATCTGCTGCTCACCGCCGGAAAGTGTACCAGCCATCTGGTTCTTACGCTCTTCCAGACGTGGGAAACGCTCATAAATTTCCTTCAGGGTCTCTTCCATCTCATTTTTATCATTACGGGTGTAAGCGCCCAGCTTTAAGTTCTGCAGAACGGACAGCTCCGCGAACACGCGGCGTCCCTCCGGCACGTGGGCAATTCCCATGCCGACCAGCTTGTAACCCGGAATCTTTGTGATATCTTTTCCCTCATAGGTAATGGTGCCCGCCTTGGACGGGATCAGACCGGTAATGGTCTGCAATGTTGTGGTTTTCCCTGCGCCGTTTGCTCCGATCAGGGCAATGATCTCACCCTGGTTTACCTCAAATGAGATTCCCTTGATTGCCTGGATGACACCGTAGCAGACTTCCAGGTCTTTTACCTCAAGTATTGCCATTGCTCTAACCTCCTACTCTCCAAGATAAGCCGTAATAACACGCTTATCATTCAGTACTTCCGATGTCTCACCCTGGGTCAGTACCTGACCGAAGTTTAAGACAGTCAATTTCTCACAGATACCGGAAACCAGCTTCATATCATGCTCGATCAGAAGCACAGTCATATCGAAGTGATCGCGCACGAAGCGGATGGTATCCATCAGCTCTGCGGTCTCGTTCGGGTTCATGCCGGCTGCCGGCTCGTCCAGGAGAAGAAGCTTCGGGTCCGTAGCAAGGGCGCGGGCGATTTCCAGCTTTCTCTGCTTGCCATAAGGCAGGTTGGATGCCTTGTAATCACACTCCTTATCCAGATCAAAGACCTTTAACAGCTCCATGGCGCGGGCGTTCATTTCCTTCTCTACTTTATAATAACGCGGAAGGCGGAAAATACCCTCAATGGTGGAATACGGATGATGGTTATGCAGGCCTACTTTCACGTTGTCCAGAACACTTAAGTCCTTGAACAGACGGATATTCTGAAAGGTTCTTGCAATGCCTGCCTGGTTGATCTCGATGGTGCTCTTTCCGGTCAGTTCCTTGCCATCCAGGAAAATAGCGCCGTGATCTGCCTTGTAGACACCGGTCAGCAGATTGAAAATGGTAGTCTTACCTGCGCCGTTTGGTCCAATGAGGCCGTAAAGCTGTCCCTTTTCGATGGTCAGGCTGAAGTTGTCAACTGCCTTTAAGCCGCCGAATGAGATGCCGATATTTTTTACTTCCAGCATAGCCATATTATGCAGCCTCCTTTGCAGATTTCTTATTCTTCTTGATGCGGTCCATGAAGACAGATCTCATCTCAATTGCCTTCGGGCTGGAATTGAAGATCATCATAACGATCAGGACCACTGCGTAGATCAGCATACGGTAATCGTTCAGGCCGCGTAAAAGCTCCGGAAGCATGGTCAGGATGATGGCCGCGATCATGGAACCGCGGATATTTCCCAGGCCGCCCAGTACCACGAATACCAGGATCATAATGGACATATTATAGCCGAAGTTCTTCGGGGTTGCCGCCAGGGAGGATAAGTTGTGGGCATACAGAACACCTGCAACGCCTGCCAGGGCTGCGGAAATCGCAAATGCCATCAGTTTGTATTTGGTAATATTAATTCCCACAGACTCTGCCGCAATGCGGTTGTCACGGATGGACATGATAGCGCGTCCGGTACGGGAATTGATCAGGTTTAACACGATAAACAGGGTGATCAGCACCAGGATGATACCCACCGTAAAGGTTGCCGCCTTCGGAGTACCGGTAATACCCTGTGCACCCTTGATGATGACAACGCCGTCCGCGCCCATGCCAAGGGATGTGGTATCCTTGATGGAAAAATGGAATCCGTTGGAATCCAGGCCCACATACATAACATTGATGAGGTTCTTGATGATCTCACCGAAGGCCAGGGTAACGATAGCTAGGTAGTCACCTTTTAAGCGCAGTACCGGAATACCGATGATGATGCCGAACACACCTGCTACTGCTGCTCCGATGATCAGAGCCAGGAAAAAACGCATACCGACAGATGGGATCGCGTTCTCCATGCACTTGGTGAAAAACGCGCCGGTAAACGCGCCCACACACATGAAACCGGCATGGCCCAGGCTTAACTCACCCAGGATACCAACAGTTAAGTTTAAGGATACAGCCAGGATCACATAGATACACAGCGGAACTAAAAGTCCCTTTAACAGGCTGGTCATGTGTCCTGTTGCTCCAAGAATCTGAACCAGGATCCAGCAGGCAATTACGATGGCGTAAGTGATGCTGTTCTGGACTAATACTTTGTTCTTCTTCATTCCATTCACCTACACTTTCTCCGTAATCTTTTTGCCCAGGATTCCGGTCGGACGTACCAGAAGTACGACGATCAGCACTGCGAATACGATGGCGTCAGAAAGCTGGGAAGAAATATATGCCTTGGAAAGGTTCTCGATCACTCCAAGGAGTACGCCGCCGATGAGGGCACCCGGAATGGAGCCGATGCCGCCGAATACGGCTGCCACAAAAGCCTTGATACCCGGCATGGAACCGGTATACGGAGTCAGGGACGGATAAGCGGAACACAACAGCGCGCCTGCAATTGCCGCCAGGGCAGAACCGATCGCGAAGGTAATAGCGATGGTGCTGTTAACATTAATGCCCATCAGGGTTGCCGCGCCGGTATCTTCCGATACAGCCAGCATAGCCTGACCAACCCTGGTCTTGTTGATGAAAGTAGTCAGGGCCACCATGATCACAATACAGGTAATGATCGTAACCAGTGTAACACCGGAAATGGACAGCGCGCCGCCGGCCAGCTTTAAGCTCGGCACGTTCACAACAGATGTGAACTGACGTGCGTTGGAGCCAAAGATCAGCAGTGCTACGTTCTGCAGCAGATAGCTGACACCGATAGCCGTGATCAGAACGGCTAGAGAAGACGCGCCACGCAGCGGCTTATAAGCCACACGCTCGATCACAACACCAAGCACCGTACAGGCGATGACTGCCACCAGAACGCCCACCATTGGCGGGAGTCCCAGGGTACTTACCATGGTAAAGATGACGAAGCCACCCACCATAATGATATCACCATGAGCAAAGTTCAGCATTCTCGCGATGCCATAAACCATGGTGTAGCCCAGTGCAATGATCGCGTATACACTGCCCAGGCTGATTCCGTTAATCAAATAAGACAGAAAACTCATGTACCTACCACCTCTTTATTTTTTCTATAGGAAATAAAACATAACTGGAATTATAGCATAGACATATTTGAAGTTCAAGCAAAAGTTCGTGAATGCGCACCATTTGTCCGTGCACTGGGGACATGTCTTTCAAAATGAATCAGAGCCACACTCCTGCACCTCCGGAGGAAGCTTTTTTCCGAACAGCGTTGTGCAAAATTGCTTCATACATGGAAAAAAGGGAACCGTCCATTGGACGATCCCCTTTCGGATGTTTCATTGCTGTTCACACATTGTGTACACAGAAAAATTACTGCATCTCGTATGCGCCGTTTACGATCTTAACAGCCTTCGGTGCCTTGTTCGGCTCACCATTTGCGTTCCAAACCATGTCAGAACCAGTCAGGCCATCAATAGAGATCTCGGTCATAGCCGGCTTTAATGCGTCACAGATATCGGAAGCGCTCATATCAGCGGTAACGCCTGCCTTCTCAACAGCTGCCTTGATTGCGTAGATCGCATCGTAGGAATCTGCAGCAAACTGGTTCGGCTCGATGCCGTAAGCTGCTACATAAGCCTCAGTAAATGCCTTACTGCTCTCCTCAGTGGTGGAGAACGGAGTTAAGAGCATCAGACCCTCTGCCAGGGAAGTATCAAAGTTCTCTACGGAAAGGATGCCATCCATACCATCACAGCCGAAGAAGACCGGTGCGAATTCTTTGTCGCTTGCCTGCTTTAAGATGATGGAAGCCTCCTGATAGTAGATCGGAAGGAATACCAGCTCTGCGCCTGCGTCTTTTGCCTTGTCAAGCTGTACGGAGAAGTCGGTGTTGCTGTCTGCGGTAAATGCCTCGTCAGCTACGATCTCCAGACCCTGGTTTGCTGCCTCAGCAACAAATGCCTCACGAATACCAGAAGAATACTCGGTAGAGCTGTCATAGATGATAGCGATCTTGGTAGCCAGCTTGTTCTCGCCAATATACTTAGCGGAAGCGGTACCCTGATCCGGGTCTGCGAAGCATACGCGGAATGCGTTGTCAGTTGCTACGCACTCAACTGCGGAACCGGACGGAGTGATCAGGAACATGTTATCAGACTCAGCCTCTGCTCCTACAGCGATACACGGTTTGGAAGTGGTCGGACCGTCTAATACCTGCATACCCCAGTCTTTTAAGGTGTTGTATGCGTTGATGGATTTCTCTGGATCATTCTCATCATCCTCAGCCTTGGTCTCGATCATCATGCCGTTGATACCGCCAGCCTCGTTGATCTCCTTTGCTGCCAGCTCTGCGCCGTTTGCGACTGCGTTACCATAAGCTGCGCCTGCACCGGTTAACGGTCCGATTATGCCTACCTTTAATGTGCCGCCTTCTGCTGCTGCCTCAGTCTCTGCGCCCTCTGCTGCAGTGGTCTCAGCATTATCTGCTGCTGCGGTAGTCTCTGCCGGCTTGCTGCCGCCACATGCTGCTAAGGATGCTGCCATCATAGCTGCCATACCAAAACTAACCAGTTTTTTCTTCATAATTGTTTCCTCCTCTTAAATGAAAACAGGCTTCCTGAACCTTCAGGAAGCCGTATCCTTAAAGCTGAACTAATTATAGTAGCCCAAAAAACGCTTGTCAAGAACTTTCTTGCGTTAAAGCGAAGTTGAAGCAAAGTCATACGGAATTTTCAGTTCTGAAAATTCCTACCACGGTAAATTTGCGCTTTCTACTGTTTTGTCCCGCAGCATCAGATCAGCAACTGCCTCTTTCGCGGACTTTCCGTCGAACAGTACTTCATTGACTGCCTCGATGATCGGCATGGACACCTGATACTTTTTGGCAAGAGCCAGACCGGCCTTGGCAGAATAGACGCCCTCTACCACCATCTGAACCTCGTCCATGGCCTCCTTCATGGAATAACCTTTTCCGATCAGGATTCCGGCACGGCGGTTGCGGCTGTGCATGCTAGCACAGGTTACGATCAGGTCTCCGATCCCGGTAAGACCGGCAAAGGTTTCCAGCTTTCCGCCCATGGCCATGCCAAGCCGGCTGATCTCCGCCACGCCCCGGGTAATGAGGGCTGCCTTGGTGTTGTCACCATACCCAAGTCCGTCTGCGATTCCCGCTGCCAGGGCGATGACATTTTTCAGCGCCCCGCCAATCTCAATCCCCAGGATATCCGGGCTGATATACACGCGGAATACCGGACTCATGAAGATGTTCTGGATCTTCTCTGCTGTTTTCCGTGTCTTCGCTCCGGCGACACAGGTAGTCGGAAGGCCGCGGCTCACTTCCTCCGCATGACTCGGTCCGGAAAGAACAGTAACATCAGCACCCGGAAGCTCCTCCTCCAGAATATCCGTCAGTGTCATGAGGGTTGCCTCCTCAATGCCCTTGGCCACATTAACCACCAGCTGTCCTTCTTTTAAGAAAGGCTTCATCTTCCGGGCAGTCTCCCGCACATAGATGGAAGGAACCGCCACCACCAGAAGGTCTTTCTCCTTCATGGCACGTTCCAGGTCAGAGGTAAATTCCATATCGTCCGGAAGCACCAGATCCGGAAGCGTCTTTAAGCGGTGCTCTGTCCGCAGACTCTCTGCCTCCTTTTCAAAGGCAGACCATTCCGTCACCTGATGGCCGTTCTCGTGAAGCAGAAATGCAAGGGCGGTGCCCCAGCTTCCTGCACCGATTATACTCACATTTGCCATAGGTCTATTCCTTTCTGGCACCCAGCTTGTTTTCCGTGCCGCTTAACAGTCGTTTGATGTTGGTGTGATGGCGCCAGATCCCCATGGCGGAGATCAGGCCTGCCAGCACATAGAATTCCGTCAGATGTGCCGCCCCAATGCCGAAATCCCCACGGGCACCGAAAAACACCATACCGATAAAGAAGCAGATCATCACCAGGATGGATCCCAGGGATACATAGCGGGTAATGGCTACTGCAGCCACAAACACCACCAGACAGACCAGCATCACACGCCAGTCTGTAGAGGCCAGAAGCCCGGCGGAGGCCGCAATGCCCTTGCCACCCTTAAATTCCATATAAAACGGGAAATTATGTCCCAGGATCACGCCAAAGCCGGTGTAGAGCAGGTATACATACAGAAGCTCGGGCTGGCTGCGAAACAATACTCTTGTGATCAGGCATGCAGCGATCATCTTGCCTGCGTCACCCAGGAATACGATCAGTCCGGCCTTTTTGCCCATCACACGCAGGACATTGGTGCTGCCGGAGTTTCCACTTCCGTAATTACGGATATCCATATGCTTGGATCTGCTGTAGAGATAGCCGGTCTGAAACAGACCAAACACATAACCCATTACCAGACAAAGTACTCGTTCCATTTACTCCTCCTTTCCATTCCTTTCGCGGATCAGGAATTTCAGAGCCGTACCCTTAAATCCGAAGGATTCGCGGATGCGGTTTTCCAGGTATCTCACATAGGAGAAATGCATCAGTTCTTTGTCATTTACGAAAATAACGAAGGTCGGCGGCTTTACGGCTACCTGGGTCATGTAATACAGCTTCAGACGCTTGCCCTTGTCAGACGGCGGCTGCTGCATTGCAACAGCTTCAGTCATGATCTCATTGAGCACGCCGGTGGCGATACGCATGGTCTGGTTCTCGCGCACCATATCAATGAGCTCAAACATCTTGTTCATACGCTGTCCGGTTACGGCAGAGATAAATACCATCTCAGCATACTGCATGAAGGACAGGGTATCCTTGATCTTTTTGGTGAACTCGTAGATAGTCTTGTCGTTCTTCTCGATGGCATCCCACTTGTTGACGGCAACGATGATGCCCTTGCCCCTGTCATGGGCGATGCCGGCAATCTTTGCGTCCTGCTCCGTCACACCCTCAGTTGCATCAATGACCAGAATAACCACATCCGCACGTTCCACGGCAGATACGGTACGAATGATACTGTAGCGTTCCAGATCCTCTTTGATCTTGCTTTTACGGCGCAGTCCGGCGGTATCAATAAAGATATACTCCGTTTCGTTGTATACGACCTCGGTATCGACCGCATCACGGGTAGTACCCGCAATGTTGGAAACGATCACGCGGTTCTCGCCCAGCAGCTTATTAATAATAGAAGACTTTCCTACGTTCGGCTTACCGATGATGGCTACCTTCGGACGGTCATCCTCCTCTTCCTCTAACTGTTCCAGGGTAAAATGCCTGGACACCTCGTCTAACAGATCACCGATCCCCAGACGGGAAGCCGCGGATACCGGAATCGGATCGCCGATTCCCAGGTTATAGAACTCGTAGACATCGTTTCCGAATTTCTGGATGCTGTCCACCTTGTTTACCGCGAGGACCACCGGCTTTCCGGATTTGCGGAGCATGTCCGCAACCTTAGAGTCAGAATCCTGCAGACCCTGACGTACATCCACGATGAAGATAATGACATCTGCAGTGTCAATGGCAATCTGTGCCTGCTCTCTCATCTGAGACAAAATAATGTCACGGCTGTCCGGCTCAATACCACCGGTATCAACCAGGGTAAAGTTCATGTTCAGCCAGTTGCAGTCCGCATAAATACGGTCTCTGGTTACTCCCGGCGTATCCTTTACGATGGAAATGGTCTCCCCTGCCAGTACATTGAACAGGGTGGATTTTCCAACGTTTGGACGCCCTACAATGGCAACGATTGGTTTACTCATGTGTGATCTCCTTTAATTCATATCCGTCGTAGACGGTATCTTGTTCTTCTTCCAGGCCAAGAACGGCATCCACCAGATCCTGACCGCTTGATTTTACAATATTCACCGGAACTTGTAAAGCGTTTTGCACATCGGCGCGGGTGAGGTCATCCAGAAATACCTCCTCGCCACTCCGAAACATGCAGATTGGAAGCAGCAGACGCTCGCCAAGCGGCACCACCGACATCTGCTTCTTTAAATCCTGTCCGGTGATCAGACCGGCCACGGTGATGCTTTCTCCGAAAAAGTCATTGCGGATCGCGTACAGATGCACCTTTTTCTGAGGAAACTTTGCCTCGATCTTATCCAGCTGCTTTCTCAGATAAGGGTAAGCCAGCCGGCCCGTAGCAATGGACAACTCCTCCGGCTTTACCGGAAGATCCTCCGGCAATGCCTCAAGCGCTTCTGTTACCTCGGTGTCGAGAAGACGCAGCATGCCCACGCCATTCTCCAGCTGCGGGTATCCGTCGTAACGCTCTGTCTCCGGCAGCTCCCGCTCTGCCAGAATATAGAATTCATCGCTGGCATGGATGAAGTGCATGCCATACTGCTCATATATGATCTTCTGCCATTTTTCAATGATATCAATGGCATTCTCTGCATCTTCCTTCTCAAAGGGCTTTAACGGATACAGACCGTCCCGGTATCTGGAGAGCCCTACCGGAACGACGGAAGCGCTCTTCATATAAGGAAGATACTTTGTCATATCCCGGATGGTATGATCCAGCTCTTCCCGGTCATTCACGCCCTTGCACAGCACGATCTGTCCGTTCATGGGTATGCCGGCCTCACAAAGACGGTCGATCTTTTTTAATGCTTCTCCCGCAAAGCGGTTATGGAGCATCTCGCAGCGCAGCTTCGGATTGGTGGTGTGCACCGAAATGTTGATCGGCGCCAGCTTAAAATCAATGATACGCTGGATGTCATGCTCTTTCATGTTGGTCAGCGTCACATAGTTTCCCTGAAGGAAGGAAAGACGGGAATCATCGTCCTTAAAATAAAGGGTTTCGCGCATGCCCGGCGGCATCTGGTCGATGAAGCAGAAAATACACTTGTTGCTGCAGGACTTGTAATCACTCATAAGTCCGTTCTCAAAGGTAATTCCAAGATCCTGGTACTCATTTTCAATTTCCAGCTCCCACTGTTCGCCGTCTGCCTTTTCCACCAGCATGACCATGCTTTCGCTGTCTACATAATATTCATAATCAAAGATATCTTCCACTTCGTTTCCATTGATCGTAAGTAAACGGTCTCCCGGCTCCAGCTCCAGTTCCTCTGCAATGGAACCCGGGTCAACGGATTTTATCAGATGTCCTTTTTGTTTCTTCATAGATATTCCTTTCCAGCAGATGTTCAGGGCCTGCTCTGACATGGGTCATCCGGCTGTCAATCTGCACTCTTTTCATCATAACAAGATTCCTGTTCTTTGTCAAAGCAATCGGCCTCCGGTTTTGGGTGGATTTACCTGTTTTTTTGTTTTTTTTTACAAAATTCCCCAAGGCTCTTGACGCTTGCTTTTTTTAAGGATATAAATATGTTGGATTATAATGAACTATTTTACCTGAAGGAGTATGTACCAATGGCTAACAACTACGTGTTTAATGACATTTTACCGGTAGCGCCGTTAAAGCTCGCTGCCCTGGAAAGCTGCAAGGATCTGGCAACCAAGGTAAACGATCACATTGTTACCTTCCGCCGCAATGATACCGTGGAGCTGCTTCGCCGCCAGCAGGATTTAAACTACCGCGGCTACGATGTAGATTCCTATCTTCTTGACTGCAAATGCCCGCGTTTCGGTTCCGGTGAGGCAAAGGCCGTTATTAACGAATCTGTCCGCGGCGCGGATCTGTTTGCAATGGTAGATGTAACCAACTACAGCATCCCGTACAGCGTATGCGGCTACACCAACCACATGTCCCCGGATGACCATTTCCAGGACTTAAAGCGCATCATCGGTGCTTCCGTAGCCACCGCACACCGTGTTAATGTTGTTATGCCTTTCTTATATGAAGGACGTCAGCACAAGCGTACCAAGCGCGAGTCCTTAGACTGCGCAATGGCACTGGAGGAGCTGATCTCCATGGGCGTTTCCAACATCATCACCTTCGATGCCCATGACCCGCGCGTTCAGAACGCCATTCCGTTAAGCGGCTTCGATAACTTCATGCCGACTTACCAGTTTGTAAAGTCTCTGTTCACCCACGACACCTCCTTAAAGATCGACAAGGATCATCTTATGATCATCAGCCCGGATGAGGGTGCCATGAACCGTGCCGTATACCTGGCCAACAACCTCGGTGTTGATATGGGTATGTTCTATAAGCGCCGTGACTACTCCAGAGTCATTGACGGCCGCAACCCGATCGTCGCCCACGAGTTTTTAGGTACTTCCGTAGAAGGAAAGACCGTTCTCATCATTGACGATATGATCGCATCCGGCGAGAGCATGTTAGACACCGCCAGAGAGTTAAAGGAGCGCAAGGCAGAGAAAGTCATCATCTGCTGCACCTTCGGCCTGTTCACCGCCGGTCTGGAAAAATTTGACCAGTACTATCAGAATGGCTACATTGACTATGTCATTACCACCAACTTAAACTACCGCCCGAAAGAGCTGTTAGACCGCGAGTGGTATCTGGAGGCTGACATGAGTAAATATCTTGCAGCCATCATCAACTCCTTCAACCACGACGTTTCTATCGGAGCTGCCCTGTCTCCGACCGAAAAGATCCAGAAGCTGGTAAAACGCTACCAGGCAGGCGGATACGATTATTATCAGACCATCCAGTAAATTTTAATAGGGTCGCAAAAAAGAGCTTCACGCAGCGTATATAAGTGCTGTGCGAAGCTCTTTTTGTCTAATATGATTTTATCCCTGCTCTCTGAGAGCCAGAAAGGCTGCCAGATTTCCCCGCTCCGTTCCCATGATCCGGTGAGAAAACAGGTGTGCCGGATTGCACCGGGTACAGATATCCGTTGTATGGATCTGGTCTGCCGGGATTCCTGCCTCCCGGAGCACGATCTGGTTTGCTCGCCACAGATCCACCTGATACTTTCCGTCGGACTTTTGGTAAAACAGATCGTTATGGTACTGCTTTGCAAAGCCATCGGCAAATTCCGCAGCCACCTCCGGTCCTACCTCAAAGCAGTCCTGGCAGATACTCGGCCCAATGCAGGCAATGACATTCGCCGGTTCTGTGCCGTATTCCCGGTTCATGGCCTCCAGTGTGGCTTTTCCCATGCGGTGCACCGTGCCCCTCCAGCCGGAATGGGACAGTCCGACAGCCCTGTGGACCGGATCCACAAAATACAGTGGCACACAGTCTGCGTAAAAAGTCACCAGCGTGATACCCGGAATATCCGTGATCAGGCCATCTACATCCTGATAATCCCGCTCTTTTACAATGCCCTTTCCCGCGTCTTCCTCCGTCACCTTGCGGACATTGGTGGTGTGGGTCTGGTAGGAAAGCACCATCTTCTCTGCATCGGTTCCGAGAACGGCTGCCATGCGGCGGTAATTTTCCATTACATGCTGCGGATCATCATTCCGGGTAAAGCTAAAGTTCATGGTAGAGAACACGCCCTCGCTGACACCTCCGTGGCGGGTGGAAAAGGCATGGCTTACCAGACCGGTGGCATCCAGAGCCGGAAAGGCCAGATAGGTAACGCCGTTTTTCTCACGGATTTCAATTTCCGATTTTTCCAAACCGCGCTCCATGCAGCAGCTTTCCGTCTGTCCTGCTGTTGTCATGCCGCTCTGCTTGCGAATCCATGCTTTCTGTTCCATCTGTACCCTCTCCTTTTCGTTCTGAATTTTCCATATCTGCACTGAACTGCATATTCAGCACAATTTTCAATGTTCCTATGCGAACGCGTCCCGAATCCAGTTAATCTGATCTCCCAGTATACTCACCACATCAAAACGGCACGGCATGTCCTCGTGGTAATGTCGGCTGTACAGATAGAACTGCGCCGTATAGCGTATCCGCTGCTGCTTGATATGGCCAACCGCCTCCGCAGGCATACCATTGCGTGCTGTTTTCCTGTATTTTACCTCGACAAATACCAGATACTGTCCGTCCATTCCGATCAGGTCGATCTCACCCTGGCGGCAGCGAAAATTCCGCTCCAGAATTTTCACACCCCGGCGGGTCAGAAAGTCTGCCGCCAGCTCTTCTTTCCGGGTTCCGGTCTCCCGTTTATTTTCTTTGTATTCCATTCACACCTGTGCCTTCTGATCACACTGTTTTTCCAGAAACCTGCTCTGTTCGTTTTCTGCATCCATCCTGCTTTTACACAAAATTCTTAATGAAGCTTCTTCTATGGATCGGGGTTGGTCCATACTCTTTCAGTGCCGCAATGTGCGCTGCGGTACCATATCCCTTGTGCTTGGCAAAACCATACTCCGGAAATAAGGTATCGTACTCAACCATCATGTGATCCCTGGTCACCTTTGCTAAAATACTGGCTGCCGCAATGGAAACACTCTTGGCATCTCCCTTGATGATCGGCACCTGATTGATCTCCACCCTCGGAATGGTCACCGCGTCATTGAGCAGCAGATCCGGCTGCACGGAAAGCCCGGCAATGGCCTGGCGCATGGCTTCATAGGTGGCCTGTAAAATATTGATCTCATCGATCAGATCCGGCCCCACGATGCCAACACTCCAGGCAACCGCCTTTTCCTTGATTTCTGTAAACAGGGCTTCCCTGCGCTTTTCAGAAAGCTTCTTGGAATCGTTTAAAAACAGGATCTCACAATCCACCGGCAGGATCGCTGCCCCGGCCACCACCGGACCTGCTAATGGGCCACGGCCAGCCTCGTCGATGCCGCAGATGGCAGTACAGGCTGCGTAGGTATCCTCGTACTCCCGCATCAGAGCCAGACGGGCGCGCTCTGCTTCCAGCTTCTCTCCGGTTAAGGTTCTCAGTGCCATGCTTACGCCTCCCCGCTCTCGCTGCCCTGATCTGCAACGCCTGATTCCTGTACGGAATCCACTTTGTCCCCATCATTTTTCTTCACCGGAGGAAATTCCAGTGTAATGCGCCCCAGCTTTCCGCTGCGGTAATCATCGATCACCAGGGCTGCAGCACGGCTGTAATCCGGCTCACCGCCCTTTGCCAGGCACCCCCGCACCTTTGCCACCTGGATCAGCAGGTTTTCCTCAGAAGACTCATCAATCTTATAGCGGTCCTTCAATACATCCGGATAATGCTCCTGAAGCAGTTTCAGAAGTTCCAGAGCCAGCTCGTCTTTATTTAGGATTTCGTCATTGATGGAACCGATAAAGGCTAACAGCAGTCCCACTCTCTGATCTTCAAATTTTGGCCAGAGGATACCCGGGGTGTCCAGAAGCTCCAGAGTCTTGTTTAACCGGATCCACTGGTTTCCCTTGGTCACGCCCGGCTTATTTCCGGTCTTGGCACAGGCCTTTCCCGCAAAAGAGTTGATAAAAGTAGATTTACCAACATTCGGGATTCCCACCACCATGGCGCGCACCGGTCGGTTCATGATGCCTCTGCGGCGGTCGCGCTCAATTTTTTCTTTGCAGGCTTCCTGAACCACTCCATTGATCTGCTTGATGCCGGCGCCGCTGCGGGAATTGATCTTCACAACAAAATATCCCTTTTCCTTAAACCAGCTGGTCCATGCCTCATTGTAGCGTTCGCTGGACAGATCCGACTTATTTAACAGGATCAGTCTTGCCTTTCCCTTTCCAAGCTCATCAATATCCGGGTTACGGCTTGCTAACGGCACACGGGCGTCAACTACTTCGATGATCAGGTCGATCAGCTTGATGTCTTCTTTCATGGCACGCTTTGCTTTGGTCATGTGCCCTGGATACCACTGTATATTCACGACATTTCCTCCTATATTTTCGTATTATTATCTATCATCTCAGGACCGGATCAGACTGATATGGATCAGCGGAAACATACGCAGCCACACTTTTCCAATGATCTGGTCTTCCCGGACATTGCCAATGTTGGCAAACCGGCTGTCCTCACTGCTGTCCGGGTTATCCCCCAGCAGAAAATATTCTTTATCTTCTAATTGAACTGGATTCTCTGCCAGTCCGGAAAGAGAAATCTTTCGGTCCCCGGGCAGCGAAACCTGTTCCTGATTCACATACAATTTCCCGTCTATGATCTGGACCACATCTCCGGGAACGGCCACAACTCGCTTCACGTTGGTCTTCTGGTCCTCCCGCTCAAACACGACCACATCCATACGGTCCGGCTTTCCGATCTCATAGGTCAGCCGGTTCATCAAAACAACATCACCGGAATTTAAAAGCGGATACATGGACTGCCCGTTCACCGTGACCTGCGTTCCGAAAAACATCAGGCAGAACCAGGCAAAAGCCAGCGCCACTACCACATCCACAATCCAGCTGCAGATCTTCCGGATCATATTCTGTTCATCACTCAGATAAAAATCCACCTGTTTATGCTCCATTCTACCGTGTGTTCTCACGGACAAAAACACCTTCTGTAAATACCATTCCACATGGCAAAAAGGGGGAAGTTGCTTGCAACTCCCCCACTTTCCTGTTCTGCGCGTCCTGAGCGCATAATACGCAGAAAGGGACAATTTTCATTGTCCCCTGTTCCACGCAAAATTATTTTACTAACTCTTTAACCTTAGCAGCTTTACCTACTCTGTCTCTTAAGTAGTTTAGTTTTGCACGTCTTACTTTACCTCTTCTGACAACCTCAATGTTGTCTACGAACGGGGAATGAACCGGCCAGGTCTTCTCTACGCCGATGCCGTTGGAGTTCTTACGAACGGTGAAGGTCTCTCTTGCGCCGCCGTTCTGTCTCTTGATTACGGTACCCTCGAATACCTGGATTCTCTCGCGGTTACCCTCTTTGATCTTGTTGTAGACCTTAACGGTATCGCCTACGGAAAACTCCGGTACGGAAGCCTTTAACTGTGCTGCTTCAATGTTCTTAATAATTTCGTTCATTTGTGTGATCCTCCTTCATATGTTTGATGTTCTTTAATGCTTCTTCCGCAACAGAGGAACATCTCTTTTTCTAGTCACAACGGTATTATGATATCATAGGGACAAATAAATTGCAAGCACTATTTTGCTGAATTTACTCCCCTAAATTTACTTCTCCTGTGCCTCTTTCTCTGCCATCAGCTCTGCCAGATACTGGCGCTCTTTCTTCGACAGATTTGCCTCTTCCAGAAGATCCGGCCGTCTCTCCAGGGTCCGCCTGATAGACTGCTGACGTCTCCAGGTCTCAATGTTTTTGTGGTGTCCAGAAAGAAGCACCTCCGGCACGCGCATACCCTGGTAAACCTCCGGGCGGGTGTACTGCGGGTACTCAAGGAGATTGTCATGGAAGGACTCGATCTCCGCAGAAACATCGTTATTTAAAACGCCCGGCACCAGGCGGGAAATACAGTCGATCATGACCATGGCCGGAAGCTCACCGCCGGTCAGGACATAATCGCCCACGGAAAGATAATCGGTCACGATGAGCTCTAACGCGCGCTCATCAATGCCCTCATAATGCCCGCAAAGGAAGACCAGATCTTCTTCCTGCGCCAGCTCCTCGGCAATCTTCTGGTTGAAGGTCTGTCCCTGCGGAGTCATGTAAAGGACGCGGGGACGCTTGCCGATACGCTCACAAAGCGCCTCGTAGGCATCACACACCGGAGCCGCCTGCATCACCATGCCTGCTCCGCCGCCATATGGGGTATCATCCACGTGGCCGTGCTTTTCTTTCGTGTAATCCCGGATATTGACCGCCTCAATGGAAAGCAGGCCTTTTCCGGCTGCCCGCCCGATGATGCTGGTATTCAAGCCGTCTAACACCATCTCCGGGAACAATGTTAAAATATGATAATTCATGCTTTTGCTTTCTCCTGATTTCAGCGTATTACAGGTCCAGAAGGCCATCCAGGATATGGACGGTCACCATCTGGCTCTCCAGGTTTACATCCAGAATGCACTGCGGGATAGCCGGGAACAGATACTCTTTGCCTTCCAGACTTTCGATAACGTAAACATCATTGGCACCGGTCTGAAGGACATCGGTCAGGGTACCGAACTCTTTTCCCTCATCGGTCACGACTTTTAAACCGATCAGATCGGTGATAAAATTCTCGTTCGGAGCCAGCTTCACGGCCTGGTCGCGGCGGATCAGCAGATCCTTTCCCTTGTATTTTTCGATTTCGTTGATATTGTTAAACTCCTTGAATTTCAGGATGACCATGTTTTTAAAGAACTTGACGCTCTCAATGGACAGGGTCATCTGCTCTCTGCCAGTATCAAGGATGACGGTTTTCAGCTTTTTAAAACGGTTTACATCATCGGTCGTAGGGTATACTTTGACCTCACCGCGTACACCGTGGGTGGATGAGATCACGCCGACTCTTAAGGTATCCTCCATCTTCCATTCCTCCAGATTTTTATAAAAGAAAAACTGCCGCAGGAAAATCCGACGACAGTTTCTGATGGCTACTGTATATCTACAACAACCTTTTTTTCTTCTTTGGAAGCGGCTGCCTTGACAACGGAGCGGATCGCCTTCGCGATGCGTCCCTGCTTGCCAATCACCTTTCCCATATCAGATGGGGCAACCTTTAGCTCAATAAAGGTGCCGCTTTCCTTTTCGGTCTCGGTAACAACCACCTCGTCCGGATTGTCAACTAATGCTTTTGCAATAACCTCAACCAGTTCTTTCATAGCGATCACCTCTCAGATTACTGAATGCCAGCGGTCTTCAGAAGCTTTGCTACACGGTCGGTCGGCTGTGCGCCGTTTGCTAACCACTCCTTGGTAGCCTCCTCGTCAAACTTGATAACGCTCGGCTCCTGGTTCGGATCGTAAGTACCAACCTCAGCGATGAATCTGCCATCTCTCGGGGATCTGGAATCTGCAACAATGACTCTATAGAAAGGTTTTTTCTTAGCACCCATTCTTCTTAATCTCATCTTTACTGCCATGTCAATTTCACCTCCTTAAAATATACTGATAATGTATCAACAAATACAGAAAGCTCTGTACTGTCACCATATAAGCTGCCCTAGAAAGGCATTTTCAGCTTTCCGAGCATACCGCCCAGTCCGCCGCGTCCGCGCTTACCGCCCATCATGCCGGGAAGCTGCTTCATCATTTTCTTCATCTGATCAAACTGCTTGGCAATGCGGTTTACCTCACTGATGTCCACTCCTGCGCCCTTTGCGATGCGCTGTTTGCGGGAAGGATTTAAGAGGCCCGGATTGGCGCGCTCTTCTTTTGTCATGGACAGGATGATAGCCTCCACACGGTCCATGGATTTCTCATCCACCTCCGGGATTCCGCCCTTCATCTGTGACATTCCCGGCATCATGCTCATAATGCTGGTCAGTCCGCCCATTTTTTTGATTTGGCGCATCTGGTCCAGGAAATCGTTGTAGTCAAACTCTGCCTTGCGCAGCTTCTGACTCATTTCCTTCGCCTTTTCCTCGTCAACCTCCATCTCGGCTTTCTCGATCAGGGTGAGAATGTCTCCCATGCCCAGGATTCGGGATGCCATACGGTCCGGGTAAAACTGTTCCAGATCGGAAAGCTTCTCTCCCATACCTATATATAAAATCGGCTTTCCGGTTACGGCCCGGATGGAAAGGGCTGCACCGCCTCGGGTATCGCCATCCAGTTTGGTAAGGATGACACCGTCGATACCGACTTTATCCTGGAAATTCGATGCTACATTGACTGCGTCCTGACCGGTCATGGCGTCTACCACCAAAATGGTCTGGTCTACATTTACAGCCTCTTTGATGTTCTCGAGCTCTTCCATCATGCCTTCATCTACATGAAGACGTCCGGCGGTATCGAGGATCACCACATTGTAGCCATTCTTTGCCGCGTGCTCCATAGCGGCCTTTGCAATGTTGACCGGGCTCTGATTTTCTCCCATGGAGAAGACCGGAACGCCCTGTTTGTCTCCGTTGATCTGGAGCTGCTGGATTGCTGCCGGACGGTATACGTCACAGGCAACCAGAACCGGCTTGCGGCCCTTTGCCTTCAGCTTTCCTGCGATCTTCGCTGTCGTTGTCGTCTTACCTGCACCCTGAAGACCTGCCATCATGATGACGGTGATCTCGTTGGTGGGCTTTAATGCGATTTCCGTAGTATCGGAACCCATCAGGCGGATCAGCTCTTCGTTAACGATCTTGATCACCATCTGGCCCGGCTGCAGGGAACCCAGCACTTCTTCGCCAACGGCGCGTTCCTGAACGGAGCTTATGAACTGTTTTACAACCTTGAAGCTTACGTCTGCTTCCAGGAGAGCCATCTTGACTTCCTTGAGCGCAGTCTTGACATCCGCTTCGCTTAAACGGCCCTTGCCGCGCAGGTTTTTAAACACGTTCTGCAGTTTATCGGATAAGCTTTCAAACGCCATAGGTAACCTCCTGTTCAGAACCGATCACGGCATACGCCGAAATCAAAGTTCCATGATGTCGTTGGAAATCTGCTCAATCTCGTCGATCAGACTTTCATCTTTTGTTTCCTTGAAAACCCTGGTCTTTTTATGGATCTCCTCCACCATGCGGCGGGTAGTCTGGAACTTGCTGATCAGATGCAGCTTGTCCTCATACGCACTCAGGGTCTTGTCGCAGCGCTTGATGAGATCGTGAACACCCTGACGGCTGATCCCGTTCTCCTCGGCGATCTCGCTTAAGGACATGTCGTTATATACCACATCCTCGTAGATGCTGCGCTGATGCTCTGTGAGCAACTCTCCATAAAAATCATAAAGCAAACTCTGTTTTACAATGCTTTCCATAACATCACCTTGGCTATCATACACGAAAGGCACGTTGCTGTCAAGTATTTTTTCTTGACACTTGTAAAAATTTTTGTTTTTCTTTTTATACGCCTGTTTTCGGGCAGATATCAGCCAGACAGCACCGGCCGCAATACGGCTTTGTTCGGGCCGTGCAGACCTCTCTTCCATGCCATACCAGCCGGTGACAGAAATCGCTGCCCTCCTCCGGCGGCACCAGCTTCCAGAGTTCCATCTCAACCTTTTTCGGTTCCTTAATGCCGTCTACCAGTCCCATGCGGTTTACCAGGCGGATACAGTGGGTGTCTGTAACAATGGCCGGTTTGCCAAACACATCACCCATGATCAGATTGGCGCTTTTTCTTCCCACTCCGGGAAGCTTCAACAGAGCATCAAAATCCTCCGGCACCTTACTGCCGTACTCATCCCGCAGCATCTTCATACAGGCGCTGATGTCTCTGGCCTTACTCTTTCCCAGACCGCAGGGCCTGACGATTTCCTCAATTTCTTCCACCGGTGCCTCCGCCAGGGCATTCACATCCGGAAACTTTTTATAGAGTGCCGGAACCACCTGATTGACTCGCTCATCGGTGCACTGGGCCGCCAGACGCACGCTCACTAAAAGCTTCCAGGCCTCCTCGTAATCCAGGGTGCAGTCTGCGTCCGGGTAAGCCTCCTTCAGTCTCCGGATGATTTCCAGAGTCTTTTGTTTTTTTGTCATATGATGAACCTCTCTATTGCAGGAACAGGTGCCGGTATCGTTCCGATACATATTGGCACCTGCAATATTTACTCGTTTGATTTTCGGTTAATGAATTCTGTCCGGATCTTGGAATAAACGAACTTCTGGCTGTGGTAGAGCCCATAATATCCAGACAGGGTAAAGCACACTGCCACGGCAATGGCATAATATGGCATTGCGGCAAATCCAAAAAGTTCAAATGCCATGAACATCGTGGACACCGGACAGTTTGTCACGCTTACGAACAGGCATGCCATTCCGACCGATGCGCACAGTCCGACCGGCAGTCCGGTCACCAGGCTCATCAAGTAGCCAAACGCGGCGCCGACCGTCAGCGTCGGCACGATCTCTCCGCCCTTAAAGCCTGCGCCAAGCGCTACTCCGGTAAACAGGATCTTCATCAAAAATGCATAAACCGGAATTTTTTCACCTTCAAATACCATTTCGATGATCTGCGCACCGCTTCCGTTGTAAAGCCGCGCCGGAAACAGCAGGGTCAGGACAATAAAGATCGCGGATCCCGCCAGCACGCGGATATAGGGATTCGGAAAAACCTTTCGGTAAGCATGACCACACTGATGCAGGCTGACACAAAGGAAGATTCCGACACAGGCACACAAAATTCCGATGAGCACTGTCAGAAGCGCAGATGAGGCGCCAAACTCCGGCACCAGGCCGATCTCATAATGCTCCGGGGCCAGACCCAGGAATTTTGCCACTGACACACCGACAAATGCCGAAAAAACGCATGGAACCAGAGCCGCATAGTACATAACGCCAATGCTGATGACCTCCATGGCAAACACGGCTGCCGCAAGCGGAGTTCCGAAGATAGCGGAGAACCCGGCACTCATGCCGCACATAATGGCAATCTTTCTGTCTTTCTCATCCAGCCGAAAAGCTTTACCGATCAGGTTTCCCAGGCTTCCGCCAAGCTGCAGTGCTGCTCCCTCCCGGCCGACAGAAGCCGTGGCCAGATGGCTCAGCAGGGTTGAGATAAAGATCAGCGGAGCAGTTGCCGGTGTAACCTCCTCTGTGGAGGAAATAGAATCCAGGACCATATCCGTACCGCGGTTTTTTTCTTCATGCGCAAACCGGTACAGCCACACGATCAGGAGTCCGACAAGCGGAAGCAGATACAGCGTCCAGCTATGGCTCTTCCAGAAAGCAGTCGCTTTCTGGATGCCAAGGCCAAACAGGGTTCCGGCCAGACCGATCGTCACACCGGAAATCGCGGAAATGAAGGTCCATTTCAAAAAATAGCGGATATTCTGACGGAGCGCCTGGATTGTCTCATTTGTATGTTCTGTCATGATCATTCACCGCTCAGTCACTGTAGGTGCCCTTGGACTTCACCAGCTTCGGGCGGTATCCGGCATCGTTTAAGGCCTGCACAATACGGTTCTTGTGATCCGTTCCCTCAGCCTCCAGGGTGATCCTAAGCTCCACAGCCGCATTGCGGTTGATACTGATGAACTGATTGTGTTCAAGCTTAATGACATTGCCGCGCTGGTCAGCAAGGAGCGTTGAAACCTTTGCCAGCTCGCCTGGCTTGTCCGGAAGCAGAACGGATACGGTGAAGATACGGTCTCTCTGGATCAGTCCATGCTGTACCACGGAGGACATGGTAATGACATCCATGTTGCCGCCGCTTAAGATGGAAACAATCTTCTTTTTCTGTACATTTAAGTGCTTCAATGCCGCTACGGTTAACAGACCGGAGTTCTCCACGATCATCTTGTGATTCTCTACCATATCGAGGAAGGCAACGATCAGTTCGGAATCCTCCACGGTGATGATATCATCCACATTTTTCTGGATGTACGGGAACAGCTTCTCGCCCGGACGCTTTACCGCGGTACCGTCTGCAATGGTGTTTACGGTCGGAAGCGTCAGCACGTGGCCTGCCTTTAAGGACTCCTGCATGCAGTTTGCTCCGGCCGGCTCAACGCCGATCACCTTAATCTTCGGATTTAAGAGCTTTGCCAGGGTGGAAACGCCGGTACAGAGTCCGCCTCCTCCGATCGGGACCAGGATATAATCTACGGTCGGCAGCTCCTTAATGATCTCCATGGCAATGCTTCCCTGACCGGTTGCCACATCCAGGTCATCGAACGGATGCACAAAGGTGTAGCCGTGCTCCGCAGCCAGCTCGTATGCGCGGTCACAGGCCTCGTCGAATACATCTCCGTACAGTACAACCTCCGCTCCATAGCTTCTGGTGCGGTTCACCTTCATGAGCGGAGTCGTGGTCGGCATCACGATGGTAGCTGGAATGCCAGCCAGCTTTGCCGCGTAGGCTACGCCCTGGGCATGGTTTCCTGCTGACGCAGTGATCAGTCCCCGCTGTTTTTCTTCCTCTGTCAGGGTACTGATCTTATAGTAAGCGCCGCGTACCTTGTAAGCGCCGGTGTACTGCATGTTCTCCGGCTTAAAGTATACCTTATTTCCGGTTGCAGCAGAAAAATACTCACTGTAAACCAGTTTGGTTTCCTGGGTGACCTTCTTAACCTCCTCGGAAGCCTCCTCAAATTTTTCGAGGGTTAAGCCCTCTTCCTTTACTTCTTCTACTACCTGCTCTTTTGCCATCGTCTGTATCTCCTTATGTTCTTTATTCATCTTTCTTTACATCAAACAGAGCCGTCACGAAATCCTCGGAATTGAACTTCTGAAGATCGTCAATCTTCTCGCCCACGCCCACGTATTTGACCGGGATGCCAAGCTCTGACTGTATAGCCACTGCGATACCGCCCTTTGCAGTACCATCAAGCTTTGTCAGGATGATGCCTGTGATGTCAGCAACCTCCATGAACTGCTTTGCCTGTGCCATGGCATTCTGTCCGGTGGTGCCATCCAGTACCACCAGGGTCTCACGGTACGCGTCCGGGTATTCCTTGTCAATGATGCGGTTGATCTTTCTCAGCTCCTCCATCAGGTTTTTCTTGTTGTGCAGACGGCCTGCGGTATCACAGATCAGCACATCGGCCTGGCGGGATTTGGCTGCTGCCACCGCGTCATAGATGACGGCTGCCGGGTCGGAGCCCTCCTGCTGCGCAATGATCTCCACCCCGGCGCGGTTTGCCCACTCCGTCAGCTGCTCAATCGCTGCCGCACGGAAGGTATCAGCCGCTGCCAGAATGACCTTCTTGCCCTCATCCTTTAACTGGCCTGCCAGCTTGCCCACAGAAGTGGTCTTGCCGACACCGTTAACCCCAATCACCAGCACTACGGATTTGCGGTTCTCAAACTCGTAGGCATTCTCGCCAAGGTCCATCTGTTCCCGGATGGAATCGATCAGAAGCTGTTTGCATTCAACCGGTTCCTTGATATGCTGTTCTTTGACTTTTTTTCGTAAATCTTCCAGCACGGACATGGTGGTCTGGATGCCCAGATCGCCCATGATCAGGGTCTCCTCCAGTTCCTCATAAAAATCCTCGTCAATGGCGGAGAAGCCACTGAAGATGGAATCCATTCCAGAGACAATATTCTCTCTCGTTTTGTTTAAGCCTTCAACCAGACGGCTGAAAAAGCCTTTCTTCTTTTCTTCCACTCGCAAGCCTCCTTATTTGTAAAAATCTACGCGTCCAGCTGATCCTCGATCAGGTTGACCGATACCAGCGTTGATACTCCCTTCTCCTGCATGGTGATACCATACAGCCGGTCCGACGCCACCATGGTGCCGCGCCGGTGGGTAATTATAATAAACTGTGTATTTTTCGTCAGTTTATGTAAGTATCCCGCATAACGGTCTACGTTAGAATCATCCAGGGCCGCCTCAATCTCATCCAGCAGACAGAAGGGGGACGGTTTTAAGTTCTGGATGGCAAACAGCAGCGAAATGGCTGTCAGCGCCTTCTCTCCACCGGAAAGCTGCATCATGTTCTGCAGCTTCTTTCCCGGCGGCTGGGCGATGATCTGAATGCCCGCCTCCAGAATATCCTCATCCTCCTGTAGGGATAACGTACCGTGACCGCCCCCGAAGAGTTCCTTGAACACCCGGTCAAATTCTTTCCGGATCTCCTGGAACTTTTCTTCAAACTGGCGCCGCATGCCGGTATCCAGCTCCTCAATGATGCCCTGCAGGGCAGCTTCCGCCTCCACCAGGTCATCGTGCTGGGTCTTCATAAACTCATACCGCTCGGAAATCTCTTTGTAATCCTCGATGGCGTTGACATTGACGCTGCCCAGAGCCCGGATGAAAGACTTCAATTCTTCAATCCGCTTCCGCACTTCAATGAGAGACAGTTCTTCTGCACTTCGAAGCTCTTTCGCCGCCCCCGGAGTCAGTTCATATTCATTCCACAGATAAGTAATCTGACTTTCCCGCCGCTCCTCCAGCTTTTCCCGCTGGCTCTGCAGGCGGAACAGGTCTTTGTCCAGGCGTCCGATACGGCCGGATAAGTCTTCCCGCTTTCCGAAGAAGGACTTCTGCTGGCCTGACTTTTCTTCCTTCAAAGCTGCCTGAGTCTCAAGCTCCGTGGCAATCTTCTGTTTTTCTTCCTCCGTATGAAGGATCAGATCCTGCAGGTTCGCAATCTCCCGGTTCTTTTCCTCAATAACAGATCCTGAATCCGTACCGTGACTCTGAAGTTCTTCCTGTTCTTCTATTAATGTCTGGATTTCCTGCTCTACACGGTGAATGTTTTCTTTTACGAAATCCACCCGCTGTTTTAAATTCGCTGCTTCCAGGCGGATGGTTTCCAGGGCTTTTGCCTGTTCTTCCCGGACTTTCTTCTGGGTCTCCAGTTCACCGGACACGCGTTCCATCAATGTCTGTTCCTGATCGCTGTCTTTTTTGAGAAGATCGCGTTCCAGGGCCAGCTTCTTTCTGCCTGCCTCGATCTCGCTGATCTGGCTCTCCAGCTGGCTGTTCTCCAGCGCAAGATCCTGGTAGGAGTCACGGATTTCTTCCCGCTTGTCCTCTAGCTGGCTGACGCTCATCTGCCTGGTATTGACCAGCAGGGAAACCTGGTGATGTTCCGTTTTCAGGCTTTCCAGCTCTTCCTTTTTCTGCTGCGCCAGGCCCTCATTCATGGTCAGTTCTTCCTGCAAACGGTCGGAAGCCTTCAGTGCCTTCTGGCATGCCGCCTCCAGCTCTTCCAGTTCCCGTTTCCGCCCCAGAAGATTGCTGGAGTTCTTGAAGGCACCGCCCGTCATGGAACCGCCCGCGCTTAAGAGCTCACCCTCCAGCGTAACGATTCGCAGGGAATATTTGAATTTTCTTGCCAGGGCAATGGCATGATCAATGGTATCCGCCACCACCACGCGCCCCAGCAGATATTTCGCAAGAACCTGATACTTCGGTTCCACATGAACCAGATCGCTGGCCAGGCCAATGACTCCAGGCTCTGTCAGTGCTTCCGGTCTGGAAAATCCGCCGCCCTGCCCGATGCTCGTTAATGGCAGGAAGGTCACTCGTCCATAGCGGTTCTTCTTTAAGTACTCAATGAGCTGCTTGGCGGTCTGCTCAGAATCCGTCACCACATTCTGGATGCTTCCGCCCAGAGCCGTCTCAATGGCAGTCTCATATTTTTTTTCGGTGGTGACAAGATCTGCCACCACGCCCCGGATACCATGTACCCGGTCCCTTACTTCCATGACCCGGCGGATACTGCCTCCGTAGCCCTCATAGCGCTCAGCCAGATTTTTCAAGGATTCCAGCTTCGTGTAAACAGTACGGTATTCCTGCTGTTTTTCATTTAAGGAGCGGGTAATCCGGCGCACTTCCTCTTCATACTGGGTTACCTGTCCCTCACACTCGGTCTGGGCCAGCTCCAGTGCTTCCAGGCGGGCCCTTGTCTCCGCCAGCTTTTTGCGCTCGGCATCCAGCTGTTCATCCTGAACCGATTCATCGCTCTTAAATTTCAGAAGTTTCTGACATACCTCAGAACGGCGCACCTGCACCTGCTCTAGCATGGCCTCAAAGCGCTGGTCCTGGGCGTGAATGGAAGCGCTCTCATTCATGCCATTCATCATTCTGGTTCTGGCATCCTCAAGCTGCTGTTCCATGAGCATCAGCTTTTCATCCAGAGCCATGAGTTCTGCCTCGGCCGCCTCCTGGCTGCTCCTGCTGGCACTTTCAGACTCTGTGATACCGGCATTATCCTCCTGATACTGCAGGATCTGTCTCTGTTTTTCCTCCAGGGAATGGGTAATGGACTCGATGCGGGATCGGATATGCTCCGCGTTCATCTTTTCGGTATTGATCTGCTCTTTTAATACGTTGATCTGGCCCTCCAGATTGCCTTTCAGCATCTCTGCCTGGTTCATCTGGTTTCGCTTTTCTGTCAGCTGGTCATCCAGCTCTGCCACTTCCCGCTCCAGTGTTTCGTACGCTTCCTTCAAATGCTCCGATTCCGCATTCGCGTCCTGTAAGTCACCAGAAACGATGGATTCCCTCTTACTGATTTCCTGCAGCTGTTTTCCATTTTCTTCGGATTCCATTAGAAACAGGTTCACATCACAGGTCTTTAATTCTTCCCGCAAAGCCAGGTATTTTTTTGCCGTTTCTGACTGTCTGGCCAGCGGTCCCACCTGCTTTTCCAGCTCGGAAAGAATGTCGCTTACGCGGATCAGGTTCTGTTTCTCATCTTCCAGTTTTTTCTGGGCAATGGCCTTGCGCCGCTTGAACTTCACGATTCCGGCTGCCTCATCAAAAAGCTCCCGCCGTTCCTCCGGCTTGCCGCTTAAGATCTTGTCGATCTGGCCCTGACCGATGATGGAGTAGCCCTCCTTGCCGATACCGGTATCATAAAACAGCTCACTGATATCTTTTAGGCGGCAGGTACTCCCGTTAATCTTATACTCACTCTCACCGGAGCGGTACAAACGTCTCGACACAGTCACCTCATCATAATCAATAGCAAGCTGATGATCGGAGTTATCCAGGGTAATGGCCACATAGGCAAAGCCCTGGGGTTTTCGCAGCTCCGTGCCCGCAAAGATAACATCCTGCATGGATCCGCCTCGCAGCTGCTTGGCCCGCTGTTCACCGAGTACCCAGCGCACTGCGTCGGCGACATTGCTCTTGCCGCTTCCGTTCGGCCCCACAATACCGGTAATGCCGTTGTGGAACTCAAACAGGATCTTGTTGGCAAAGGATTTGAATCCCTGTATCTCAATGCTCTTTAAATACATTCTTTCCCTCTCAGTTTCAAAATGCCGTGGTAAGCGGCCACAGCCTCCGCTGCCTTCTTGGTTCCGCCGGTTCCGCGTCCCAGCTCCTCGCCGCCAGACAATGCGCGCACCTCAAAGACCTTGTGGTGATCCGGGCCCTCTTCCCGCAGGATCTCATATTCCAGATGTGCTCCTGCAGTGGCCTGGATCATCTCCTGCAGAATAGTCTTGCTATCGTAAAAGAGCTGCTTGTGCTCAATATCATTCAGAATAAAACGATGAATGAACTCTTTTGCATTAGCAAAACCACCATCCAGATAAATGGAACCGATCAGAGCCTCCATAGCATCGGAAACCACGGAATTGCGCTCTCTTCCGCCAGTGGCCTCTTCACCCTTTCCCAAGAGCAGATAGCTGCCCAGTTCCAGATCTGCCGCACAGTAGGCCAGAGTCGGCTCGCATACCAGACTGGCACGGATTTTGGAAAGCTCCCCCTCCGGCTTCTCCGGATACTTGTGATATAGGAAATCGCTGGAGACCACTTCCAGAACGGCATCTCCTAAAAACTCCAGACGCTCATTGCAGACAGCCTTGTCTTTTTTATGCTCATTGGCATAGGAACTGTGAGTCAGGGCGCGGTGGAACAGATTTTTGTCCTGAAAGGTATAACCACACCGCTTTTCCAGTTCGTTCAAATCACGATTCATGTAGGTTTACACTCCTTATCATTTTTCCTTTGCGTGCGCAGGAAATCTGTGTACACATATTACGGGAAAGGGGCGCGCAAGGAATGCACAGCCCCTCTCTCTATTATTATTGCAACTGTTTAATATCTTCACAGCCACATTTCCTGCATACTCTGTTTTCAGCCGGTCTTTTTCCGGCTCAAGCTTAGTTCAGTGCGTTTTTGATCTGCTCGATCGCGTCAGAAACGCTGACGATCTGCTCAGCAACCTCAGTCGGGATCTCGATATCAAACTCTTCCTCGATACCCATGATGATCTGGAAAATATCCAGGGAATCTGCGCCAAGATCTTCTACGAAGGTGGTCTCCATGGTGATCTCATCCGGCTCAATGTTTAATACCTCTGCGATGATGTTCTGTAACTTTTCAAATTCCATAACTTATTTCCTCTCCTAACTTTTCTTTCTTATTTTGTAACTGTCCGAAGCCCGGACCGTTTACTTACTGAATTTCCTGTGCCTGGCTGTCCAGACATTCTTTGATCTTTTCATTGATCTTCTGTTCTTTGAAGGTCACGCACTGGATGATGGAATTGCAGACCTCGGTGGACTTGGAACTTCCGTGGGTCTTGACTACAAGACCTTTCAGTCCCAGCATCGGTGCGCCGCCATACTGGCTGGCATCGAATGCCTTTAAGGTCTCCTTCAGAGCCGGTTTAACAAGCAATGCTCCGATCTTGCTGCGCAGGGAGCTCATCATGCCCTTCTTTACCATGGAAATCAGCGCTGCACCAGTTCCCTCGTAAAGCTTTAAGATGACATTGCCCGTAAATGCCTCACAGACAATAACATCGGCACCGCCGTGGGGAATCTCTCTTGCCTCAATGCTTCCGGTAAAGTTAATGTCGGTGCACTGCTTTAAGAGCGGGAAGGTCTCCTTGACCAGAGCGTTGCCCTTCTCCTCCTCGGCACCGATATTCACGATTCCGACTCTCGGATTCTTAATTCCTATTACATGTTCCATATAAATAGAACCCATGCGCGCGAACTGGACCAGATGGGATGGACGGGAATCTACGTTGGCCCCGCAGTCAAGCAGCAGGGATACACCCTTTTTCGTCGGGATCAATGCGCCAAAGGGCGGCCGTTCCACACCTTTGATGCGTCCCACCAGCACCTGACCGCCTACCAGGACTGCTCCTGAACTGCCCGCCGACACAAAAGCGTCCGCCTCACCATTCTTTACCAGTTTCATACCTACTACGATGGAGGAATCCTTTTTTTTGCGGATTGCGTTCACCGGCGGTTCTTCCGTCTCAATCACCTCGGAAGCCTGCACCAGCGTGATCTGCTCCTTCGGATAGGTGTGGGAGGCAAGCTCTTTCTTCACTGCCTCTTCCTGTCCGACTAACAGAACGTGGATGTCGCTCCGCTTATTTACAGCCTCAACCGCACCCTTTACAATCTCGCCCGGGGCGTTGTCACCGCCCATTGCGTCAACAGCTACATTAATCATAGAGTATCTCCTTTTCGGCCTGTGCCGACTAAATCCATTTCGTAATTAAATATACTAGATTCCATTCTATAAATCAATATGATTTTTCGCAAAGTACAAACACGAAAAAAGGAGCCAGACGATTACTCGCCTGACTCCTTTCAAAGCCATTTCTAATTAGTCCTCAACAGAAACGATCTCTTTCTTGTTGTAAGAACCACAAGCCTTGCAGACTCTGTGAGGCATCATCAGAGCGCCGCACTTGCTGCACTTTACTAAATTCATAGCGCTCATTTTCCAGTTAGCTCTACGTTTGTCACGTCTTGCTTTGGAAGATTTATTCTTTGGGCAGATAGACATGGTTTACACCTCCTTAAACTTTTGAAATAAATCCTGGATTACTGACATTCTTGGGTCAGGCGAACTCCGGTCACAGGAACATTCCGTGTGATTAAGGTTCGCACCACATCTATTGCAAATTCCTTTGCAGTCTTCCCTGCATAACACCTTCATAGGCAGATTAAGCAATAGCTCGTTACTGAGCAACCGGTCTACATCCAGATTATAGCCGCTTACATAGGGCTGTTCATCGAGATCTTCTGTACGCTCGCTTTCGGTCTTTGACATGTCCAGCTCTTCGTCGAATTCCAGTTCAAAAGGAATATCAACAGGCTCTAAGCATCTGTCGCATGGCATCTGCAGGGTTACCTCTGCATTGCCGGTGAGAAGAAGCTTTTTGTCCCCAAGATTACGGACATGCAGCTTGACCGGACTGCGTGATACGATGTCATATGCATCCTTGCTGGTGCAAAGCTGGTTTATATCGATATCGCACGTATAGTCTTTCTCTTTTCCGTCCACGGAAAACAGCTCTGTTAAATTAATAAGCATATTAGTCTCCTAATACGCACCTGTGTAATTATACACAGGTGCGCCGGCTTTGTCAACAAATATTTTAATTTTTTCCAAAAACTGATTTTTGAGGATTAAGCCTCTACCAGTCTCTTGGTCTCTCTTGCGATCGCAAGCTCCTCGTTAGTCGGAATCAGCATTACTTTGACTTTGGAATCTGCTGCGGAAATAACAGCGTTCTTTCCTCTCACATCGTTAGCCTGGTCGTCGATCTTCACGCCAAGGTAGCCTAAGTACTCACAGATAGCCTTTCTGCTTGCCTTGTCGTTCTCACCAACACCAGCGGTAAATGCGATCGCATCTACGCCGTTCATAGCTGCGGTGTAAGCGCCGATGTATTTTGCCACACGGTAGATGAACGCATCCAGAGCTACTGCTGCTAAGTGGTTGCCCTCTTCCTTAGCTGCCTCAATATCACGGAAGTCGCTGGAAACGCCGCCGCTCATGCCGAGTACGCCGGATTTCTTGTTGAGGATGTTTAATACCTCGTTGACGTCCTTGCCCTCTTTGTTGCAGATGAACTGAACAACAGCCGGATCGATGTCACCACTTCTGGTTCCCATGATCAGACCCTCAAGAGGAGTCAGGCCCATGCTGGTATCTACGCACTTGCCGCCGATGGAAGCAGATACGCTTGCGCCGTTGCCTAAGTGGCAGACGATAACCTTTGCGTTCTTCGGGTCAAGTCCGCCGAACTTGATAGCCTCGCCGGATACGAACATATGGCTGGTGCCGTGGAAGCCGTAACGACGGATGCTGTATTTCTCATAGTACTCGTGCGGGATTGCGTACAGATAAGCCTTCTCCGGCATAGCCATACCGAAACCGGTATCCCATACTGCTACGTTTGGCTTGCCCGGCATAGCTGCCTCAGCTGCCTCGATACCCATTAAGTTAGCCGGGTTGTGCAGCGGTCCAAGATCGAAGCACTCGCGGATTACTTTCTTAACGTCATCGTTTACAACGATGGACTCGCTGTACTTGGTACCAGCGTGCAGAACGCGGTGACCGATTGCTGCGATCTCATCAGTGCTCTTGATCACGCCGTGCTCTGCATCCTGAAGAGCATCCATAACCATCTCGATTGCTACGGTGTGGGTCGGCATGTCTTTCTCTACGACATATTTGTCCTTGCCAGCCGGCTGATGGGTCAGTTTGGAACCCTCGATACCAATTCTCTCGCACAGACCCTTTGCGATTACGCTCTCATCGGTCATGTCGATCAGCTGATATTTTAAGGAAGAGCTTCCGCAGTTGATAACTAAAATCTTCATAATGTGATATTCTCCTAACTAAAATTCAATTACTGGTTCTGGCACTGTACAGCAGTGATTGCAACAACGCCTACGATATCCTCAGCAGAGCAGCCTCTGGACAGATCGTTAACCGGCTTTGCGATACCCTGGCACATCGGGCCATAAGCCTCTGCCTTGCCAAGTCTCTGAACCAGCTTGTAGCCGATGTTACCTGCATCCAGATCCGGGAATACCAGAACGTTTGCATGACCTGCAACCTTGCTGTCCGGAGCTTTGGAAGCGCCAACTTCCGGAACGATTGCTGCGTCAAGCTGAAGCTCGCCGTCCAGTGCAAGCTCCGGAGCCATCTCCTTAGCCAGCTTGGTAGCCTCAACAACTTTATCAACATCTGCATGCTTTGCGGAGCCCTTGGAAGAATGGGACAGCATAGCAACCTTCGGCTCCTCGCCGGTCAGCATCTTGAAGCTCTCTGCAGAAGATACTGCGATTGCAGCCAGCTCTTCCGGATTCGGATTCTGGTTCAGACCGCAGTCTGCGAATACGAAGGTACCGTTGCTGCCAAGATCGCAGTCCGGAACTTCCATTAAGAAGAATGCGGATACCAGCTTGGTGCCCGGTTTGGTCTTGATTACCTGCAGGCACGGACGAAGTGTGTTTGCGGTAGAATGGCATGCGCCGGAAACCATACCGTCAGCATCGCCGTTCTTGATCATAAGGCAGCCATAGTAAGCGTAGTCGCTTAAGATGGTCTCTTTTGCTTTCTCAGGAGTCATGCCTTTGGACTTTCTCAGCTCAACGAACAGGTCGATATACTCCTGTGTTTTCTCGTAAGTCTGCGGATTGATGATCGTAGCACCGGATACATCCAGTCCCTCGCTGTGAGCGCCGATATCTTCCGGAGTACCGATGATAACAAGATTTGCAAGGTCCTCTTTCAGAATCTTCTCTGCAGCGACCCAGGTTCTGCGGTCCATGGACTCAGGCAGTACGATTGTTTTTTTATCTGCCTTTGCTTTGGCTTTGATTACATCAATAAATCCCATAATAATACCCCTTTCATGATTTAATGCATATAGCCTTATTATATACGGATTAAAAAGCAAAAGACAAGCTGTATTTTGTATTTTTTTGCACTTTTTGTAAAACAATGAAAGTATGGGTACTTTACCTTTTTCATGGTTTCCCCTATAATAAATCCATATCTTTATTTTGAAGGAAAAGGACCAGATTTATCCATGAATACCATCAAAACTGCTGGGATCATCGCGGAATACAACCCATTCCACAACGGGCACCATTATCAGATTGAACAAGTCCGCCGCCAGACGGGCGCAGACTATGTCATTGCCGTCATGAGCGGGGATTTTGTGCAGCGCGGAGAACCCGCTATCTTTGATAAATACACGCGGACCAATATGGCTCTGCGGGGCGGCGCGGATCTGGTGGTGGAGCTCCCGACGCTTTTTGCCACCTCCAGCGCCGAAGACTTTTCCGCCTGCGGCGTTGCACTCCTGGAAAAACTTGGCACAGATATTCTGTGTTTCGGAAGTGAATCCGGGAATCTGGAGCTGCTGCAGAAAGCAGCGGACATTCTGGTGGCAGAACCAGAGGGCTGGAGCATACTGCTTCAGAAATATTTAAAGCAAGGAGAAAGCTATCCATCCGCACGCAGCAAAGCCTGTGCGGAGTATACCAGAGAGCCGGAGCTTTCCGAACTGCTCTCCTCTCCCAACAACATTCTGGCCGTGGAATACTTAAAAGCTCTCCGGAGACGGAACAGCTCCATGACGGCAGTTACCATTCGGAGAGAAGGTGCCGGATACCACGACACTGCGCCAGCCCCGGCGTGCCGCAATTCAGACAGCCGGCTGTTCTTCGCTTCTGCCTCGGCGCTGCGAAAGCAGATTCTGGAACAGCAAAGCCGCATCTGTACAGACGGACCTTTACCCGCTGTCATCACGGATCAGATGCCGCCCGCCGTCCTCGATGCCCTGCTCACAGAAGACGCCCTCACCGCCCCACTCTTTGCAGACGACCTTACCGGCCTTCTGAACTACCGTCTGCTTTCCGCCATCCAAAAACAGGAAGATCTCAGCCAGTTTTCTGACCTTTCTCCGGAACTGGCCGCCCGGCTCACAAAACAGGCTTTGCAATTTACGCCTTTTGGCGAGCGCATTGCCCAGTTAAAAACAAGGAGCTACACCTACACCCGCATCAGCCGGGCCCTGCTGCACCTGATTCTCGGCATGACCACAGAGCAGACTGCTCAGGCCAAAGTCCTGGACTACGCGCCCTACGCCCGCATTCTCGGATTTAAAAAATCAGCAGGACCGCTGCTTTCCCACCTGCGGGAAAAGAGCCGGATTCCGCTGATCACTAAGACGGCCGATGCCAGAAACATTCTCTCTCCGGAAGCCATGTCCATCCTGGAAACAGACTTTTATGCTTCCCACCTTTATCATTCTCTTCTTGCTTCCAAAGGCAGAGTTATTCGCAATGAGTACACAAAATCCGTCATAGTCCTGTGACCATGACGGATTTTTATTGTTGCCGTTTACGTGTTTCGTGAACATTTTTTACTATTCTTCCGTTTTTCTCTGCCTTAACAATTCATACAATGTCGGCCTAACCTGTAAAAAGTCCAGAATCTCCCGAATTTCCTTCTCGTTATGTTTCGGCTTGCCATCATACACAGCCCGCAGAAGGATATTCTTCGGCGTATGTTCCATGTCGATGAACTCCAGGATCTGGGTACGGTAGCCCTGGTGCTCCAGAAGCTCCGCACGCAGCGCATCGGTGTACAGCGCCGCCATCCGCTCTTTGATCAGGCCGTAATGCAGCACCGGCTCCAGCAGATCATTTTTTATCTGCTTATTCAGTTCATGCTGGCAGCACGGCACGGAAAGGATGACCTTCGCGCCCCAGCGCACGGCCTTTTCCAACGCATAGTCCGTAGCGGTATCACAGGCATGAAGCGTCACCACCATATCTACGTGATCCACGCCCTCATAGGACGCAATATCACCATGATAGAACTGCAGCTTATCGTAGCCGTAATGCTCTGCCAGCCTGCCGCAATGGCTGATGACATCCTTCTTTAAATCCAGTCCAATGATGCGGATCGGATAACCCTTCATCTCATGCAGGTAATAATACATGGCGAAGGTCAGATAGGACTTGCCGCAGCCAAAATCGATGATGACATTTTCCCGGGTCTTATCTAGCTTCGGCAGGATATCTTCGATAAACTCCAGAAAGCGGTTGATCTGCCGGAACTTGTCGTAACGGCTTTTTACGATCTTTCCATCCTGAGTCTGCACGCCAAGATCCACCAGAAACGGCACTGCATGTCCCTCCGGAATCACGTAGCGTTTCTGACGGTTGTGCTGCAGTTTTTCCAGAAGTGCTTCCCGGTTCTTGGCCTCTGCCTTTGCCGCCTGGATCTTTGCAGGCGCATGTTTTCTGACCTTTACCGTTGTGGTCCCCTTCTTGCTGATCAACACCGTGGCGCTGCCCAGTTCAGACAGCACTTCCGCCTGTTTGAACACTCCGGAAAGCTGTTCTGTCAGATACGCTTTTGCCTCTTCGGCATTCATGTTCCTATGAAACGCCTGGGTCTTTGTAAATTCTTCTGCCTGAAAAACCAGTGCGCCCTTCATGAGCATGGGGCGCACTTTCACTTTCTGCAAAAGATTTTTTTCCACCGGATTGCTGAGCACAATCTGGTTTAACTGTTCATTGATGAAATCGTCCAGCATGGACGCTAAGGTTTCTTTTGCCATAATCTCTCTTTTTGCTTCCGCTTAGTTCTTAAAGCTGTGGATCGGAGCCGGGATACGGCCGCCGCGGGTCACAAACTTCTCGCAGGAATATTTGTTGACCGGCATAACCGGAGCATACCCTAAAAGGCCGCCAAACTCTACCGTATCCCCTACCGTCTTTCCGATCACCGGAATCAGGCGGACTGCCGTGGTTTTCTGGTTGATCATGCCGATGGCCGCCTCATCCGCGATAATACCAGAAATGGTCGTTGCCGGAGTATCTCCCGGAATCGCGATCATATCCAGGCCAACGGAGCAGACACAGGTCATGGCTTCCAGTTTTTCAATGGTCAGGGCACCAAGAGTTACCGCATCGATCATGCCCTGATCCTCACTGACCGGAATGAACGCGCCGCTTAAGCCGCCTACATAGGAGGATGCCATGACGCCGCCCTTCTTGACCTGGTCATTCAGCATAGCCAGGGCTGCAGTGGTTCCCGGCGCGCCTACGCGCTCCAGGCCGATCTCCTCCAGGATTTCTGCCACACTATCACCTACCGCCGGGGTCGGAGCCAGGGACAGATCGATGATGCCAAACGGAACACCAAGACGTTTGGAAGCCTCCTGAGCCACCAGCTGTCCGACACGGGTAATCTTAAAGGCAGTCTTCTTGATGGTCTCGCAGAGTACCTCAAAGTTCTCGCCGCGTGCCTTCTCCAGAGCTACCTTTACCACGCCAGGACCGCTGACACCCACGTTGATGATGGCGTCCGCCTCGGTCACACCGTGAAATGCGCCTGCCATGAACGGGTTATCATCCGGTGCGTTGCAGAATACCACCAGCTTTGCGCAGCCCAGGGAATCATCTTCCTTGGTAGCCTCTGCGGTTTCTTTTATAATCTCGCCCATCAGACGGACTGCATCCATGTTAAGTCCCGTCTTGGTAGAGCCCACGTTGATGGAGCTGCAGACACGCTCGGTCTCTGCCAGCGCCTGGGGAATCGAGCGGATCAGGTTCTCCTCGGCCGGAGTCATGCCCTTGGATACCAGCGCAGAATAACCGCCGATAAAGTTCACGCCAACCTCTTTTGCTGCTTTATCCAGAGTTCTCGCGATGGTCACAAAATCCTCCGGTTTTTTGCAGGCGCAGCCGCCTACCAGCGCAATCGGGGTAACAGAGATTCGCTTGTTTACAATCGGCACGCCAAAGTCTCTGGCAATCTCCTCGCCGGTAGATACCAGATTCTTTGCATAAGTAGTAATCTTTTTATAAATTTTTTCATTCAGGGCTTGCAGATCATCATCGCAGCAGTCCAGAAGACTGATACCCATGGTAATGGTACGAACATCTAGCTTCTCATGTTCGATCATATTGTTGGTTTCAATTACTTCAAACATATTCAACATGGCTGTATCCTCTTTCCTTCTGTCTTTTGATTAAATGCGGTGCATCTTGGTGAAGATTTCCTCGCGCTGGCACTTAATGGCTACGCCGATCTCCTCGCCAACCTTTTCCAGTTCGGTTGCTACCTCATCAAAAGAACCGGTTGCGTGCTCCATGTCCGCGATCATCATCATGTTAAAGTAATCCTGCACGATGGTCTGGGAGATGTCCAGGATATTGACCTGTTTTCCTGCCAGATAGGTACATACCTTTGCGATGATTCCTACGGTGTCTTTTCCTACAACTGTGATAATTACCTTGCTCATATGGCTATCCTCCGTTTGTATCAAAGTTTTTATGTGTTACAGATTGATAATCTGTGACATCTCGTCCCGTTTTGCAACCTCAATCGGAAAATCCTTCGCCTTGTATGGCGTATCCCCCTGGTCAATCTCGAAGCGGACGGTCTCGTAGGCCAGCGCCTCGTAATTGTTCTCCTTGCTCAAATGCCCCAGTAAAATATGTTTCAATTTATCATTCAGAATATAATTTAAAAGCCTTCCCGCATTCTCATTGGACAAATGTCCATGATCCCCAAGAATGCGGCGCTTTAAGTAATATGGATAAGGGCCTGTTTCCAACATATTCACGTCATGGTTCGCTTCTAGCAAAAGTGCGTCCAGCCCCTGAAGGTGGTCAATGATATACTGGTCAAAATGTCCCATGTCCGTGGCCACCGCCACGCTTTTGCTCTCATGGCTCACCCGGTAAGCTACCGGATTTGCCGCGTCGTGGTGGATGGAAAAAGGTTCCAGGGTAAGATCTCCGATCTGAAAATCCGCGTCAGGCAGAACCGGATGCAGAAGCTCCTTCGGATACTCCCCTAGTTTGGTGTTGGCAGCTACTTCCTCCAGAGTCTCCTTTGTTCCGTAAATCGGCACATGATGTTTTCTGGCGAGAACGCCCAGACCCTTGATATGGTCAGAATGCTCATGGGTAATGACCACCCCGTCCAGCTCTGAGCCCTTAAGGCCGATCTCATTTAATCCCTGCTCAATACGCTTGTTGCTGATTCCGGCATCCACCAGAATGTGGGAATGCTCGGAACCTACGTAAATGCAGTTTCCGCTGCTGCCGCTGGCAATGCTTACTAATCTCATCTGTATGTTTCCTTTATCCTTCTTCCAGACCGTTATCATAACCGGTCTTTTTCAGAATCCGCCGGATCTGCAGCCTGGATTCCTCCAGGCTTCCACTGTTGTCAATGACAAAATCCGCCAGTTTCAAAAAGTCATTCCGGTCTGCCTGGTTCTTCATGATATCCAGGCATTTTTCCCTGGAATAACCGCGATTTTCCATCAGACGCTGAATGCGGATCTCATCCTGCGTATCTACATATAAAAGATACTGGCAGACCTCCCGGCTGCGCTCATCAAAGAGTGCCGCCTCCACAACAATCAGTTCCTCGCTGCTTTCCCGGATCTGCCGTTTGATCTCATTCCAGGTCAGCGGATGGATCAGGGCGTTGACGCGTTTTAACGCTTCCGGATTTCCAAAAATCCTGTCCGCGAAGCCCTTGCGGTCCAGTGTACCGTCTTTCTGCAAAATTCCGGCGCCAAAGAGACTGACCAGACCAGTCAGTCCCGGCTGTCCGGGATCCTCCAGTTTCCGGGCCACAAGATCTGCCTGGATCACCTGCGCGCCGTAATCATGCGAAAACAGCTCAAGGATCCGGCTTTTACCGGCTCCTACTCCGCCGGTGAGGCCAAGTACCATCATATTAGTTGCCCATCTTCTCTCTCATTTTGGTTTCGTGCTGCTGCAGTAAGGATAACAGAAGCTGTTTGGAAATGCTGATGTTCTCGCCGTAAGGGTTGATTACAAATCCCTTTAAGTCATTGACCTGACGGATCAGGATATTTCCAAAGTCTTCCATGGTCATAATCAGTGCCTGGTCATGGCTTCCATCCTCGTTCCATTTGGAGTACTCGTCCATATCGGTAAAGGCAAGATAATATTTCTCGCCTGCGGTATTGGTAATGCTCTCAAAACGAATCCAGGTAGACGGACCCTTTTTCTCAGTCAGGACAGTCTGCTTCTGGATAGGAGAAAGCAGGCGTGCTTCCATCAGTGCTGCTGCCATCTGGCTGCGGGTGATGAAATCATCATGCTTTAACATTTCCTGAAGCGCTGCTACCAGCTTCGGATTCTTCACATTCTCAGAATTCTGATTCATTTTATTCATAGAAAAACCTCTCTTTTCTTCTTGCTCTCTTGTTCTCGTGAGATTATAGCACACATTTTATTTTGCGTCCAGCCAGTTGTCTCCGGTGTGGGCTTCCACCTCGAGGGAGACTTTTAAGTCCGCGGCATGTTTCATCCGGTCGGTTAAGATCCGAACTACCTCTTCTGCCTCATCCCGGTATGTCTCCACCAGAAGTTCATCATGAACCTGCAGCACAATGCGGGAGCGCATATGCCTCTCTCTCAGTTCCCGGTCTACCGCGATCATGGCCAGTTTCATAATGTCTGCCGCGGTTCCCTGGATTGGGGAGTTCATGGCTACACGCTCGCCAAAGGAGCGCTGCATGAAATTGCCGGATTTCAGTTCCGGAATCGGGCGTTTTCGTCCATACATCGTAGTGACGCAGCCCTGCTCTTTTCCAAGTTTTACCTGCTCATCCAGAAACTGTTTGACGCCCGGATAGGTTTCGAAATACTTATTGATATACTCCAGCGCTTCTTTGCGGCTGATGCTTAAGTCCTCACTCAGTCCAAAGGCGCTGATTCCATATACGATACCGAAATTGACCGCCTTGGCATTGCGCCGCTGCAGCGGTGTCACCTCGTCAAGGGGCGTGTGGAACACCTCCGATGCCGTGATGGCGTGAATATCCTGGGCATCCCGATAGGCACTGATCAGACGCTCATCTCCAGACATATGCGCCAGGATGCGAAGCTCAATCTGGGAATAATCCGCATCCACAAACACATAACCGTCCTCCGGCACAAAGACCTTGCGGATGGCGCGCCCCAGCTCCATGCGCACCGGAATATTCTGCAGGTTCGGCTCCGTGCTGCTGATGCGGCCGGTTGCCGTGATGGTCTGGTTAAATTTTCCGTGAATACGGCCATCTTCTCTTATGAATCCGGCCAGTCCCTGGGCATAGGTGGAATTTAACTTGGTAAGCTGGCGATACTCCAGAATCTTCTGGACTACCGGATATTCCGGTGCCAGCTTTTCCAGGACATCAGCCGCCGTGGAATAACCGGTCTTGGTCTTCTTTCCATGGGGAAGCTGCATCCGCTCAAACAAAATCTCACCGAGCTGCTTTGGAGAATTGATGTTGAAGGTTTCACCAGCCAGGTCATAGATTTCCTGCTCCAGGGTCACAATTTTCCCTTCCAGCTGCTCACCATAAAGCTTTAACTGTTCCTTGTCCACCCGGACACCGGCCTGTTCCATATGATACAGGCTGTAGATCAGCGGCATCTCCATCTCCCGGTAAAGCTTCAGCATGCCCTCGTTTTCCAGGCGCTCTTTTAATACACCTGCCGCTTTATAAGCCACATAAGCCATGTAACAGCCACAGGTCACTGCCTCCGGAGCTTCTGCTTCCAGAGCTTTTGCCAGACTCTGTTTGCCTAACAGGTCGGTTCTGGACGGCACTGTCATGCCGAGGTAATCTCTCGCGAGATCATCGTACTCGTAGGCATCTTTTAACGGATTTAACAGATATCCGGCCACTCCCATATCCACCACTGCGCTGCCATAATCCAGATTCAGGTACGGAAGCTGGGGTTTTAAATCCAGGACAGCCACTGGCTCCTGATTTGGTCTGCGCTGTGCGATCAGTTCTTCCAGATGGTCACACAGGTAACTGCCGGTCAGAAAGCCAGCTGCAGGAATCGTATAGATTTCTTCTTCGCCAATGCAAATAGTCAGACCAGCCACCCCATTTTCTGAAAGGATGAGCTGACATCCCACCTGCTCCGCATTCCGGGCCTTTTCAAAAATCTGCTCCGCTCCGGACAGATCCTCCACGCTCCAGAAATGCTCTTCCACAGAGTTTCCGCCCATCTCCTGCACATCAAAGCGTGCCAGAATGGATTTGAACTCCAGACGCTTCATATACTGATATGCCTCTGGCGTATAAAGATTCTCAATCTTCGCGTCTTCATACACAAAGGGGATCGGACAGGTAATACAGATCTGCGCCAGTTCCTTGCTCATAACCGCCATATCGTAATGCTCCTCCAGGGCTTTTCTTGCCCGGGGCGGCTTTACCTCATCCAGATGAGCATAGGCATTTTCAATACTTCCATAAGCTACGATCAGGTTTGTAGCCGTCTTTTCTCCAATCGAGGGAACGCCCGGAATATTGTCAGAGGAATCGCCCATCAGCGCCTTCACATCAATAAATTCCATCGGCGTTACCTGGTATTCCCGTTTTACATCCTCCGGATAATAATCGTGGATCTCCGTTGTGCCGCGGCTGGTCTTGGGAATGCGGATCTTGATGTGGGTATCCGCAAGCTGTAAGAGATCCCGGTCACCCGATACCACGGAAACCTCCTCGCCCTCTGCCTGGCAGCGCTTGGCCACGGTTCCTAAAATATCATCCGCCTCATAGCCCGCCATCGTTAAGATCGGCACGCCCATCGCCGTAAGCACCTCTTGCATCAGCGGCACCTGCTCATGCAGTTCCTGGGGCATCGGCTTTCTGGTCCCCTTGTAATCCGCGTACATCTTGTGGCGGAAGGTAGGTTCCTTCAAATCAAAAGCCACCGCCAGATGATCTGGCTTCTCCTCCTCGAGGATCTTAAACATAATATTGAGGAACCCGTATACCGCATTGGTATGAAGACCCTCAGAGTTTGTCAGTTCCGGCACCCCGTAAAACGCGCGGTTTAATATACTGTGCCCGTCTATTAAAACCAGTTTTCCCATGGTTTCTCCTTTTCCTGTCTGATTATCCCTGAATCCAGATACGGATCTGCATGAAAAGCATGATCAGAACAGAAGCCACATTCAGGGTGTTAGCTGCATAACAGATGACCTTCCGAAGCCGTGCGGTGCGTACCGTAAGCCAGGCATTTTCCATGCTCTCCTCCAGAGAACCGGCGATGTCATAGACACCATTTCCACTGTCAAGCTGCCACAGGCCCACCGACACAGTGTAGTAGATTTCCAGTTCTTCCCTGCAGGCCGGGCAGTTCTTCACATGCTTCAAAAACTGTTCCAGCTGCGTTTCATCCAGCTGATGGTTGATATATGGCATAACCATCTTTTCAATTTCCCTGCATGTAGCCATCTTTTCACCTCCGGTCTCCGTATGGTCTTCTTCTGTCCACCTTTTTGCGGGCGGTTTTACAGTTTCACCATATTTTCTTCACTTCTGTTCCCGTGAATACATACCATCATACAATACTCCGCTTAATTTTTCAATTTCTTCCTCTGATTATTTTACGGCAGATTGACTTGATTTTTATTCTTTGTTAAAATTACTTCCATTATGAATACCGGTCCCCCAGTTTGTCCGGTCATACGAAAGGAAGGATTCCCACATGCCTAAATTAAATGAACATTATCAGGATTTAAAAGAAAGTTATCTCTTTGCCGAAATCGCGCACCGGGTTGCTGCCTACGAGGCTGAGCATCCGGACTCTAAGATCATCCGTCTTGGTATCGGTGACGTTACACTCCCGCTTGGAGACCTCACCATCAAGGGCCTTCATGAGGGCGTGGATGCCATGGCTTCCGCAGAAACCTTCAAGGGTTACGGTCCAGAGCAGGGCTACGGCTTCCTGCGTGATGCCATTTCTGCTTATTATGCACGCAACGGCGTATCCGTGGATGCCGCTGATATTTTCATCTCCGATGGTGCCAAAAGCGATACCGGCAATATTTCCGAGCTGTTCGACAACGACAATGTCATCCTGATCCCGGATCCGGTCTATCCGGTTTACGTGGATTCCAATATCATGAATGGCAAGAATGTCACCTACTTATCCGGAAACGCAGAGAACAACTTTCTTCCGATGCCGGATCCGTCCGTTCATGCTGACATCATCTACCTCTGTTCCCCAAACAACCCGACCGGTGCTGTTTACAATAAGGAACAGTTAAAAGAATGGGTCGATTACGCACTGGCTAACAACGCCGTCATCCTTTTCGACTCCGCTTACGAGGCATTCATCTCCGACCCGGAGCTTCCGCGCAGCATTTACGCCATCGAGGGCGCAAAGAAATGTGCCATTGAGTTCTGCTCCCTGTCCAAGACGGCAGGCTTTACCGGAACCCGCTGCGGCTACACCGTAGTTCCGAGAGAATTAGTTTTTACCGCTTCCAACGGCCAGGAAATGTCCCTGCACGCTATGTGGAACCGCAGACAGTCTACCAAATTCAACGGAACCTCCTACATTATCCAGAAGGGTGCCGCTGCAGTCTTTACCGAGGAAGGCATGGCGCAGTGCCGCGAGAATATCGCCTACTATCAGGAAAATGCCCGCATCATCGCAGACACCTTAAAACGCAGAAACATCCGCTTCTTCGGCGGCGTACACTCTCCTTACATCTGGTTTGAGTGTCCGGACGGCATGGAATCCTGGGAGTTCTTTGACTATCTGTTAAACAATGCCCAGGTGGTGGGAACCCCGGGCGCAGGCTTCGGCGAAAACGGAAAGAACTACTTCCGCCTGACCTCCTTCAACAACCACGAGAACACCATCGCAGCTATGAAACGCTTTGAGCATCTGTTCTAATTGTATTGTTTCTATAATAATTGTAGATTCAATAGACACAAATATTGGAAAAATCCCTTGCAAAGCGCTGTCACTTATGTTACAATATTTTTTGCGTAAGTAAGCCGGCGTGGCGGAATGGCAGACGCATCAGACTCAAAATCTGACGGGGGCGACCTCGTGCCGGTTCGAGTCCGGCTGCCGGCATCCTTGGCAGGGGCAGGAGCTTCGGATCACTGATTTCAGTGGTTCGGGGTTCTTTCTTTTTTATTCCTGTTTTCTTTACTCTCTTTACAAAATTCTTATTTCTTTTCCTTCATCTATATTTCTTCCCGACTTTGCGCTATAATGTAATGAACACAAAGAAACTCCATTATTTTCGACATGAAGGAGGCAGAACACTATGATACCAAAGAAATCAAAATACGCACTGACGGTTACCCTTCTGGCCCTCAGCACAGCCTGTCTCGCCACCGGGTGCAAAAAGAAACACGATAAGATTAATCTGTCCGGCAGCCAGGCTGCGGAAAGTACCGTTCAGACTGCTCCTGTTTCCACCACCGCAACGGAATCGGAAAGCAGTTCATCCATCACCATCGAACCAGGCATTGAAAACGCGCAGTCCCAGGGAACTTCCGCCGGAGGTGCCGCCACATCCCTTTCCCTGTCCGTTAAAACAGACACCTACCAGAATGGCAATGTTTCCATTCAATATCCGGTCATTTCTGATAACTCTGTGAAACCGGAAATCAACGATCATCTGAAAGATAATGCCCTTTCCATCCTGAAAGCCTGGGAAATCGATGAAGCCAAAGACACCCTGAATATTACCTGCAAAGTCCTCTCCGCCACAAAAAACCGTATCACGGTCCGCTACGATGGCAATGTTATGACGGACGGCGGCATACACCCAACTGCTATCTTCTACACAAACACGATAAGCTTAAGCTCCGGCTCTGATATCGGTCTTTCCTATCTGGCCGATCCAGCCACTCTGGCTTCCTATGTACTGTCCGATGACTGTACCTTCCCGGAAACTGATGCCGAAACCGCTGCCACAGCAAAAACCTTTCTGAAAGAGTACGATCAGTCTTACTATACCGCACTTTTCCAGAACGCTGATTTTCCTTACCAGGAAACATTCCCGGAATGTTTCAGCTATGAGTACGAAGGCTCTATCTATTTCTCCCTTCCGGTAGCACACGCTCTGGGAGACTATATTCTGGCTGTCTACACTCCGGAAAACAAATAAAAGAAAGATGAGGATTTTATCTTATGGAAAACGTAACCATCTTCAACCACCCGCTGATCCAGCACAAGATTTCCATTCTCCGCAACAAAAACACCGGGACCAATGAATTCCGCTCCCTAATTGAGGAAATCGCCATGCTCATGGGATATGAGGCTTTACGCGATCTTCCCACCGAGGAAGTAGAGGTGGAAACTCCGATTGAAACCTGCATGACCCCAATGATTGCCGGAAAGAAACTGGCTGTTGTCCCGATCCTGCGGGCCGGACTTGGCATGGTAAACGGCATTCTGGCTCTCGTTCCAAGCGCAAAGGTCGGCCACATCGGCCTATACCGCGATGAGGAGACCCACGAACCACACGAATACTACTGCAAGCTCCCAACTCCGATCGACCAGAGAACCATCGTTGTCACCGACCCGATGCTGGCCACCGGCGGCTCCGCAGTAGCCGCAGTTGATTTCATTAAGCAGCACGGCGGAAAGAACATCAAGTTCATGTCCATCATCGCGGCCCCGGAAGGACTGAAACGCCTGCACGAAGCACACCCGGATATCCAGATTTATGTCGGACATCTGGACCGCTGCTTAAACGAAAACGCCTACATCTGCCCGGGACTCGGAGACGCCGGCGACCGGATCTTTGGAACCAAATAAAAATATTGAGACGGAACTAATAAAGGGTCCGGACG
>NZ_QUFI01000014.1:0-21222 GCF_003478505.1 Clostridium sp. AF27-2AA
CAATACCCATATTTTGCGCAGCGGTATGCCGGGATTACCGGATTCGGACCTATATTGGTTTTAACCCTAAATTTTTAAAATTCTGCGCGGATTCTCTGGCGGATCTTTGCGGTTTTTTCAAATGCTGCAGCACACTCTGCGTACGCTGCCTCACTCATCTCACCGGTCAGCAGCGCAAACTCATCGTTTAAGCTGTCCAGTTTTACAAGTTCTGCGCCTCCAAAGGCTGCGGCAGCTGCCTGCTCCAGCTCGGTACCGGTTCCTTCTACACGCACAAAATAGCGGTGTACGGAGGTCTTCTGGTCTGCGATCACTAGACGCTCACTGCTCCAGCCAAGCGGCACGTTGTGGTCCGCATTCTCAACTGCCTCCATAATGTCGGCAACGACAGCACTGGCGGTCGGGAGCTTTCCGGCACCGCTTCCGTAGAACATGGCAGTTCCCAGCATGTTGCCCTTTACCATGATGCCGTTAAACACATCATTGACTGCATACAGCGGATGATCCTTGCCAATCATGACCGGAGCCACCCATGCATGAACCTCATCTCCGTCCAGACGGCTGGTTCCGAACAGCTTCACGGAAGTTCCCAGTTTGTCTGCGTACTTGAAATCCACATCGGTAATCTTTGTGATACCCTCTGTGCTGATATCCTCATAGTTCACTTCTTTTCCTGACGCCATCGCCGTGAGAATTGCGATCTTGCGGCAGGTATCGTAGCCCTCTACATCTGCTTCCGGATTGCGCTCCGCGTATCCCAGATCCTGCGCCTCTTTTAATACTGCTTCAAAGGAAGCTCCTTCTTTGTCCATCTTGGTCAGAATAAAGTTGGTAGTACCGTTTAAGATACCGGTAATTTCCAGGATCTTCTCTCCTTTTAAGCAGCGGTACAGCGGACGGATGATCGGAATACCGCCGCCAACGCTGGCCTCAAAGAAGAAATTCACGTTTTTTTCCCTTGCAATGGCAAGAAGCTCGGTTCCATAAGCGGCCACCAGGGCTTTGTTGGAGGTTACCACATGCTTGCCGGCCAGCAGGCTTGCCTTTACAAACGGATAAGCCGGATTTAAACCACCCATGGTCTCTACTACCACGCTCACTTCCGGATCTTTCTCGATTACGGAAAAATCATGTACGATCCTGTCTTCTACCGGACTTCCCGGGAAATCCCGAAGATCCAGTACATATTTCAGTGCTACATCCTGTCCGCAGCCATGTTTGATCTGCTCTGCATTCTGCGCTAAGATCTCCGCTACTCCGGAACCAATTGTGCCATATCCCATGATTGCTACCTGTACCATTGCTCTGTCCTCGCTTTTCTTTCTGTTATTTATGCTTCCATGCTATCTGCAACCCCCCGGTATTACTCCCTGGAAACGATTTTCACATAATGAATGCCGTCCTGCTCTTCAATCTCTTCCACCATTTTGGAGATATTCCCTGTGTTGTCCTTAACTTCCACAGACAAAGTCAGCGTTGCTACGCCGTTGACCGGAATACTCTGATGAATCGTCAGGATGTTTGCTTTGTAAACTGCCACGATATGAAGCAGGTCCGAAAGCAGGCCCTGTTCATCATCCATCTGTACCACAAAAGTAACGGTCTTGCCTTTTGTATTGTCATAGAACGGGAAAATATCTTCTTTATATTTGTAAAAAGAACTGCGGCTGATGCCCACCCGCTCGGTTGCCTCCTGAACGGTCATCACCCGTTCTGACTCCAGAAGCTTCTTGGCCTCCACAACCTTCAGCAATACCTCCGGCACCGCTTTCTGCTTCACTACAAAATACTTGCTTTTTTCTTCCGGCATAATAAATCCTCCCGAAAATATCTGTCTGTAACCGACAGTATCATCTCTTTATGTTCGTCTATCATGAACATTTGTGCTCATGTGAGAGATATTAGCACAAAAAAAAGCAGAGCGCAAGCTTTTTCTTGCATACACTCTGCTTTTATAAAAATCAAAATTAATCTTCTGCGGAAGCCTTGCGGTCCGGGCAGCCCAGACTCAGCCAGCGCAGGTAGGCGCTGATGAACGGGTCCAGCCCTCCATCCAGGACATTAGCCACATTTCCGGTTTCTTCGCCGGTGCGCAGGTCTTTGACCATGGTATATGGCTGCAGCACATACGAGCGAATCTGGTTACCCCAGCCGATTTCCTTGACATCGCCACGGATGTCGGACAGCTTTTCGGCATTTTCCTGCTGCTTTAACATATACAGCTTTGCCTTTAACATCTGCATGGCCTTGTCCTTGTTCTGGAACTGGGAACGCTCATTCTGGCACTGTACCACGATTCCGGTCGGGATATGGGTGATACGGATGGCAGAAGAAGTCTTGTTGATGTGCTGACCACCGGCACCACTGGAACGATAGGTATCGATCCGCAGGTCATCCGGGTTAATGTCCACATCCAGATCTTCCTCAATATCCGGCATAACATCACAGGACACGAAAGAGGTCTGGCGTTTTCCGGCCGCATTGAACGGGGAAATACGCACCAGACGGTGCACGCCACGTTCGGACTTTAAGTAGCCAAATGCATTCTCCCCGTTGATCTGAATGGTAACAGACTTGATGCCTGCTTCATCACCATCCAGGTAATCCAGGACTTCCGTCTTGTAGCCCATCTTGTCTGCCCAGCGGCAGTACATACGGTACAGCATGCTGCACCAGTCACAGGACTCTGTACCGCCTGCGCCTGCATTTAAGCGCAGGATAGCATTGTATTTGTCATATTCACCGGACAGCAGGGTTTCCATGCGCAGCTTTTCCAGATTGCGCGTAAACTCGTCCAGCATCTCCTGAATCTCCGGAATCAGAGAAGGATCCTCCTCTTCATATCCCATCTCGATCATAACCTGGATATCCTCGTACTGCTGCTCCAGACCACGGTAGAGCTCTACGGTATCCTTCAGGTTCTTTGCCTCCTGAACCAGCTTGGTGGCGCGGTCGGCATCGTCCCAGAAGCCCGGCTCCTCCATGGATTTGTCTAATTCATCGATTCGTCTGACCTTGTTATCCAGGTCAAAGTGAATCCCTCACTTCCACTAATGGTTTTTCAAAGGTCGATAATGTGTACTTGAACTGATCTAATTCTACCATTGTGTCACCTTCTTTCATATTATATATTTTGTATTTCTTTTCACAATGACCGGCGAATCCTTTGACAGACCCGCCGGTCACTATTTTCTTATTATCTCGGCATTAAATCACGGCCATGGCACTGTTTGAATTTCTTGCCGCTTCCGCACGGACACGGATCGTTCGGGTAGATTTTCTGTACCTGGCGTACCTTCGGTGCCTGGGGCGCAGAGGTGTCGCGGTTGGTTCCGGTTACCTTGGCTGCCGGCTCACGCTCAATCTTCTGCTCTACACGAATGTGGAACAAAATGCGGACAGTCTCCTCGGTGATCGCTGCCGTCATAGCCTCGAACATCTCGTAAGCGCTCATCTTGTACTCAACAACCGGGTCTCTCTGGCCGTAAGCCTGCAGGCCAATACCCTGACGCAGCTGGTCCATATCATCAATGTGGCTCATCCACTTGTTGTCGATCACCTTCAGAAGTACTACGCGCTCCAGCTCACGGATCTGCTCTGCCTCCTGGAACTCTGCCTCTTTTGCCTCGTACAGCTTGATGGCTTCTTCCTTCAGCATATGCTTTAATTCATTCTTCTTAGTCACCGGATGATTCTCTGCGGTGATGGTCTCAAGCGGAATGATCGGGAGCAGAAGGCTGTTTAACTCATTCAAATCCCACTCGGAGGATGCCTGTTCCTCTGAGATGGACAGATCCACAGAATTCTCCACGATATCGGTAATCATCTTTAAGATGAGGTCACGCATGTTGTCACCATCCAGAACCTTGCGGCGCTCTGCATAGATGATCTCACGCTGCTCGTTGTTGACCTCGTCGTATTTTAACAGGTTCTCACGGATACCGTAGTTGTTGTTCTCGATCTTCATCTGTGCTTTCTCAATAGCGCTGGAAAGCATCTTGTGCTCGATCTGCTCGCCCTCCGGAACACCCAGGGCCTCAAACATAGCCATCAGACGCTCGGAACCGAACAGACGCATCAGGTCATCTTCCAGGGAAATGTAGAAGCGGGACTCACCCGGGTCACCCTGACGGCCGGAACGTCCGCGCAGCTGATTGTCGATACGGCGGGACTCATGACGCTCGGTACCGATAACCTTTAAGCCGCCTGCTGCCTTTGCCTCATCATCCAGCTTGATATCGGTACCACGGCCGGCCATGTTGGTCGCGATGGTAACAGCGCCGTGGATACCAGCATCCGCTACGATCTCTGCCTCCAGCTCATGGAACTTCGCGTTCAGGACTTTGTGCTGAATACCGCGCTTGGTCAGCATCTTGCTTAACAGCTCAGAAGTCTCAATGGTGATGGTGCCAACCAGTACCGGCTGTCCCTTCTCATGGGAAGCCACCACTTCATCGACAACTGCCTTAAATTTTTCTTTTTTGGTCTTGTATACTGCATCCTCATGGTCAATACGCGCAACCGGACGGTTGGTCGGGATTGCGATGGCATCCATGCCGTAGGTATTACGGAACTCTTTCTCCTCGGTTAACGCAGTACCGGTCATGCCGGCTTTCTTGCGGAACTTGTTGAAGAAGTTCTGGAAGGTGATGGTTGCCAGGGTCTTGCTCTCGCGGCGGACATTTACATGCTCCTTCGCCTCGATTGCCTGGTGCAGTCCATCGGAATAACGGCGGCCCGGCATGATACGTCCGGTAAACTCATCGACAATGAGAACCTCATCGTCTTTTACTACATAGTCCTTATCACGGAACATCAGGTAGTTTGCGCGCAGAGCCAGGATGATATTGTGCTGGATCTCAAGATTCTCCGGATCTGCCAGGTTCTCAATATGGAAGAACTGCTCTACCTTCTTAACGCCTTCCTCAGTCAGGTTAACGACTTTATCTTTCTCATTTACAACGAAGTCGCCGGTCTCCTCGATGTCCTCGCCCATGATGGCATTCATCTTGGTGAACTCGCCGGATGCCTCACCGCGTACCAGCTGATGAGCCAGCACATCACATACCTCGTAAAGCTTTGTGGATTTGCCGCTCTGGCCGGAAATGATCAGCGGAGTTCTTGCTTCATCGATCAGGACGGAATCCACCTCATCGATGATGGCATAATCCAGATTGCGCAGAACCATCTGGTCCTTGTAGATTGCCATGTTGTCACGCAGGTAATCAAAGCCCAGCTCGTTGTTGGTAACGTAGGTGATGTCGCAGTTGTAAGCAGCCTTACGCTCCTCAGAGGTCATCGGGTTTAATACCACGCCAACTGTCAGGCCCAGGAAACGGTGAACCTGTCCCATCCACTCCGCATCTCGTTTTGCCAGATAATCGTTGACGGTTACAATGTGAACGCCATTGCCTGCCAGTGCGTTTAAGTATGCCGGGGAAGTGGAAACCAGGGTCTTACCTTCACCGGTTCTCATCTCAGCGATACGGCCCTGATGCAGCACGATACCACCGATGAGCTGTACCGGATAATGTTCCATGTTCAGCACACGTTTTGCCGCCTCACGTACGGTAGCAAATGCCTCCGGAAGGATATCATCCAGGGTTTCACCGTTTGCAAGACGCTCCTTGAAGATGCGGGTATTATCACGCAGTTCCTCATCGGTCTTTGCCTGCATGGTCGGACGCAGCGCTTCGATTTTATCCACAATCGGATAGATCATCTTCAATTCCCGCTCGCTGTGGGTGCCAAATACTTTTTCTATGAGATTCATATAGTTCTTTCTCCTAAACTTTCTTTGTTTCGTCTGTCTCGTTTCTACTATTATTATAAGTCAATCTTTGATATTGTACCACTATCCCCTGATTTATTCAAGTTTTAGGCCCTTTGTTCACAAAAAATTAATTTCCTTATTGCAAAGGCGACATAAAAGTAAAATTATGGTAAACCTGTCAGGTTGCACAAAAATTATGTTCGATTCACAACTTATCCACGTTATCCACAATATCCACGAAAAATACATCCACATCCATTTTCCTTGATTTTCAGCCAAAAATGAGTTATGCACCAAGTTATCCACATTATCCACAAAGTTTTCCCACATTTTTCCGTTTATTCCCCACGGAAAAACGTACGGTTTTCTTTGTTCATATCTTATAAATCCACTGTTTACGCCAAAAAATACAGGAAAAACGCTTGACTTTTCCACATCCGCAAAGGTAGAAATGCAATTTCTTTTTTGTGGATAAAGTATGTGTTTTTATTTTTCATTCCCAATAATTGTCTCAACAATTTCCTTGTTTTGGTTGTAATTTTCGGTTTTATATGTTATACTTAGAACATCTCAAAAGAAGGAGCTGATGACTTATGCGTTATACGATTACAGGCAGAAATATTGATGTGACTCCGGGGCTTCGCGCCGCCATTGAGGAAAAAATCGGAAAACTGGAACGTTATTTCCTTCCGGATACAGAAATCATCGTAACTCTCAGTGTACAGAAAGACAAACAGAAGATCGAGGTTACTATCCCGGTTAAGGGCAACATTATCCGTGCTGAAGAATCCAGCAATGACATGTATGTATCCATCGACCTGGTAGAGGAGATCATCGAACGCCAGCTTCGTAAGTACAAAAACAAACTCATCGACAAAAAGCAGTCCGCACAGTCCTTCTCCGATTTGTTCATCAGTGAAGAAGCGGAACCGGAAGACGAGATTCAGATTGTAAAGACCAAACGCTTCGCCATGAAGCCTATGGATCCAGAAGAAGCCTGCGTGCAGATGGAACTGTTAGGACATAACTTCTATGTATTCTTAAACGCAGAAACAGAAGAAGTCAATGTCGTTTATAAGAGAAAGGGTCAGACTTACGGTCTGATTGAGCCGGAATTCTAAATTTTTACATACGAAAGCCAAAACACTTTCATACTTTTCAAAAAGCCCCTGGGAATTTTCCCAGAGGCTTTTTATTTTTATGATTTCCGTTATTTCATTCGTTTTTCCTAAATAAATTTTCGGAGCCATCTTCCGCTTTCCCGATGAGACATCATTGAGACAAGAAGCGCAAACAGCAGCATGGGCACAAAAATGCACAGCGTAATATTCTGTTCGGTCAACGGAAGCGGATTCCACTTTACCGTCCAGGAAAAGAAATAGAAGAAATAAAAATGGGAGAAATAAACCCACTCGCTCATCTCCCGCAGTGTTACAAAGAAACGGGAATATCCCCCCCGAAGCCTCATGGCAAGTTCTGTCAGACAGACCGCTGCCGGAGCCGCGGTAAACACCATATTGGTATTGAAGCAGGTGGCCACCTCTTTGTACATCAGGGCCAGAAACAGCACGCTGCCGCCCAGTGAAAGCAGCACCGGCATACACCAGGTCTTTCTGGAAAACCAGAGTCCCAAGGCCAGGTAAAAGCTTCCGTAAAACAGACCGTTTCGCATGGTCACGAACTTCGGCGCATACCACCATACAAATTCCTGGATTTTCATGGGCGCACGCTCGGTAAAATACCAGTTATCACAGATGCAGCCAAACACAAACAGTGCCCCCGCCAGAACCAGCAGCATCCATATCTTCAATCCGGCACGATAACCAGTCCACACGATCAGGGCAGCCACAGCCAGCGCCGGCAGATACCAGAGCTGTGCAATGGTACTGGAGAAAAAGAATGAATGAACATATGCCTTCAATGTCTCCATGATGGTGGCCGTACCATGATACCAGTTGAAAATATCAATAGGCCAGTAAATGACACACCAGAGCAGATACAGCTTCACAATGCGCCAGGCATAACGCCCCACCACAGGCCATCCGCTCTTTTTGTCCGTATCCGGGATCTTGCGAAATAAAAGAAATCCCGCAATGATGAAAAACACCGGAACAGCCAGATTGGAAAGCCAGCTGCCAATGATCAGGCGCCAGCGGCTTTCCGCCGGATAAAACACCTGAATCATATGCCGCGCGGCCACCAGGACCGCCATGATAAATTTCAGCAGGTCCAGGCCGCAGTATTGTTTTTTTTCATTCATAAACCGCACACTCCTAATCCAGGAATGTTACCGCCTTGCACGGCGTACGGTAGTTGTACTTGGTGATGGTAATACCGGTAGTCGGATTACTGGAGTGGATGATTTTTCCGTCTCCTATGTAAATAGCCACATGATTGATGTAGCTTCCGCTGGCATAGAACAGAAGGTCACCAGGCTGGATGGCCGACATGGAAATCTCTTTTCCCTGCGCTGCCTGATCTCTGGAGCTTCTTCCTGTGGTAATGCCAAAATGCGCAAAGACAGACTGGGTAAAACCAGAGCAGTCCGCGCCGTTTGTCAGGCTGGTGCCGCCATACACATACGGGTTGCCCAAAAACTGCTTGGCATAAGCCACGATTGCGGTTCTGGTCGCAGATACAACTGCCGCGGAGCTTCCCGGACCTGCAACCGGAGAAGAAACTGTGCCTGAGGACGGGCCGGACGAACCAATCTGGCTTGAACTGTTAGAAGAATTCGTCTTTCCAGGAGCGGAAGCCGCAGACTTGCTGTCAGAACTGTTCTGACCTGACGACGGACTCTGAGCCTGACTGTTTTGCGCAGTATTTGCAGACGGCGCACTGGTAATCGCGGAATCATCACTCTGGGCCGGATTTGCCGGAATGATAACGTCCTTATTCTCTTCTACCTTAATGGTCTGCTCCAGATTTGCGATGGCCGTCTGGGCATCCCGCTTTCTCTGGGCCTCTTCTTCCAGTTTCTGGCGTTCTTCCTCCAGGGATACTGCCTGATCAAATTCCACTTCGACCTTGCAATAGGATTTGGCAATATAACCGATCAGATCTGCATCGACCTCGACCTTATAAAAATCTCCCTCGTCCCCCTGAACCACATAACGGGAACCACTGGAGACCATGGTCAGAACATTGCTGGTCAGATTCGGTTCTTCACGAAGGCGCAGGTTGTCCACACTGACGGTAACAAACTCCCGGCCAATCGACTGGGCCAGCGTTTCGGCCTCCTGACCGGTGATAAAATACTGGGATTTGATGAATCCGTTTACACTTCCGGACTGAATGCGGTACCAGCTTCCGCCCTCTCCCTCCACAGTTTCCAGAATGGTTGCCGCGCAGTTATTATAAATCTTACCTACAATTTTGCTGTTCGTGGTTGCCTGTTCCCGGATATTCACATAATCGGACACCTGGGATACCGCAATGTTTTCATAGTCTGCCGGAGCCGCTACAAGAGTTGCCTCGTGAACAGATTTTGCAGCGTCCGCGTAAGCGGCAAACGGGCTGGATGCTGCCGCACAAAGACAGCTCACAGCCAGTATCTTTTTCCATGTATTCATGCGTACTCGCCTTTCTATCCAAATTTCCACCATAATCTGTCATCCAGTATAACATAACTCTCCAGAAAGTTACAGAGAGTTCGTAAAATTGTAATTGAATTGTAAAATGTATGAAAAGGCTGACCAAAACGTTTTTTTATGATAAAATAAAAGCAGAGAGAGGAGTGATCTTATGGCAAAAAAAGTAGTTCTTGTAACGGGCGCTTCCCGTGGAATCGGAAAGGCCATTGCCGTAAAATTTGCCAAAAAAGGCTATAATGTCATCATCAACTGTGCCCACCGGGAACAGGAGCTGATGCAAACCAAAAAAGAAATCGAAAGTTATCAGGTAACCTGTGCCGCATTTCTGGGCGACATGGGAGACATGGCTGTCTGTGAGCAGCTTTTTTCTATGATCCGCAAGCAGTTCGGCTCGCTGGATGTTCTGGTCAACAACGCCGGTATCGACTACATTGGCCTGCTGCAGGATATGTCATCAGAAGACTGGGACCGCATTTTGCGCACCAACCTGACTTCTGTCTTTAACTGCTGCAAGCTGGCCATTCCGCTGATGCTTCCGGCCGGACACGGAAAAATCATAAACATTTCCTCCGTCTGGGGCTGTGCAGGCGCTTCCTGTGAGGTGGCCTATTCTGCGACCAAGGGCGGCGTCAACGCGTTCACTAAGGCCCTTGCCAAAGAACTGGCCCCAAGCAACATTCAGGTAAATGCCGTAGCCTGCGGTGCCATCGACACCGAGATGAACCAGTGGCTGCAGGAAGACGAACTCATCCAGCTGGTTGAGGAAATCCCGGCGGGACGACTGGGACGCGCAGAGGAGGTTGCCGATTTCGTCTATCATCTTGGATACAAGGGTTCTTACCTGACCGGACAGGTCATTGGACTGGACGGCGGCTGGATCTGATATAAAGGAGGCATATGGAATTCAAACAACTGCAATCATTCGTCGCTGTCGTCGATTATGGCAGCTTTACGAAAGCCTCAGAGAAGCTTTTCATCTCCCAGCCTACGATCAGCACTCATATCCGTATGCTGGAGGATGAGTTTCAGTCCTGCCTGCTGGTGCGTACCACCAAAAGCATTGAGCTGACACCTCGGGGACAGGAATTTTATGAATGCGCCGTAAGCATTCTGAGCCTGAAAAATCATTTAATTGAAAGTTGGATCAATGAAAGCCGGAATGTGATCCATATGGGCGCATCCACGATTCCGTCCACCTATCTGCTGCCAGAGCTTCTTCCTGCCTACAAAAAGCTGTGTCCGGAAACCTATTTCAATATCTATCAAAGCGACAGCCAGGGCATTCTGGACAAGATTCTGGAAGGCAGCTTTAACCTGGGGCTGGTTGGCATGACCAGCGAAGATGACCGGTTCTGCTTTGAGCCCTTCTACCAGGACCAAATGGTACTCATTACGCCGAAAAACGCTTATTTTGAAGAGTTGAAAAGCTCCGGTACTCCCATCAACACCATCTTAAAATCAGAGTCCCTGATCCTGCGGGAAGAAGGCAGCGGAAGCCGTAAATTTGTCTACGAACTTCTTGAAAACCTGCATATCCCGGAAAATTCCCTGAATGTCACTGCCCGCCTCAACGACCAGGAATCCATCAAAAATCTCGTTGCTAACGGTCTGGGGATTTCTGTCATATCAAAAGCGGCCGCCTGCAGCCCCGGATCGGATCAGAAACTTCTTGTTTTTGATCTTCCGCTGGTTGCAGACAGCCGCAGCCTGTATCTTGTTTACCATAAGAATTTTATCTTAAAGCCTTATGTGCATCATTTTATGGAGTTTGTAATCAATTTTTACACCCGATCAAAATACTGATTCTCCGGTCCGGGAGTTCTGATAGCTCAGAAATATCAGAATTTCCGGATCGTATCATCTTTATCTCCGATATCTTCAATTTTCCTGATCTCCGCAAAATAGCTGTAACCGTTGTCCGTGGTAATCTCCACCCGGTCTCCCACTTTGTGGCGCAGAATAGCTTTGCCAAGAGGTGACTCAATGCTGATCATATTGTGCATGGAGTTGCCGCGGATGCTGGTGACCAGCTTGTAGGTCTCCTCCTCATCGTCATCCTCCATATAGAGGGTAACCGCCTTATTCAGGCCGACCTCGTCGGACCTTGACTCATCGGAGATCACAATTGCGTTTTTCAGCATATTCTCCAGATAACGAATGCGGCTTTCGTTCTGATTTTTGTCTTTCTTAGCCGCATAATACTCAAAGTTTTCGCTCAGATCTCCATGGGCTCTTGCTTCCTTTACTGCTTCCAGACATTCGGGACGCACTTCCAGTTTCCGATATTCAATCTCTTCCTGGATTTTTTCCACATCTGATTTTGTAAGTTTCTCTCTCATGATCCTTATCTCTTTTCTGCTTCTTACTCTCCTGTTCTTCTTTGCGGGCTGCTTCTGTCCGCCGTCATTCTTTCCGCTCTGTTTTCGGCGCTGTCATCAGTTTTACAAGCAATTCCACGATTTTCTCCATGGACTGGATAGAAATAAACTCGTACTTTCCGTGGAAATTCGCGCCTCCGGTACACAGATTTGGGCACGGAAGTCCTTCGTAAGAAAGGCGCGCTCCATCCGTACCGCCGCGGATCGGACGGATCACCGGCTCCACATCCAGTTCCTTCATAGCGCTGCACACCCGGTCAATCAGCTGCATATGCGGTTTGATCTTCTCTTTCATGTTGAAATAAGAATCCCGGATCTCGATCTCTACGGTGCCATCACCGTATTTCTGGTTCAGGAATGCTGCAATCTGGCGCATTTGCTCTTTTTTCTTTTCAAACTTTTCCATATCATGATCCCGAATCAGATACTTCATCATCGAAGTTTCCACATCACCATTAAAATGATCCAGATGGAAAAACCCTTCATATCCTTCCGTATACATGGGATTCTCGAAAGTCGGCAGTATCTGCTGGTACTCCATGCCGATCAGCATGGAATTCACCATGCCCTGTTTCGCGTCTCCGGTGTGCATACTGCAGCCATGAATCGTGACAACGGCAGACGCAGCGTTAAAGTTTTCGTATTCCACCTCACCAAGCTCTCCGCCGTCAACCGTGTAGGCAAACTGTGCGCCAAAATTCTCCACCTCAAACCGGTCTGCGCCGCAGCCAATCTCCTCATCCGGAGTAAATCCAATACAAATCTTTCCGTGCGGAATTTCTTTATGGGAAAGCAGATAAGCGGCCGCCGTCATAATTTCTGCCACACCGGCTTTGTCATCTGCACCAAGCAGTGTGGTTCCATCTGTTGTGATCAGATCCTGTCCCTTGTACCGCTCCAGGAACGGAAACTCCGAAATCCGCATGGTAATCTGCTTTTCTGCATTCAGACAGATGTCATGTCCATCATAATTTTTTACAACCTGTGGCTTTACATTGCATCCAGTCAGAGCTGGTGCCGTATCCATATGGGAAATAAACCCCAGTGCCGGTACTTTGCCAGCCTGATCTTCCGGAAGATTCGACGGAATCTCCGCATAAATATAACCATATTCACTCAGGCGAACCTGCTCTGCCCCCAGCTCTTCCAGTTCCTGTTTTAAGAGCCTTGCCAGTTCCCACTGCTTATCCGTACTGGGCTGCTTCGCTGCTCCTTCCTCAGACTGGGTATCAAATGAAACATATTGTAAAAAGCGATCTACTACCTGTGACATGTAAAACAGCTCCTTTTTCATTCTTTTTTCTGATTTCTTTCTTCTTTTCTCAAAAGTTGTGTTAAATTTTATTATAACACAAAAGAACCGTCTTTGCAAATAAATACAAAAACGGTTCTTGCAATAATTTTTTCCAGATGCCTTAGCCAATTCCCCCCATCAGCGCGCCTGCCACAAGTGCAATAAACGCAGCTGGAACCAGCACATACTTTCCAAGGGGAACAAACCAGCTTCCAATTTTCTTTTTTCTTCCCCGGTTCACTGCATCGACAGCAACATCCTTACCGGCCACCCAGAAGAACATAATGCCGGCAAGCATGGCTCCCAATGGACAGATATAGATGGATACCACATCCATCCAGTCGGACACAATGCCCTGAATGAACAGTGCCACACCGCAGCCAGCTGCAGCAATCACAGCCACTGCTGCCGGGCGTTTCAGGCCCAGGCGTTCCTGCAGCGTTTCCACCGGAGCCTCATAGAGATTGACGAGAGAACTCATGCCAGCAAACAAAACGCAGACATAAAAAACCACACCACAGATTTTTCCGCCCGGCATCCCGTTAAATACATTCAGCAGATAAATAAACATAAGGCCCGGGCCACCCGAAGATAATTCTGCCCCGCCTGCCGCCATGCCCGGAATGATCACGAAAGCAGCTAACAATGCAGCAAGCGTATCAAAGAATGCCACATTTTTTGCCGAGCCTACAATATCTTCGGAATCACTCAGATAGGATCCATAAATCACCGTTCCATTTCCCGCAATGGACAGCGAGAAAAATGCCTGGCCAAAGGCATAGATCCACAGGCGGACATCTTTCAGTCCCTCCGGATTGATGGTAAAAATGTAATGATATCCGTTTTCCGAGCCAGGCAGTGCAAAAATGTATGCCCCCAGTCCCAGAAACAAAACAAACAAAAGCGGCATCATCACCTTGTTGGCTTTCTCAATTCCACCTGCAATGCCAAATGCCATGATAACCGCAGTCACAAGAACTGTGACCATCAGCCAGCCATTGTTGCCAAAGCTGGAAGCAGTACCATCAAACAGAGCGCCAATGGCTTCCATATCCTGTCCCAGGGTATACAGGTTGCCACTGAGTGCCAGAAACGCATACTTAAAGATCCAACCAACCACCACGGTATAACCAATGGCCAGCGCCATGGAGCCCAGAACCGGGATCATGCCAATCAGCTCCCCTGTCCGTTTCTTTCCAGTGCGAAGCTCCGTACACATGCCAAAGGCTTTGATAGGACCACTCTTGGCCATGCGCCCCAGCGCCATCTCCTCGATCACTCCGGTAGACGCGATCAGCACCACAAACATCAGATAGGGAAGCAGAAATGTCATTCCTCCCCAGTCTGAAACAATGTACGGAAAACGCCAGATATTTCCCATACCAACCGCTGAACCAATGCATGCCAGTACAAAACCGGTCCGGCTTCTAAATCCATCCCTCTCTTTTGCCATAAAACATATTCCCTTCCTTGTCAATATTTTCTTTTGTGATCCAAATATAGTTCATCTGCAGTAACCCTGATTCCAAGAACTTTTGTTTCCTAACATCCCATCAAAAGTTCCTCATATGCCGTATACAACTACTCCCGCAACCGCTGAGATAACCATTAGCAGAATTGGCGATAACTTCTTTTTTGTCAACTGCCTATAGCTAATTATAGAAAGAACCAAGATAATTGAGATGATAATCGCTGGGATGTTAATACATACATCAGATATTTTCACAAAGCAGTTACTTAAAACCATGTAAATGCCCGTAGCCAGCACAATGCCGATTACGCAAGGTTTCAGCCCACACAACACAGCTTGAACATATTTGTTCTTCAATGCAGTTTTCAATAACGCTGTTACCAACAAAATAATCAAAAACGAAGGCAGAACAACCGCCAGCGTTGCGACCACTGCACCAAGGAATCCTGCTTGATTGCTACCGATATAAGTGGCAAGGTTGACCATGATGGGACCTGGGGTACTTTCGCTGACAGCAATCATATAAGTCAGCATTTCATCTCTCAGCCAGCCATAAGACATTACTACATCTCGGATTAACGGAATGGCACCATAGGCACCGCCAAATGCAAAGCATCCGACTTTTAAGAAACCAAGAAACAAGTCAAGATAAATCATTTCTTTGCACCACCTTTCTGTTCAGGTGTACCGTTCAGAATAAACATCGTCAGACTCACAACCGCTGAAATCAGCATCAGACTGATCGAGGAGAAATTCCATCCAAAGAGGTTGATGCAGAACATGACGATAGCGGAGCCGATCATAATTGTTCTCGGCAGTTTCTTTTTGTGCATTTTTTTAATCATAGTAATGGCAGCATCCAGAATTAAGATGCCAACGGCTATTTTGATACCCTTAAAAGCATGGGCCATGATGGTCAGTTCCAGGAAATTATCAAGAAACACAGAAATCAGATAGATAACAACAAAGGATGGAACAATCATACCCAGTGTTGCCACCAATGCACCACTAAAACCAGCTTTCTTATATCCGGTAAAGGTTGCGCAGTTGATAGCGATGGGACCTGGGGTGGATTCCGCAATAACAGTCACATTCATCATCTCATCGTGAGTAATCCATTGTTTTCTTTCTACACAGTTGTTTTCAATTGTGGAAATCATGGCGTAACCTCCACCAAAGGTAAACAACCCGATCTTTGCAAAAGTCAGGAACAAATCAAACAGGATATTCATACTTCTTCCTCCTTACGATACTCACATTGACAAACAGTCCTATCACGATTCAGAGTTAGTGAAGCAGTCTGCATCTTCTCAAACTGCTCGGTAAGGAAGCCTACAGCATCCTGTCGTGGAAGATAATGTGTGTGATAGCCGTATTTCTCACCATAGACTAATCCTGCGTCCTTCATGACTTTCATATGTTGAGAAATGGCGGATTCAGAAATACTGAATTTTTTAGACAGAGAACGAACACAATGTTTTCTTTCTAAAAGCGATTGATATATTTTCAAACGCATTGGTTCTCCCAATGCCTTTAGCATACGGTCAAGTTCCATATTAGCCCCCTGTTTTAGTATTCACTTAATTAAAACACAAATTTTTGATTAAGTCGACATGAAAACAAAGTTCCCCTAGCTAGCTTCTGCCTGTGCCTTACAAACCTGCCAGCGCCATGAATTTTTTATCCGACTGAATACTTTGTGTCAGAAACTGACCGTCCCGGAACAGGGCATAGGTCGTGACCGGCGCGGGTACATTCTGCGCAGATTTTTTATCAGTGATATGGATGGCCTTGAACGGGATACCATGCTCCTTCGCTGCCTCCTGCACCCTTGGCACCCAATAATAGGTATATGGACACTGATCGGTGTAATAGAGAACAAAACCTGCTTCCTTAATCACCGGATGTTTCGCACATTCCTTGAAATGCGGCGGCTGTGCACCCGATTCGATAGGAAGATACATGAGATTGATCCCGCAGTCAGATATGTCTGCCACCCGAAACTCCTTGTAAGCAAGGAATTTCGGGTCAGCGAGGAATTCCCGCTTCCGGCCCTCCGCGCACAAAATACAAATGCCTTTCTTCCCCTGCGCTTTGGCATCACGAATACACGCATCCAGCAGATCATTCGAGTACCCGTGTCCCTTCATAGAGCCGGATAGCTGTTCTAAAATGAAATGAAGATACTCTTTACTGGATGCCATTATTCTTCCTGTTCAAAACAGCTGTCCCGGCAGCTTCTGCTTTTCTTTTACCGGGAAGGTGGCTTCAAACCGTTCAAACTCCTCCGGATCTTTCTCACAGACAAAATACCCCTCGGGGTCTTTGTAAGTACCGGAGATGTCGTTCAGAAATCCGGATTTCAATTCTTTGATGAGAAAATAGTCCGCATCCGGGTCGTCGGCATAGCGTACGCCCCTGGTTTTGACCGGAACAAAGCCAGACTTGCCGTAAAAGTCAATATTACCGGTAATGGCAAACGCTCCTGCGCCCATTTCCCTGGCTTTTTCCATGGAATAGTCAAGCAGCTGCTTTCCATAGCCCTGCCGCTTGTATGCGGGTGCAATGCTGATGGGGCCGAAGGTCATGATCGATACCTTTCGTCCATCGTCACAGTCAATCTCCGACTGCACATAGATAATCTGCCCGATCAGCTCACCGTCCAGTTCCATCAAAAAATCCAGCTCCGGCACAAATGCCGGGTCATTCCGATAACAGTGCAGCACATAGTGCTCCACACAGCTGGGCCGGTAAACATTCCAGAATGCCTCACGGGTCAGGTTTTCGGCAGCTCTGTAATCGTCTTTCGTTTCCAGACGAATAATAATATTCTTTTCTGACATAACTTTTTCTCCTTCTCTCTTATCAATGATTTTGCATGATCGGCAGCAGAATATTTTCGCTTCTCACTGCACCGCTCAATACCGAATCGTGATCCTTCTGCACGCATCACAAAAGTAAGCTTCCAGTGTTGGTAGTGTAAATAATTGCATCCATAGCAGATCCTTCCTTCAAAATAAATAAGACGCAGCGCATGATCGATTTTGCGATCAGCACTGCGTCTTAGCGTCTGGCTGTTTGGTTTCAATGATAAAATTTTTTTGCGTTGATAATACTCTCATGCCTGCATTTTGGACAAAACAGAGGAAAAGTTACTAATTCCGTCTCCCGCAATATCTGCAAGCGCATCTTGGCACCGCACCACGGGCATAAGACCCAGCGCTTTTCTTCTTCGCTATAGCTCCATCGGATTCCTTTAGCAAAACACTGTAATGAAAAATTCTGGTAGACTACTGCCAACAAAGCCTAACACAAACATAAAAATATTGGCTACCCTAATGGTCTCAATTCCTGCTGTTTCCATCCGAAGGATAAACAGCCGTGAAACAAATACTCCGTAAAGAATGCGTTGAGCTTTTCAAATGGAATGATGTCCATCTGATCGTAAAGGTCAGTGTGGTTTGCATCGGGGATAATGAGCAATTCCTTGTTATCGCCGGTCAGCTTGCTGTACGCTGTTTCGCTGAAATAGCGGGAGTGCGCCTTTTCCCCGTGTACCAGCAACACAGCAGAGCGGATCTCGCTGCTGTATTGCAAGATCGGCATATTCAGGAACGACAGCGAGGAGGTCACATTCCAGCCGCCGTTGGAATTCAGGCTGCGGGGATGGTAGCCTCGCGGAGTCTTATAGTAGGCATAATAGTCCTTTACAAACTGCGGTGCGTCCTCCGGCAGCGGATCAACTACGCCACCCGCCAGCGCATAGCTTCCGCTTTTATAATCCTCGATGCGCTGTGCATTCATGGCTTTTTTCTTCTCAAAGCGTGCCTGCTCAGAATCCTCAGCATCAAAATATCCGTTGGCCGTTACACGGGTCATGTCGTACATGGTTATAGCCGCAGTAGCTTTGATGCGGGTGTCAATGGCCGCGGCATTGAGCGCCATACCGCCCCAGCCACAGATACCGATGATACCGATGCGCTCCGGATCAACATTCTCCTGCACGGAGAGAAAGTCTACCGCTGCGCAGAAATCCTCGGTGTTGATGTCCGGCGATGCTACATAGCGGGGCATACCGCCGCTCTCGCCGGTGTAGGACGGATCGAAGGCAATCGTCAAGAAGCCAAGCTCCGCCATTTTCTGCGCATACAGACCGGAGGACTGCTCCTTTACCGCACCGAACGGACCGCTGACGGCAATAGCAGGCAGCTTGCCCTCTGCGCCCCTCGGCGTGTACATATCCGCCGCCAGTATGATGCCATATCGGTTGTGAAAGGTTACTTTCTTGTGATCCACCCTGTCGCTTTTCGGGAACACCTTGTCCCATTCCTGTGTCAGATTCAGTTTTTCCATATTCAGATCTCCTTGCCTGTTGCCTTAAAATATACTGTGTTGTCCACGGCTTCCAACCATTCATTGGATGTTTCATCCCCCGGAACCTCTACCGCCAGATGAGAAAACCAGCTATCCGGTGCAGCACCGTGCCAGTGCTTGACACCCACAGGGATATTTACCACATCGCCGGGGCGCAGCTCTTGTGCCGGTTTGCCCCATTCCTGATAGTAACCTCGTCCGGCCACACAGACGAGGATCTGTCCGCCGCCGTTTTTCGCATGATGAATGTGCCAGTTGTTGCGGCAACCGGGTTCAAAGGTCACATTGTAAATACCGATCTGCTGCGTAGAAAGTGGTGCGAGATAGCTTTGTCCGATAAAATATTTTGCAAAGGCGTCATTGGGTGCACCGATGGGAAAGACCATTTCATTCTGATGCTTGGCTTTTGCATCGGCGGCATCGTTCTCTGCCCATACCTCCTTTGCCATACGAAAAGCCGCCCACGCCTTGGGCCAGCCCGCATAAAATGCCGCATGGGTCAGGATCTCCGCAATTTCCGTTTTCGTCACGCCGTTGTTCTTTGCAGTTGTCAGATGGTACTGAAAGGACGAATCCGTCAGTCCCTGCGCCATCAGAGCCACCACTGTTACAATGCTGCGGTCTCGCAGGGAAAGCTTGTCTTCCCGGCTCCACACCTGCCCAAACAGCACATCATCATTCAATTCCGCAAATTTGGGAGCAAATTTCCCCAAAGCCTCTCTGCCTGCCGTTTGTTTGATTGCCATGGCTCACACCTCCTTGCCCATTTGATAAGCTTGCTCCAGTGCAATATGACCTGCGATCTCTCCCACGTCGTTTACGCCGCCTACAAACACTTTGCCAGCCAGCGCACAGCGGGGGAAGCAGTCTACCCAACCCTGCACGGCCTTCTCTGTGCCCGCAAAGGTTTCCGGTGCGTCCTCTGCCGCTGTTGCCAGCAAGTAGGCTTTCGTAAAGGCGTAGTCCGTATCGAACAATGGGTTGGCGCGATCCAGCATAGTCTTGAGCTGACCGCTGACACAGTAATAGTAGACGGGTGTTGCGAACACCAGCACATCCGCATCGTGCATTTTGGCGGCAATTTCCACGGCATCGTCCTGGATGACGCAGTGCCCCAACTTCAGGCAGGCAAGACAGCCCTTGCAGAAGCCAACCTGCTTTTCCCGCAGATATACGGTTTCTATCTGATTGCCTGCCTCCCGTGCGCCCTTGGCAAATGCTGCCGCCAGCGTTTCGGAGTTACCACCCTTACGGGGACTTGAGGAAATGATCAGTACCTTTTTATTCATCGTAGAACACTCCTTGCATTTTTATATTCTTTGTGTTATTCTCATAGTAATACCTAAACCTAACTTTAGGTCAAGATATTTTTTGAAAATTTCGAGAGGGAAATTTATGTATTCAATTGGACAAGTGGCAGAGATGTTCGGATTACCTATTTCCACGCTGCGCTATTATGATAAGCAGGGGCTGTTTCCGAACATGGAACGGGTGTCCGGCATCCGCAAATTCGGTGACACGGAGATTGAAGCACTCCGGGTCATTGAATGTCTGAAAAAAGCTGGCATGGAGATCAAGGACATCCGGCAATTCATGGATTGGTGTGTAGAAGGGCCGTCCACCTACCCGCAACGCAAGGCACTGTTTGAGGAGCAACGGTCGCACATGGAGGCAGAGCTCGAGCAGATGAACCGCACTCTGGATATGCTGAAATTCAAATGCTGGTACTATGAGCAGGCAATCAAAGACGGCAGTGAGGACAGACTAAAGGCACTGATTCCTGACCATTTGCCGGACGGAATCCGAAAAGCATATGAAAACGCGCATAGCTAACCTTTTCGTACTCCGTATCGTCTGATTTTGTCGAAAAATGCCTCGTCGGTTTCCCAACGCGGCATATGATGCTTGCTTGCCAGTCCCAGTCGAACCGCCAGCTCCTCCTGCGTAATGCACGGGATGTGCGTACATCGTGAAGTCTCTTACCAAACTCTTTTGCGTCAAAATACATACGTTTCTCCTTCCGCACAGCCGGTACAGAACCGGACCAACGGAAGGTCAAAAAGGAGCCGCATGACGGTGAAGAAAAATCCTGTGCCGATAAAACAGAACATAGGTATCCCATAATTCTGTCTCATGCGGCATTCGGAAGACTTCGCCTGTCAGCGGCTCCACAGCACAGCTATGACTTATAAAATTGTATTAATAGGGTTATTTATTGTCATCTCAACCATTCAAAGATGAATAGTAGAGCTGCAATCTCCGTAATCTTCTCATCTCCAAAACATTGAAGACGGTCTCGCGTCCGCAGGCCTTGTATTTGGTCTGAACATGTCCTCTGG
>NZ_QUFI01000014.1:21232-92721 GCF_003478505.1 Clostridium sp. AF27-2AA
GTATTTGGTCTGAACATGTCCTCTGGTATCCTCAAAGACAATGATTGAATTGTGTCGGCAATAAGGGCACCTGACAGTCCTGGGCTTTTGCGAAGCAATCGCATCTTTCGCCCGGATGATTTTAATCTGCATTTCCGCAGATGGTTCCGATACTCTGATATTCCCGCTCATGGCCACACCTCCAATGGATCACGATATTCATAATCCTTTTTCCGGTTCAGATAGCCCAGTTTGCGAAAATTTTGGTTCCCTGAAGGGAATGTACCGGGTGATTAAGCGAAATCGCTTTATTTTCCTGAATAACAGTCTGGATGAAAATATGCTGCGCATCGTGTGCGCACATGAATTAGGTCATGACCAGCTTCACCGGAATATGGCGAAAACCACCCCGATTCATGAGTTCATGCTCTATGACATGAAATCCAAACCGGAATATGAAGCCAACATCGTAGCAGCGGAAATCCTGATGGACAGCGATGAAGTCCTTCGCTACATCTATGAATATGGATACACAGCCGAGCAGATCGCCAGTGCGATGTCCACCGACATCAATCTGGTTGCGCTGAAGGTAGCACACCTGGCTACACTTGGATATAATCTGCACGCGTTGGAACATAAGAGCAATTTTTTGAAATAACGTACCTTCGAGGAGCCTGGACCGGCTCCTCTTTTTGTTGCAGATTGTGCAGATGCCGTCTGCAGAATTATCAGCCTAACATCTGCATGTGATAGAGCTTCACTTTTTCCTCGAACGGTAGTCCCGGATCAATGCCGACTTCTTCCCACATCACACCATACGGTGCGCCGCCATCTGTATATCCGGCGATAAAAGCAAAATGACCATCGCAGTCCTCATACAGTTCTGCCAGCCGTTCCCGTTCTTTCGCTTCCCGCTCCATTCCCCGCTATTTTATGTGTGGTTTTGTGCAATAACCTGTTGCACAAAGTTTTCCCTCAGATACCGCTACGCACTGCATTGATATCAGAAATCATCGAGCGCAGCATCTATCTCTTCCGTTCCGAACAAACCTTTCACCTGAATTCTGAAATCTGGCTTGTTGTTAGTCAGTCCCTGAAGCAGCTTCACGTTTTTATAGCGAGGAAGCAGAATCTGGCAGATTGCAGCAATGTCCCGTCCAAGAACCGTCGATTGTGCCATATTCTTCTCCTATCACACGTTATTGCAGCACCTTATTCATCAACTCCTGATAGCTGTCTACATGGTCATATGTCACAAGACCATCCGACAGTTTTGCGAAGAGCTTCTTGGCGCAGTCGATCTTGGACTTCTCGATTGGGCGTAGGTTCAGGCTCTCCATCGTACCTTTTGTTTCTGCTACAAAATAGATGTGCTTTACCCTACCCTCATGGAACACGATTGCCCAGTCCGGGGAGTAGTGTCCTACCGGAGTCGGAATAAAGAAGCCTTTCGGCAGCTTTGCATAGATAAAGACCTCTTCCGCACCATCCAGATTCTCCGCAAACTTACGCTCCACGCTCTTTTCTGCCGTGCCATCGGTGAAAACATAATCCTGAATCGCTTTTTGCGCCTTATAAGCCTTGTCCATCGTCAGAGCGTGCTTTTCTGCCGTGAAGATACTGCTGTCGTAGCTGCCTTCAATGGTATCGTAGGTAATATGCTCCACGATCATCGTAGCTTTCTGTTCTTTGATCAGACGAATTGTCTTGGTAATAAACTCTTCCGGGTTGTTCTGATACATGGCAAAGGTAGTCGGCTTGATACCCTGCAAAATGCGGGCTGTTGTGCGGCGGGTCAATGTTGTGCCCTCTGCGATTTTTCCGATCAGGTCATATGCCACCTGGCTGGTATGCGCATTTTTCAATACAGCTGTCTTGCTTTTTGCGCCATAAAAGCTGCTGCCCTCACGTATCATGTCAGCATTCAAGGTGTCTTTCTGCCCGGCATAGGTAACGGTATATTGCAGGCGGCTGACATATAGTTCGCTGTCGATGTGCGCAATCGACTTCCGAATCAGCTCTGCAGAATCAAAATCCACCGTATAGGCGTATTTGTGGTTGATGGTCTGCCAGAGCTTCTGGAATTCTGCTTTTTCAAATCGGTCGTTCAGAGGATTTTCCAGTACTTTCGGCTTGTTGCCATCCTCGAACATGGATTTGAGCACACTATCGTCATAAATCGCCTGAACCAGCGAATGCACGCCCTCTTCGATAGGTTTCAGTGTCTCCGGCACAGGCGCAAGCGTTCCGGCCTGCACATCGTCCCGGTAGTCCTGTGTGACGTTATCCTGCTCATCTACATAGTTGTTGCGAACAAGATACTGATAGATAGCCCGTGCCTGACGGTCATCCACTTTGATTGTTTTGCCATCGAGCTTGATAGCCTTTCCAACAAAGTAGTCGATGTCTGCCTTGCGTGGGCGGTCATACAGCACAGCTTCGGTCTGCTTTTGCAGCCCGTCCACAAATCCGGCGTAGCTCTCGCTTGCAATAACGGTCAGGACGTTGATATCCTGAACCTTCTCCCCCAGAACCTCGGCATCCATGCGGTTTCCGTCCTTATTTACGCACAGACGCAGACCACGGCCTACTTCCTGCCGCTTCTGCGTGGTGCTGTCGCTGTGTTTTAACGTGCAGATCTGGAACACATTCGGGTTATCCCAGCCCTCACGCAGAGCGGAATGGGAGAAGATAAACCGAGTTGGCTCTTCAAAGGACAGCAGTCGCTCCTTATTTTTCAGAATCAGATCGTAGGCCGAAATGTCATCGGACATATCCGTGCCACGCTTAACCGAACTGTTGACGCTGCGCCCTTTCTTATCAATGCTGAAATAGCCCTTATGCACATCATGTACATCGGTGGCATCCAGATAGGCAGTATACTCCGGCTCAAGAATAGAACGATATTCGTTCATTACAGCCATGTATTCCTGCTCAAAAATCTTACCATACTCGCCCAGAAGCTCATTTCCGTCTTCATCGTACTGACGGTATTTAGCCACTTCATCAATGAAGAACAGGGAAAGGGTCTTGATACCCATTTTGAACAGCTCCTGTTCTTTTTCAAAGTGGGAAATGATCGTCTCCCGAATCTGTACCCGGCGCATATCATCCTCAGAGACATCGCCGGTTACGTCACCTTTGCGAATGGTATCGCCATTGGTAAAGGTGACAACGCCAGTAATTGGGTCAATTTCAGAGATAACAAAGCCCTTATACTGCTCCATCTCGCCGGAGATATAGTAGAGATTGTCACTCACATCCAATGTACGGAATTCCCGCTTTGTGCCGCTCTGGTGTTTGACCTCCAACTCCACCTTTGCCCGTGGCGGATTCTTGGGGGAGATAATGATGCTTTCCAGATACAAATATTTGTCTGTACCACGCAGATTCTTGACCTCAAAACCCTTGACCTCAATCTTTTTAACCAGCCGCTTATTGTAAGCATCCAGCGCATCCAAAACGTAAATCAGATTGTGCTGCTTGGCGTGGGTAGCAGAGTAATTCAGTGTGAACAGAGGATTGAATTTCTTCAACGCTTTCTGGGTAGCAGAATCCTCTTTACCCATCTTCTGCGGTTCATCCAGAATCAGAATCGGGCGGTTGGCTGCGATGACGTCAATCGGGCGGCGGGAACCGAACTCGTCCCGCTTGGTGTAAATAATTCTCGCAGCGGCATCACCCTTGCGACCTTCCACGTTCTTGTCCTCGTTCATGGAGGCAGCAAAGGCCTGTGTATTGATAATCATGACGTTGATGCCGGAATTGCTGGAGAATGAGTCCAACTGGTTCAGGTTGCTGCTATTGTAGATAAAGAACCGTGCTTTTTTGCCGTAGCACTCCATGAAATGATCGGCAGTGATCTCAAAAGACTTCTTTACACCCTCACGGATGGCAATGCTCGGAACAACAACGATGAATTTGCTCCAACCATATCGCTTGTTCAGCTCGAACATGGTCTTGATGTAAACATAGGTCTTGCCCGTACCGGTCTCCATCTCAATGTCCAGAGAGCATCTACCCAGCGGGGCAACCAGCTTGTCTGACTGATGAATATTGCTTTCCGCCTGTAATGCACGGATATTCTGCACCAAATCCGCATCGGTTAATTGCAGCGCTTCATTCTTGAACCCGGAATCGTTAATCAAATCCTGCAATTCCAACTGTGCTGCATCGTCGGCCATCGGCATAAGGCTCAACTGCTGGGGCTTTGCAGACAGACTGCCCATATCACGCAGATAGGACACTCCTGCACTATAAGGCTGACCCTGAAAGACACGAGCCACAGCTTCCACGGCATCGGTCTGATACTGCTGAATTTTGAAACTAAACTTCATCTTTGTGGTTCACCTCCTGCTCCAGCATCAGGAAACGGTCAAAGTCGCTCTCATACAGACGATCCTGAATGATACGATATTTTTCATATTCCGTTTCCGCATGGAGTTTTGCCTGCTCTGCGCTGATTTTACCCGGCCCGGTTAGCAGCTCGTTGCCGTTGAACTCCAGAAAACCATCCAGCCGCTTTGCCCAATCTTCCATGCTCATTGGGATTTTGCGCTCGGCCTGCAACTCGGCATAATCCAGATAGAGCGACACAATGCGTTCCAGATAATTCATTTCTTCTTTGCTCAGATAGTTCTTAGCAATCGTCACATCTGCTTTCAGAATTTTCCCATCCGGAGCATTCTCCCATGTAGTCAGTCCCATGTGTTCCTTGTTGGCATCCGCCCGCTCCACGATCAGCTCCGCCGCCGTGTGACGGTGGACGGCATAGTGCATTTTGTTCTGTACCGTCTGGAAGAACAGACGGGTCGTCTTTGCGTTTTTGTCGTAGTCAAACGCAGTGGCGTACAAATCTGTCACTTTCTGATAGAATTTACGTTCAGACAGACGAATCTCCCGAATCTGCTGCAACTGCCGCTCAAAGTATTCGTCGGTGAACATATGGCCTTTTTTCAGCCGCTCCACATCCATCGTCCAGCCTTGAATAGTATGGTCTTTGACAATTTGTCCCGCCCATTTGCGGAACTGCACCGCCCGCTGATTATTCACCTTGAAGCCTACGGCAATAATTGCCTGCAAATTATAATGGTTTGTATTATAGTTTTTTCCGTCTGTGGCAGTTATTAAGTATTTCTTAACAACTGCTTCCTCCCGCAGCTCTCCATCCTCAAAAATCCGTTTCAGATGCTGATTGATCGCCGCAACCGAAACATCATACAATGCCGCCATCATTTTTTGCGTCAGCCAGATATTCTCATCCTCGTAACGCATTTCAAAGCTGGCATCGCTCTCACCGGTAGAGGCAACAAAGGTCAGATATTCTGCTGCGGAGCTGCGAATGGCAAGTTCTTTTGTCTTCTTATCGTCCATATCACAGCACCTTCCTTACAGTATCAGGGCTATATGTCTCGAAAATCTGCTCGAAGTTTGTGGCTACGCTGTCGTTTGCCATACTGCTGTCACGGAACACGGCATAGTAAGGCTTCATCTGCGCAATGGCCTTGACGGTTTCCTCGGTCACATCATGGTCGAAGCAGGCCAGCAGGAACCCGTCTGCCACATTGAACACCTTTTTGCCTGCGATTTCTTTTACCTCAATGGAACTGGACAGCAACACGCCCAGATCCAGCATCACCTGGAACAGCAAGTCCTCCGGGGTACGGTCTTCCTTCACGTTGTCCACCAACGAGAACAGATCCTGCTGACCGATTTCATCCGGCGTGTAGTACACAGGCTTCATGTTGCTTTCGTCCAGACGCAGGCAGCGGAAGCCGATGTCCAAATCAGCCGGAGCCGTCAATCCGGCTTCTTCCTTGATTTTCCGGCCAGCACGGCGGATACGCTCCTTGCCGATTTCGCAAAGTGTTGCATATTGCGGCGAATTGCTCTTTTCTGGAAGTTGGACAAGAATATACTTTCGATTCCCGTCATCTTCCATATTCTTTTTCATAACTGCATGCGCCGTCGTTGCAGACCCAGAAAAGAAATCCAAAACGTAAGAGTCTTTCTCTGTTGCAATCGTCAAAATGCGTTCCAATAATCTAGTCGGCTTAGGCGTGTCAAAAGGTGCTGTTCCACCAAATAGTGATTTCACTTCTTTTTTTGCTTCATCGGTGTGTCCAACTTCACTATATGACCAAAAATTTGTAGGTAGTTTTCCTCCTACGCTATCCAAGTATGTTTTTCGACGTATCCCACCCAAACTGCCTTTAGTAAAATAAAACCTTGGCCATGGACCTTTATCGTAAACTTTTCGGGCAAGTTTTTTTGATTTCTCAAACGGAAGTGCCAAAACGATACCCATTACGTCTGGTCTAACTTGGTTTGCCGAAATCCCACACACGTTTGCACGTTTTTCTTCATCATTTAAGTTTTTTAATTCGTAAGGACACCATCCTTGCATTATTTTCAGCATTTCATCTTGTTGATAACGCCAACAAGCTCTATCGCTCGGGTAAATCATCTCGCCTGTAAAGGGATGCTGTATAGCATAAACCATTCCTTGATGTGTCGCTGCCCCGGGTGCAAATGGATTATCACTTGTCCATGGAACAGAATCTCCATCTGGGGATTTATATTTTGAGTCCATTTCCTCTGTACGAGGCAACTTAGCAGGATTCCATCCAGTTTGTTTACTATATGCTACTATATGCTCTACTTCATGCACAATGCCCTGAGAATCATTTCTTGTGGAGTAAGTCCGTTGCCAGGAAATATCTGCAATGAAATTACTTTCTCCAAAAACCTCTGCACAAATTTTAAGAAGATTCGCGCATTCATTATCATCTATACTAATAAAAATCGCGCCATCATCTGTCAGCAAATCCTTTGCCAACTTCAGCCGCGGATAAACCATATTGAGCCAATCGGTATGGAAACGGCCATTGCTCTCGGTGTTGGTCACAAGACGGTTGCCTTCTTCATCATACTGACCGCTATTATCCATATAGTCCGCCGCACTCTGGGCAAAATCATCCTCATAGACAAAATCGTTACCCGTATTATACGGCGGATCAATGTAGATCATCTTGACCTTACCCAGATAGGTTTCCTGCAAGAGCTTCAGCACTTCCAGATTATCGCCCTCGATGTAGAGGTTCTCACTGTCAAAACCGCCGGGTATGCCATCTTTGCCCACACTGTCAGCTGCCACCGGACGCAGCGTTGCCGTAATGGGCGCATTGGCCGCCAACATCGCCTTTTTCTTATCCGGCCATGTAAACTGGTAGCGCTCTTCCCGGCCCTCCACGATGGAATCCGAAAGTTCCTGCCGCAGAACGTCAAAATCAATGGCGTGTTCTACCTTGCCGTCACGCATTACTTCGGTGATGGCATTGGGGAACAGCTTGCCGATCAGTTCTATATTTCTCTCCACGCCGTCAAGGCTGTGCATTTTCAGTTTGTCCATTATTGTTATCCTTTCTGGCTTTTCTAATAGAATTAGCTTCTTTCCGTATTAGAATAATCCTGCCACTCCCTTGAAACTTCATCCCATTTAACCGTCTTATCGCTTTCAGTCCATGTGTTCCAGTATTCTGGATCATCCGACTTAGGACGAAAGTGTTCATTCAAATAATTCATTCGCACCATTACTGGCAGTTCTGATGCCCATCCAAGTAAGATTGCGTTTCTTGCTGGCAATGAAGGAAGCTCACGTAATATTCCACGCAGATTGTCTGGAACCAGCTTATTCACCAATTCCTGATCTCTGTCATTTGAAAGTCTATGCAAGAGGAAACTGTTACATTGAGAGATGACGGTTGGAGACAGCTCACTTGGGCGTTGGGAAGAAAGAACAAGTCCCAGTCCATACTTTCGTCCTTCTCTGGCAATTTTTTCAAACACCTTTGTACACATTGCTGTTGCATTTTCATTTTCAGTGTCAGCATTGTATCTCTTAATAAAAGTATGAGCTTCTTCCATTACCAATACTGTTGGAAGTGTCTCTCCATTATTTTGGCGTCGGTAGCGTTGTAATGCCTCCAGTGTCACTCTTGCCATAACCGAAGTTATAATATGAGTCACTTCCGCCGGCAATAGTGACAGATCAACAATGGTTATCGAACCATTCTTATCATTTGAGGGACAAATATATTTATCTAGCCAATCATCCAACGATACATCTTCATCTGGGCAGATAACCGGCTTAAGTTTTGCGTCAGCCAGTAGCGTTTTAATGCGCATAATCATGGTCTCAACATAGTCAGAGGTTCCCATCATCTCCGCATTGGCTTCAATACTCCTCAGAAAGTCATCGCCTGTAAACGGACGAGGCACATCAGCATCAATCGGAAGAACATCATTATCTGTGCCACCAAATACAGAATGCGCTGTCATAAGCTCTTGCTGTAATTGCTCCACTGTTGTGCGAGGATATTTAGGCCAATCTGGGTTATTTGATGTGTTGGAATTGAACACGGCATCAAATGCTCTACTCACTTTATCTACACTGTTTGTTTCAACTTGAGTAAATGTGTTCTCATTTTTTATGCCGTCTTTCCATGTATGAAGTGATTCGGAATATCCTTTGCTCTTTCCACCACCCATCCACGGCGTTCCATTTGTTATTTCAAGTTGGTTTAGACTAATCAAGCTTCGGAGATACCGACGCATTTTTGTCTCAGGTTCAGTTTCTGTTTTTATGCTACCATCTCTAACGCATCTTAAGGCTTGCACCAAAGTGGGCTTTTGCGCTTTTCCACTGGCTTGTGTAAAGGCTACCCATTCTGCAGTATTCCACAGCCACAATGGTACGGTAAGCTGCTCGATACCCTGTTTCTCATTCTTCTCTGCCCCATATATGCGGACATCACCGAGTCCCGTAAATGATTTTGTATATTCTCCATTAGGATCAAGTATGATAAAACGAGTATTTGTTTCAACGTTTCCCTGGCCTTGTCCCTGCTTCTTTTTTCTTTCCGTTTTTGCCGATTCTACTGACCAACGAATCAAACCAGCAACAGAGCATGACTTTCCGCTTCCGGTATTACCAAGAACTGCAAGATGCCTGCCAAAAAGTCTATCTGGATCAACCGAAACAACTGCATTTCCAGCCAATGGACTGATTCCAATATTGACTCTCCGATTACTCCCGGATTCAACGATAGATTTTAGCTGCGTTTGCGTAGGAATGAGGACAGGATCTCCCACTGTTGGAAACACCTCAATTCCTCGAACAAAGTCATAACTGCACAGATTATCCTCACCTATATTTTCTTTCAAAACGCCAAGAGGAATTACACTCATCTTTCGCAAAGGATAGGGCAAATCCAAAATCCCAAAATCCTGCATACCACGCCTTTTAGGGAATTGAGAGCGTTCAATCGTAATCCATTCAATTTGGCATACAAGATATCCTCCTTCTCCGGCAATTAAGACATAGCTATTGATCCGTGGAAATGGACGTGGCACCCCAGAATTCAAAGCAACATCACTTGGTGCATCCAGATCGAGTAAAACTTTAATTTCATCAGGAGAAACGAAATCGACGCTGCCAATCTGCAAAGATTCCGAGCTTGCGATAGGGGTATTCATGACTATGATTCTCCTTCCTGATCTTTCTTTGGTGGCTGACTAAAACGCTGCTTCAGGATATCCGCCATCCGTATAGAAGCACGGTCAATTGAAGGCTTCGGCAGGTAATAATTTACCAAGTCATCAATGTTGGCAAGGTCTTTTCCGATTATCAAGGACATTTGGCTTTGATGCCCCCATGAATTGTATTTATCCATAATCCGACCCGATGAATCGCTATAATCAATAATGACTAAATGCGTTGACGGAATCGTCAACATATCCCTTATAACCCTATTGATATGATCATCACCAAAGCTATACCCATATGTCACCAATGTACTGTTGGGACGGCATAATGCAGCAGCAAAATCTCTGAATAATTCCACATACGGATACTCTGCTGTTTCACGATCCTTTGCGGAGTTCGGATAAATCATCAAGCTTGAAAAACTGGCATCTATCCCCGCTGTTTCAAGAAATGGTTTGATGGATTTTGCCCCAAAGGGCAAACCGATTCTTCTGATATCTTCACCAACATTTATCCAATCCAAAGATCCATGCAACTTTGTAAATCTTGCGACCCCTTCTAAATATCTCGGTTCTCCACGTATTCCAGGAGGATTATAATGCATATCAACGTCCATCCTAGAAGATCGGAATATGGGGGATAGGGCACCCACAAAACGATCAATTAGTCTAAGACCGGCAACATCTGCACCGGCCTCAATTAAGCGGTCATAATTCGTAGTGAAAATATTGAGTCTGTCCCTAGTTCCTGTTCTGCTGGCAAAGCTCATCAAAAACAAGACCAGCTTATTAAAAGCCGCTTCACGTTTCTTTGTCTCGGCATCAGCGATGGAAGATTCTATTACAGAGATGTTATTGGTGAATTTTTCAATTACATTTTCGAGATTAGAACACAGAGAATCAAGTTTTGGAGCAATGCCAGAGATGTCACTACTATCACGCAATGCAGTAAGTCCCTTGATTATTTCGTTTGCAACACGGATTTGATCTTCAATATTAGCTTCTTTGCGTCCCGATTTCTCTGCACTTTCTTTTGCGGCTTTTTCTATTTCTTCGGAAAAAACGGTAAATTCAGAATCGCTGTTCATGCCATTATTGGCTGAGCCACACGCATCAATTTGAATTGCCGTTGTAAGCCCGCTGCCAACCAATAATGACAAATGCTCCGATTGGAAAAGAGACGTTAGCCAAGGCTCAATCCGAGAACGTAATTCGCTTTTCGTACAGGTGTTACCAGAACACCAATCTGGTTTATAAGTGGCATCAATCGTAAATTTACTTTCTGCTTTATCTTCTGCCTCGTGCCAAATTGGCCTGATGCAGTCACGATCATCTCGTACTTTTAGAATATTTGTATTATTTCCATTATCCATGCTTTAGTGCCCTCCCATCTTCCTTGCATCTTCTTGTAGTTGCTTTAACTCGCTCACCAGTTCAAATTTCTTCCTTGGCTGTTTTTCTTTCCTGATTTTGGCTTCCAGTGCCACAATCTGCTTTTCCAGTTGTTCTCTCTGCTTTTGGTGTTCTACACTTTCTTTCAGCGTAGCGGATTCATCCGAATCGAGAGCCGTCCCTGCAATCTGCCGTACAAAGTTCTCATACACGGCATCCAGCGAAAGCCCTTCCAGATGCACCGGAAGTTCATCTGCTTCGAGCCAATCTGTGTAATAATAACGATCAACCTTAAAAGCCGTCTTACCCGCCGCAGCTTCCTTGTAACCGATAGCAGCCCGATACCTGCCCTCGTATTCCAAAAGAAACAGAATGTGATACGGAACCTCCCGGTCAATCTGGCGCAACACACTTTCGTCCAAATCCGGGGCAGATAAGCGAACCTCGAACACCTCAATCTCTGTCACCTGTTCGCCAGCAGCCAGATTCAGGGTGGTGGCCGCAATCTTATTGCGCCAGTAGATGATCCTTATCTGCTCCACGAACGCTTTTTTCATGGCCGTTGTCACAGCAATGTTTTCATAAAACTTCTGCTTGGGGATACGCTTGTTAAACTCCGTGGATTTCGGCAATCCCAGCACGGCATCTCACCTCCAGACAATCATTTCACAACAAGGAAGCAAATCAGTTCAAAATCATCCAGCCCGGATATATTGCTCATCAAAGCGGATGTTCCACCGGCAGAGAACAGACTGTCAATGTCGCTTTCCTCTTTCACATCAATGATGGAATTGATTGCTTCGCTCAGCAGCTCGGACATCTCTGCCATATTCCGCCCATCATCCGTTTCGCGGTTAAAGCGTTCGTATGCCTCTTTGATCGGTGCGGATTTTCCGCGGCAGAGTAAGCGGATATCATCCAGCATCTTTTTCGGATTCAGGTAATCGCAGATAATCTGACCGTCCACTCCGATATAAACCATGTAGAACGGATGCATGCGGTTCCGGTTATCCACATTGACACTGTTGTTGATGTTTTTCAGCACAAAGATCACACCATCCGGCAACTCATCCGTGGCAGGCACCACAGCATGAAGTCCACGAGGCTTTTTGTCCATGTCTCCGTTCCGTTTTATGTAGTCCAATAAGTCGAGTCGGAATTCATTCAGCCCCAGATCCATAATGGAGATTCCATTGGACATATCCTCAATATCAACCACTTCTTCCTGTAAGCGTTTGAGCTGCGCCTTGCGGTATTCCAAATCACCTTTTTCTTCCGGATTGATCAGGTCATCATCACCGGTAGATGTCATAACAGTGATTTTCATGCGGGTCTCCACACGGGATTTCAAATTGATGTACTCATCCAGCGTCAAGTCCGGCCAGAAATTTACAAGCTGAATGTACTGGTTGCGACTACCGATACGATCAACACGGCCAAACCGCTGAATAATGCGAACCGGATTCCAGTGGATATCATAGTTGATCAGATAATCGCAGTCCTGCAAGTTCTGACCTTCTGAGATACAGTCCGTTGCGATCAGCACATCAATTTCGGTGGTACTGCCCGGCATCAGAACATCCCGACCTTTGGAAACAGGGGAAAAGCAGGTCAACACATTATTCAGTGTTGCCTGAAATCCTTTGATCGTTGTTTTTCCATCAATAGAGCCGGTGATGACCGCTGTATTCAATCCATAGTTCTTCTTGATATACTCGCTGACATGGTCGTACAGATACTCGGCCGTATCAGAAAACGCCGAGAAGATCAGGACTTTCTTATTCTGGTCATTGATGGGATGCTCGATTTTTTCAGACAACAGCTTTAACAGTTCCTGCAACTTGGTATCATGTTCCGGGGTAATGTCCGCAACCATAAAGGTCAACAGTTCCAGAACCTCCGCATCTCGTTTGAGCTCCGTGCGCCAACTCTTCCAGTCCATATCCGCAAGGTCGATTTTTACCTTTTTGCCAACGGTGAAGAAATCCGAATTTTCATCATCTATATCAAAGTCATCGCCACCAGCATCGTACATGTCCAAATCCGCCCGACCGTATGCCTCAAACTGATTGATGGACTGAATCGTACCATTGATCAGTTCCTTGATTCGGGTCAGTGTCAGTTGGAAAGAATGTACGGAGCTTTCCAGACGCTTCAAGAGGTTGATGCTCATCAAGCGGCGGATACCTTGCTCACGTCCTGTCTGGGTCAGGTTCTCACCCTTATTGTGGGTCAGCTCTTTATATTTCTGGAGCTTGCTGGGGAAAATGTAATTGGAGGGCGCATACACACACAAAGAGAGCTGCATGAGTTGCTCATAAATCTCGTTATAGTTGATGGCGTTGTTCAAATCCGTCAGGCAGGGACGTTTGGAAATTGGCTTGAGCCGTTCGGGAAATTTTCCAATTTCGTTAGTGTCATAATATTTTTCAATATGTTTACGGGAGCGGGCAATGGTCACGCTGTCCAACAGCTCAAAAAAGTCAAAATCCAATGTGCGCAGCAGCGCATCTGTGGTTCGTTCCTCCTGAGGCAGTTTGCTCCATGCATTGAACGCCTTTTGCGCCTGCTTGAAAATATCCTCCACGTTTTTGGATGTATTCAGCCGCTCGTCAAGGAATTCCGAATTACCCTCATAGGCAAGGGCAAGTTGGTTCTTCAAATCAACAAAACGGTTGTTGACTGGCGTTGCCGAGAGCATCAAAACTTTGGTTTTTACTCCGGAACGGATCACCTTATCCATCAAACGCTGATAACGGTTATCCTGCGTCTTGCTGTGCGTACCAATACCGTTGCGGAAGTTGTGCGATTCATCAATCACCACAAGATCATAGTTGCCCCAGTTCAGGCGATTCAGGTCAAGGCCATTGGACTGTCCGCCATTGCGGGAAAGGTCCGTATGGAACAAAACATCGTAGTTCAACCTGTCCGATGCAATCGGGTTATTGACATAGTTGTCCTTGTATGTATTCCAGTTTTCAGCCAGCTTTTTCGGGCAAAGCACCAGCACCGACTTGTTTCTATTTTCGTAATACTTTACAACTGCCAACGCAGTGAATGTTTTACCAAGACCGACGCTATCAGCAAGGATGCAGCCGTTGTACTTTTCCAATTTGTTGATGATGGCAAGCACGGCATCCCGCTGGAAATCGTACAGCATACTCCAGATTTTGCTCTGCTTGAAACCAGTAGCCTCGTTCGGCAGTTCATCTTCAGAGATATCATCCAGAAATTCACTGAACACATGATACAAGGTCATAAAATAGATGAACTCCGGAGAATTTTCCGCATAGGCCGTGCTGATGTTTTCCAAAACCACGTCCGTGACATCCTGCATCTTTTCACGATCATTCCACAATCCATCAAAAAGCTGCATATATTGCTGGGCGAACGAAGCTTCCATGCAGTTGACCATGTTGTAGCTGTTATTGCCACGCTCACAGCCGATGTCCACCGTCGTAAACCCATTGATTGGCATATAGGCCGTTTGTGCTATTTTAGAATCCACAGTCATAAAGCCAGCCATATTTTCGCCGGTTGTGTTTGATTTGAATTTCGCTTTCTTTCTGATCCAGTCAGCACACTCCTTTGCGATAGCTCGCTGGGTCATCTCATTGCGCAGCTTGATTTCAAACTCTGTACCGTATAGGCTGGTCTCACGGGAAAGACGGGGAATATAGAATTCTCGTTTCTGCTTTTCCGCCTTCTCTTTGACAAAGGTGGGCGATGTGAAGATAAAACGAAACTCGTCCACAGATTCCAACTGCTTCTTCAGCTCTTTATACGCATACATCGAAAAGCAGGCTGCCGCTATTGACACCTTGCTTCCCTTTTTGATTTCCACTCGCAGGTCATCCCTGACCGTACTGGTAATATTGTCAAGAATCTTCAAATTGCTCATCCGCCTTTGTTCTCAGTCTTTATTTTACATTTTTTGATGTCCCGTTATCAGGACTATCAGGAAGAATTTCAAGAACATCCTCGACATTACAATTCAATTTCTGACAAATTCGATCAATGACTTCCAGCGAAACGATCTCATCCCGCCCCATCTTGCTCATAGTGCTTGTGCTCACACCGGCAAGCTCACACAAATCTTTTTTACGCATTTTTCTGTCGATCATGAGTTTGAATAGTCTGTTGTACGATACTGCCATTTTTTCCTCGCCTTCTATCTTTCTAAGTGGTTTCCAAGCCATCAAAAAACTCTATTGACATTATAGCACAACGCGCTTTAAGAGTAAACAAAAAATGCCGACTTCTCATAAATCGCAAGTCTTCTGCAAGCAGGGCTTTCGTGACACGAAAGCGATTTTCTGCTTGTTGGGGAAGTCTCCACTCCGTTCCGGTCCGCGCAAAATCGAGGTCTACCGGACGTCTTGCGCCCGTTCTGGATGCTTTAACGGCAGTTCCTGCCAAAGAAAAAGCCAGAGTGAATCATCACCCCAGCTTCAAAAAACATTTTCCATTCCGTCCGTAGTGATTACAAACATGGTGTGTTCCGGCACATCCCCCGGTCTTGCGTACTTATGAACATTTCCAATGTGATGAATCGCACCGACGATGGCATCTAAGAGTGCTGTGCAGCCGCGAACCGTGTAATCACGGTCAGTCATTGGTCGGATGTCCTTTACATTTACGCGGTCATGCAGGACTTCGCTCACATTGTCAAACAGCACCGTTGAAATCAGTGCTTCGCCCTCTGCTTTTTTCTGCTGCTCAATCATGGAATTGAATCCGCCGATGGTATCCTGTTCCAGTCCGCTCATGGAACCGCTGCGGTCTAAGATAAAAACGATCTCTGTTAAAATCTTTCTCATATGCTTGTCCTCCCAAAAGATTATGGCTGCTCGGTTTCGTACCTCACAGCCATAGTATAGCGATTTTCTTTTGTGGAGTGGTCGCATGGAAAGCGACATTTCTTTGTCCTTATGCTCCGATCAGGCTCTGGTCAAAGGCAAACAGTGCCTCGTTGATTTCATACACATTGTAGTTTCCCCGTTCGACAAAATATTCTACAATGATATCAAATTTGCTCGAATGGGAAAGGGTAAACCCGGTCTTACCGATCATCTCCTGCATCTGAGCAAGCGGCAGTTCCAAAGCCAGGGCAAATGCCATCACCGTGGGTTTGGATGGCTTATAGAATTTATCAGAGCGAATTTTGGAAAAGAGCTTTCGGTTAATGTTTGCCTTCTTGTAGCACTGGGCATCCGTCATGCCTCTTTCGTCAATCTTCCACTAATCTGATATGCCTTCCGGTCAAAGATAACGATGTAGACCATCATCTCATTTTCCAGCAGGAACGTACTGATGGTATCGACTGCAACCTTTAGGGCCTGGTCTTTTGGATAGCCGTAAATGCCGGAGGAAATCAGCGAAAGGGCCACCGACTGACAGCCATTTTCTTTTGCCAGGTTCAAAGATGTCCGATAGCAGGATTCCAGAAGCTCCTGCTCCCGATGCTTGCCATCCCACCAGCGCGGGCCGACTGCATGGATCACGTATTTGCAGGGTAACCGATACCCCTTTGTGATTTTTGCGCTGCCGGTTTCGCAGCCATGCAGCGTACTGCATTCTGCAAGCAGCTCCGGCCCGGCGGCACGATGAATGCAGCCGTCCACACCGCTGCCGCCCAAAAGAGAAGTATTGGCAGCATTGACGATTGCGTCAACGCTCATTTTTGTAATATCGTTTCTGATAATCTGTAAGGGCATTGCTTATTTCTCCCCCTTCTGCCATCTCGTTAAATATGCTTCTTTTTCAGTTCACGAATCAACATCTCAACCTGTACTCCTGTAAGGAACGGTGTTTTGATTGTCGATGCCCAATAAAAATTCCGCTTCAAAATTGTTTTAATCTCATTCGGAGAAAGAGCAGGCAATGCTTTAACATCTCCATTGAAATTTTCCGGCACAATCATTCTGACACTATGATATTTTTCATCACTCACTTCCGTTGGTGTGTCTGTAACTATCTGTCCAACTGCAATAATTCCTCTTCCTTTGGAATAAAAAAGAGCATAGTCATCTTTGCGGAAGCTGTCGATGTACCGTTTGGCATCTCCATATGCCGCTATTTTGTTTCCGAGAATCATTTCGGATTCATTTGTATTTGAATACGAGATATTCGTATCAAACATGATTCCCTTACACGCAGAAAACTTCAAACGATTATTTTCTATTTCTGTCAGAAACTTCACCCAGTATAAAACATTCTCCGGAATGATATGAGACTTATCCGGATTGATCGCAAATTCATAGATAACAGTTGGATCTGCTACTTTCACATTTGAATATTTCTGTGCATTCTGAACGTTTCCCTCTGTTGTAAGCAAATACACTTCACCATTCAGGCTGGAATAATCATCTGTATTGAGATCAACATCACCCTTCTTTACCTGAATGTAAATATGCTTTCGGTTCAGGTCATTTGGATCAACCAAAACGCACTCATACTTTGGCGTAGCAATTTTATTTGTCGATGGAATGCAAACGTAGCCTTTCGTATCATACAGACACAGCGCAAGTAAATCCTCAACATCTTCCGGCTGAAGCAGGCTGTAAAAATGCTTCTCACATAACGAGAGGGCTGGATCGGGATAATTGAATAGATCCAGCGCTGAATCGTGGACACGGTTATACAACATCTGACTGTATTCTTCCACTCCATTTTTCTTAATTCTCTGGATGGTTGAACCCATAATAAATGATGTTGCCACAGCACCAGGAACGGATTCTTTATCTGCCTTATCTGTAGCTGGATACCAGTCTATATTGGTCAACTGATTCGCTGCATCCATCTGTACTGCATCTTCGCGAAACACCCAGGTACTGTTCGCCTTAACTCTCGCAATATAGTATTTTCCTTCATTTCTTGAGCGCATCCATAGGAGGTCTCCTTCTTTCACATCCTCTACCATGCGGCATACACTGTCGAATGATTTGTACTGAGTTCTTGCCAGATTACAGTAATCCAAAAATGTATGTATCCCAGAACGTTCTGCCTGGGTTAATTCACGAAGACTCCATCCCATTGCTGCGACATGATTTTTCAAGCAATAGTCGGCAACATTTGTGCCTCCTGTATTCATCTGTAATCTCCATACTGCCATCTTGTCTTCCTCTTTCTTTTTGTATTTAGAACTTTCTCATCATTCGCTTCGATATTATTATATATCTTCCAAACATAGAATGACAGATGCAATGTACATTATTTTGCACACAGGGTGCCTGTATTTTGATACGCGCAAATCATTACCACCGGCTTAGCCGGTGGTTTGTTTTTCGCCCTATAAGGACTCTTTTCCTGTGCTGGAGTCTAAAGACTCATCGAAAGGTTCGCCAGCCACAACATCAGTTACTTGCTAAGCTCCCTGGGCTTATTACTTTTTCTTGCTTTTGATTAATAAAATGGTTGGCGAACCTTTTTTATTATATCATCGGAGGTTTTTTGCACAACGCTGAAGCTATTCCAACCACCCGCAGAGCAGGTGGTTTATTTGTTCTCCAAAGTTTCGTTTTTCGGATCAGCGAAAAACTCCTCAATGGAGAACAGGGCCTTGCCCTAACAATGCAAAATGGCAGGAAAGTACAAAACTCTCCTACCATTTTATTTTTGAGTCAACTATTATACAATGTTAACTTAATGACATTGCCCTTTCGGACAACCTTTTTTCTTCTTTTGATACTGATTTTCCTGTAAATTTTAACCCATGAACTCCCGTAAAGGTGTAATATCAGATGCTGCGGCTCTCTGATATGCCGGGTCATTCTTTATTCCTGCGGCTGCCGCTTCTCCAAATGCATCTTTATAATCCTCATAATAATCATATCTTGTCAGGCGGATATTCATTTCGGAGAGCAGCTCTTCCTTACGAGACAAAGGACCCTCAAAGGATAAATCATGCTCTTCCATATAAGGAACCAGTGCATTATATTCTGCTACAAGACGGGCATTTGTCATACTCTCCACCGAAGTCCGCGCATCAAACCAAGCCGGCATCTTGCTGGGGTTCAGAGGTGGTAGGGGATCGAGTTTTTCACTGGCGGTAGTTTCTGTTGTTGTAGCCGTCTGTGTTGTTGCCGCTTCTGTAAAGACAGCAACTCTGCCCTCTGCCTTTCCATTGGTTTCATAATGATTGTAAAGAGCTGCCGCATTATATCCAAATGCTGCTTTCAGATCAGGATAGGTATCCGCATAGGTCTGATAATCAAAATCAGCCAGACACTCCGCAGCGCTCACCGGAAACGCACTTCCCATTACAAGCACCATTCCAGCTATTGCTATAAGTTTTCCTTTTTTCATGAACTATCATCCTCCTTGGTATTCGCATCTTTAAGTCCATGACACTATTCCTTTATAATGGTTCAGTGTCTTTATAGATAAGCCTATTATACCATATGTTTACCAGATATTCCTTATATATCAACTTCACTTATAACACTTTCCCGTTGAATATTCCCTTTAGTTACTGCATTGTAATTTTTATAGTAAGCGCTGAATAACCCACCGTCTTTCCATTCCAGCTAATTCATGCGACAATCATTCTAATCCAAGTGAGTTAAGATATTGGACAAATTTGGTTCAAAATGAAGTGTTGCTTGTCCAGTATACTCATAGTACACAACAAAGGAGTTGGACAAGAATGGTTCAAAGGCATCCCAAACGTTCTGACCAGGAATGGATGGAACTGATTCAAGAATGCCGCACAAGTGGTCTTACTGATAAGACCTGGTGTGAACGGAATCACATTCAGCGCAGCAGTCTTTATTATCATATCCGGTGATTTCGAAACATGGCTTGCGAAATCCCAGAGAATCCCGTATCTTCCTGTCAGGAACAGCATGAAGTTGTAGCAGTTGATTTTTCGGTTCCTGCGGAAAGCGAAATAACAGAACAGCCCAGCAATAAGACTGTTGCATACGCACCGGCAATCCGCGTAATCTATTCTGGATTTTCCGTGGAGATTCAAAATACGGCAGCAAGTGAAACCATTCGAAATACCATCACTGCGCTGCGGCAGTTATGTTAGGCGAACTGTCCGGTGTGGCTAAGATTTTTATCATCACCGGACGAACCGACATGCGCAAAAGTTTTGATGGTTTAATGGCTATTATACGAGATACCTATCAGTTGGACCCTTATGCAAATGCACTGTATCTGTTTTGTGGCAGGGATAGCCGGAAATTAAAAGCACTCCATTACGACAAGGACGGCTTTGTGCTCTATCAGAAACGACTTGATGAAAATGGTCGTTTTCAATGGCCGCGCAATGCTTCGGAAGCCAGATTATTAACACGCCAGGAATTCCGGTGGCTTATGGAAGGTCTTGCAATTGACTAGTATACTGTATCATTGATATTTAATTAATTTTATGGTCTGACAAACCGTTTCATGATATACTAAAAAGAAACGGCGGTGATTTTAGATGGCAAGACCAAAAAATATAATATTTCATTAACGGATGACGAACTCAAGGAACTAAAATCTGTTATGCGTAAAAAGCAAACAACCAAAACCGTTCGAAACAGATGCCAGATTATCATTGATCTAGATGAGGCACACGGTAAAGTTCTTACCCATGCACAGTCTGCCAAAGCAAATTGTGTATGTATGGCTACTATCATGAATACTGTAAAGCTTTATTCCGAAAAAGGCATCCAGGGTATCCGTACAATGAACCGGAATGTCAATTCTGATAATGCACGCAGAAAATTTGATGGGCGTGCTGAGGCTCGTATTATTGAAATTGCGTGCAGTCCTGCACCGGAAGGACATTCCCGCTGGACACTCCGTCTGCTGGAAGAACAGGCAAAAATTGTACTTGATGTTCCAGTCAGTAAAGATACCATCGGCAGGGCTTTAAAAAAAATAAACTTCGACCTCACATGAATGATTACTGGTGTATTCCGTCAAAAGAAGATGCTGATTTTGTAGCCTGCATGGAAGATGTCCTTGATGTTTATGAACTCCCATATGACCCGATGTACCCTGTTGTCTGTATGGATGAAAAGCCATACCAGCTTTTGGATAATGTAAGGCAGCCACTGCCTGTTCGTCCGGGTGACAACCAGAAAACGGATTCCGAATATAAGAGGAATGGCACCTGCAGCATATTTGCTTTTGTTGAACCACTTGGCGGCAGACACCATGTAAGTGTCCATGAACACCGTACTGCAATTGACTGGGCAATGGAAATCAAATATCTGCCAGATGAAATGTTTCCAGATGCAAAGAAAATTATACTGGTAATGGACAATCTAAACACCCATAAAGCTGCTTCACTTTATAAAGCATTTCCACCATCAGAAGCAAGAAGGATCATAAAACGACTGGAAATCCACTATACGCCTAAACATGGAAATTGGCTTGACATGGCAGAAATTGAGCTTAATGTAATGACACGCCAATGTCTTTCGCGTCGAATATCCACCCTTGACAAACTTAAATGTGAGTTATCAGCATGGGAACTGGAATGTAATCGGGATACAGCTAAGATACAGTGGCATTTCCAAACAGGGGATGCACAGGAAAAACTGATATCACTGTATCCGACACTATCATCTGTCACTTTTTAATTAAAGCGGCAGATATACTAAATTTCAATGATACAGTACACTAGTAAATATAAGGCTTTCAGATTCCATTTTTATTAAAATCCCCCACTTTTTTCACCAAAAACACTTGACATATGTCTCCAAAAATGTGGCGCTTCGCGCCTATTTAATCAAGAAGCTATAAATGAGCAAGTTCGTGATTTTGCATAAAAGAAAGACACCTTGAGTTCGATTGTGTTGTATAATGGAAGTGCCAAAATTCACATTTAATTATTCAAATTAGCTCAAACTATGCCAAACTGCCACAGCCAAAAAACGAGGGGAAGGAGGGCTGAAAAGCACACCAAAAATCGACTCTCGGTTAACCACTTTGGGAACCACTTCCCCCTCTTTTTGCCCTCTTTTTGGCCAGTTAACCACTTGCGGACCACTAAAAATTGGGTGAAAACGGCTCTCGTTTTACCAAATTTGGTCAAACCATATCAGCCCATTTAGGTATAAGAAAACCCCGGAAAACCTTGATTTTCCGGGGTTTTTGAACCATTTTGATATAGTCTGAGCAGTCGATTATCGCTTGCTGAACTGCGGAGCGCGACGAGCTGCTTTGAGACCGTATTTCACGAAACCGAAGCTCGATTTTGCTTGATATTACGCGGTTTTTCAAGCCTTTTGCTCTTCGTCCACCAGTTCTTAAACCCACAATTTTGTGAGCTTTTGTCGGATTTTAACCCTAATCTTTTTTTGATGTGTCGATTGCTCTGTTGATCACCCCATGTAATTGGGCAGGTTTATTATACTTGACTTTAGCGTAAATGTCCATAGTCACCTTGCTGTTTTCATGTCCGGCAAGATACTGTACGGTTTTAGGATCAACCGAAGCATAAATCAGGTTCGTGATATAAGTGTGACGTAATTGATGCGGTGTCACTTGAAAATCCATCGTATATACCAACTTCGGATTGTTCGGCTGATGCTCACCAAGCTTCGGCTTTACCACATGCTTAATCTTCTGCCCATTCACATAGGTGTAATAGCAGCGTTCTTCCGTAGAACGAACTGCTATGTACTTCCACACCCTCACGAACTGAGATTCAGCCAGAGCGTCACCATTCCTGTCAGAGATCACATATTCCGATTTTGACTTTTCTTTTGCCTCTTTCAAACATTCCACCAACTTGCCCGGAATAGGAATGTCCCTTTTAGCTGCTGGCGTTTTTAATTCTGTTGAAATTACCGGACGATTATTCACAGAACGCCATGCTCGCCGTACCGAGATATATGGAGTGGCTCCGTCCAGGAAAACACAATCCCATCGCAGTGCAAGAATTTCTTCTCGCCGCAACCCTGCGTACAACCCAATCATTACGAAAACATACGGTGGTAATCCCCTGATTGTATCCAGAAGAATTTTCACCTGCTCATCCGTCAATGCCTTCTTTTCCTGCTTTGGTGTTCCGCCTTTTGCGGAAAGCGACGCAGCCGGATTATAACTGATGATTTTGCTTTCTTCTGCTGAATAGAAGACACATTTGATCAGCATATTCATTTTGCTGTACAGGGAAGCTGATTGCTTGGAGATTGGAACCAGCAGCAAGCGAAGGTCATCGGTCGTCACTTCGTCCATATACATATCTCCAATAGCTCCAATAATGTATTTTCTTATCGTGCGCTCATATCCGCTCAATGTGTTTTCTCGCACACTCGCCGAACGCATCTTCAACCATTTTTCGCAATACTCAGCTACTGTCGGATTATTCTTCCGGAATATTTCATTCTCGATACTGCGCTTCATCTCAATGGATTTATCGTACAGCTCTTCAGGAGTCTGTGCATATAGCGAAATCCATTTTCCATCCGCATCCTGCATTCGTGTTCTGTAATATTGAACACCCCTCTTCATAATTGTTCCATATTCCGGCACTACTTTTTTTCTTGCCATTATTGCTTCCTCCATTTTCTTGATATCCAAATTGATCTTTGCTCTTTAATTATCCAGAATGCTGCTCCGGTTCTCAAGGATGTCGGCTATAAGTAAAAAGAGCAGGGATTATCCCTACTCTTTTTGATCTCATTCATGAAACGGTCTGGCCTATTCTGCATCCCACAGTGTAAAGGTATCCTCTAATATGCCCGCCAGTTCATCCGGTCGGTTATACTTTGCCTTTGCATAAATGTCCATCGTTATCTTGCTGTTCTCATGACCGGCAAGATACTGAACTGTTTTAGGATCAACCGATGCGTGAATAAGATTTGTAATATAAGTATGCCGCAGCAAGTGTGGTGTCACTTCAAAATCTAAGCTATAAACCACCTTTCCATTATGCGCAGCTCTTTCGCCCAGCACCGGTTTCACCGTATGCTTCACTCGTTTTCCATTCTCATAACGGTAGTAGCTCCGTTCCTTTACAGTTCTGGTCACAATATACTGCCAGAGCCTCTTAAACTGCGTATATGAAAGCGGTTCACCCTCGCTGTTCGCAACAACATAGTCTGATGTGGAAGTCTCCTTTGCTTCTCTCAGGCATTTCGTCAGGCAATCAGGAAGCGGTACATCTCGATGAGCAGCCTTTGTTTTCAGTTCAGACATTATTACCGGTCGATTGTGCTCTGTATGCCAAGCTCTGCACACTGTCAAATACGGTGCTGCTTCATCCAGAAAAACTGAATCCCACTGCAATGCAAGAATTTCTTCTCGCCGAAGCCCCGCATACAAACCAAGCATCACAAATACATACGGCGGCAGTCCTCTTATCGCATCCAGCAATCTCTCCACCTGATCATCAGTCAAAGGGGTTTTCTCTTTTTGAGGAACGCCTCCGTTCTTTCCAGACAAATAAATTGTAGGATTGTCCTGAATCACTTTGCTTTCTTTTGCCGCCGCAAAAATGCTCTTATAAAGTATATTAACCGATTTGTACACAGACGCTGATTTTTTGGATACCGGAACCAGTGCCAGACGAATATCATCTGCTGTAACATCTGCTATATTCATATGACCCAGAGGCTTTATAATATGCCGGTTTACTTTCGATGTGTAATCCGTCAAAGTAGTGGCTCTTACCTGTGCGGATTGTAACAACAGCCACTTTTCGCAATACTCCTTTACTGTGGGGGATGATCTGCGAAATGTATTATCCTCAATCTGCTCTCTCGCTTCGAGCACCTTATCATATAGTTCTTCACGGGTTCTACCATACAACGCCACCCGCTTTCCATCAGCATCCTCAATTCGAGTCCGGTAATATTCCTTACCCGCCATGATGACGGTTCCGTACTGAGGAATCGCATATCTTTTTCTTGCCATCTTCGACACCTCCAAACTTTTAGCTGATATATTCATTATTGCGAATAACCTGCCAATACTCAACGATGTCGAATTTCGCTCCTGACTGTTCTCTTCTTTCGGAAAGTCGGATTGTTATCCTTCGGCCTTGCACGGTGTGTAGACCTTGCAATATACTCCTGAAGTCCAACTTCAGTAAAATAAACACAGCCATTCTCAACATACTGAACGTAAGTGATCAACCCTTCCATTCTTGCATGATCCAAGGTGTCCAGGCTAATCCCCAACATCTCAGCGGCTTCTTTACGCTTAATCAATTTATCCACCATCAAAATTCACTTCCTTTCGGCATTTGCCTTGCCTTTTTTTCTCTGCCTGTTCCGGAATATAATATCCAAGCTGCACTTTCACAGCTTCATCAATTCCGCGCATCTGTCCCTTGCTTACCTTGCCGAGATACCGAATCACACAGGTCTTATCACATGTATCAAGCTGCTCCGCCAATACCATCGAAGATCTTGCCAGCCCTTTTGCCTTCCGAAGAAAATAATGTGTCGGCTGGTTTCTTTTCTTTTGTATCTTCGTTGTCAGAGGAGCAACCGTAATCGTCGGCGAATAAAAGTTGCCGACATCGTTCTGAAGAACCACTACCGGACGAACACCGCCCTGCTTTGATCCTATCGGAACACCAAGATTGGCAAGGTAAATATCTCCTCGCCGGTAAACCCAGTTTTCTTTCATCTGGTTGCCTCCAATCCCATAATCATCTATGGATAAAAGCTGACAGAAAATAATACAAATGCTTTATTCTGACAGCCTTTCTTAAAATATGGTTTCTCTGTACTTTTTCTTGGCACCCCAGAGATCGGGGATTTCTCACAAGCGGCAGTGTGCTTCACTGCTCCATTGGAATTTAACCATCCCGCCTTCTTTATGGCCGGACCGCGAATTACGGAAGTATCATTGTCCCTGACAGGCTTTTACACCACCGTCGGTTGCAATCCGACATTTGCTGCTGCGATTCCGCTTCGCCCCTGTTGGGCATCATGGCGTGCAGTCGAAGGCTCGTTCTGTCAGTAATGTACTTGGAGAATGAGTATTCAATTTTCATAGTTCATCAGCCTTGTTGCCTTAGCTGTAAAGTAAGTATAAAAGAATGCGGTTTTACATAACACGCCGGAAACTGCGACTTTGCCCACCTAATTTTGCGAGTTCACATCAGTGCTTCCTGAAGCTGCGTAATGGCATCCTGCACTTTCTTTTTCAACGCATCCACATCCTGTCTCTTGCCAATGATCAGATAATCCAGCGTTACTCCAAAGAATTCCGAAAACAAAATCATGTCATTATAAGATGCCGATATTACTCCGCGCTCAATTTTGGAAATGCGTTTTGCATCAATATCAATCGCCTCAGCCAGGGCCTCCTGCGTATACCCTTTTGATTTGCGTAATTCCTGAATTCTTGCTCCACATACATGCTGATCGTAATACATACGTTTCTCCTTCCGCACAGCCGGTACAGAACCGGATCGACGGAAGGTCAAAAAAGAGCCGCATGACGGTGAAGAAAAATCCTGTGCCGATAAAACAGAACATGGGTATCCCATAATTCTGTCTCATGCGGCATTCGGAAGACTTCGCCTATCAGCGGCTCCACAGCACAGCTATGACTTATAAAATTGTGTTAATAGGGTTATTTATTGTCATCTCAACCATTCAAAGACGAATAGTAGAGCTGCAATCTCCGTAATCTTCTCATCTCCAAAACATTGAAGACGGTCTCGCGTCCGCAGGCCTTACATTTGGTCTGCACATGTCCTCTGGTATCCTCAAAGACGATGATTGAATTGTGTCGGCAATAAGGGCACCTGACAATCCTGGGCTTTTGCGAAGCAATCGCATCCTTTGCCCGGATGATTTTAATCTGCATTTCCGCAGATGGTTCCGATACTCTGATATTCCCGCTCATGGCCACACCTCCAATGGATCACGATATTCATAATCCTTTTTCCGGTTCAGATAGCCCAGTTGTTCCAAGCGGATAGCAGCTGCCGATCTCGAAACGCCAAAGACACCACAGAAAGTATCTATCTTCACCTGGTCTTTGTTATAAAAACGCCATCCATAACATGTCAGAGGCTTTCTGCTGTTGATGAACCACATCGCCCGATCCACTTCTGACTGGGGCATCAGGATGGCAGCTCCCAGCGAATTGGCCTGCCACTCGTTCCAATCTTCCTGCGTTCTCAGAACGCGGGAACCTTTTTTCCTCACTTCCGGTCTCTTATGGCAGGCTATCTTTCGGTCATCGGCATCCAGCTGAAACAATATCTGGTGAGCGCACTCATGTGCCAGCGTAAATCTGCGTTTTCCGCAGAGTTTCCGAATATTCTCTGGTTCAATGAAACCCTTGTCCAGAACCACATCATTAGTTTTCAGGAAGATGCTCCTCTGACTTCCATCAACCTCTATCTGATATTCTGTATCCACATACGCGGTCAGACCATAGATGCTTCCGTCCGAGGACAACTTTTGAAATGACACCTTCAGGTTCAGATAATCGGATGCAAACTGGTCAATGGGTGTCGGAAGCGCAAATCTTGCCGGATCATCTGCTTCGCTGCCGAAAAAGGACTTTTGAAAATCTCTTATCACTGCAACAGCGATTTCTTCTATTTTTTTCTGTGAAAGGATCATAGGCACTGCTCCTTTGCCTCAACGAACCATTTTTCATCTTCGTTGAACAGAAAACTCTCATGCCCACCGATCATGACCGTATAACGAATTCCGCAGCCGCCCACTTTCGTGGAAGAAGCTCGGCACTTATGCTTCAATCGGTCGATCTCATACACCCGTCCGTCAATCCATCGAATTAGGCGCGGGCGAATATTTCCCTCTGCATCCACATCTAAGTTCACAGGTACATATACTTTTCTACATTTCTGTTCCGACATATTCTACGCTCCTCCTCTGTAAACCGGCGAATGTGTTGACTTCTTTTAGCAAAGAACTCACCAGATTCTACCGGTGCTGTATTAACCAATCATTCCTGTCGGCATAACCAAATCCACTTTTCGCTCTGTCGGCATCTTGCTTTTCTGAAAAAGTACCCCATTTTTAATCGCATCTTTCCCGAATCGGAATCGAATCTGCTCAATCGCTGCGTCCAGCCGTTCCTGGCGATCCAGTGATTTCACGTCGGTGAATAGGTCGTATTGTATCGGACAATCCTCTTCAAACAGGTTGATTGCCCGAACCGTCACTGAACGAATCGGATGCTCCCACTGATAGTTCTTTGCAAACAGTGCAAATGCGGTTTTCGCCAGATAGGTAGGGCTTTGTGTCGGAATACCAATCCGGCACTGCCACTCTTTCGTGTAAAGCTCGTTGTTGCGGATGGAAATCGCTATTCCGCCAGCTTTCTTTTTATGTGCTCGCAGCTTGGTTCCGATCTCCTGCACCAGTTCCAGCATGACACACCAGACTTCGGCGTTATTCTCCAAATCCTGCATGGTCGTTATTCCGTGCCCAATGCTCTTTACTGGGGAGACATAATCGGAACGCATAACCGGCGAATCATCCAGTCCATTAGCATATTTCTTAATCGCCAGTCCATTCTTTCCAAGGCGGCACTTCAAGAAATCATCCGATGTTGCAGCAAGCTCTCCAATGGTATGAATCCCATAACCGGACAGAACCTTCTCGGTCGCTCTGCCGACTCCAAGCAAGTCAGAGGCGGGAAGACACCAAATCTTCTCCTGGAACGAATCTGCTTCGATGCAGGTAATCGCATCCGGCTTTTTCATATCCGACCCAAGCTTGGCAAAAATCTTATTGAAGCTCACTCCTGCGGAAATCGTAAGTCCCAATTCAAACTTAACCGTTCTGCGAATCTCATCTGCGATTTCAAATCCGGTTCCCATGCAGCCGCTTCCGGTCACATCCAGCCAGCATTCGTCCATCCCATACGGCTCGATCTGATCGGTATAGCGACCGTATATCCCACGAGCCAGCTTTGAAAACTTCATATATTGCTCATAGTGCGGCTCCACGATCACAAGATCCTGGCACTTCTGCTTTGCTTGCCAGATTGCCTCTCCCGTGGAAACGCCAAACGCCTTTGCTGCATAGTTCTTCGCAAGTACGATGCCATGCCGTTCCTCCACAGAACCGCACACTGCCACCGGCTTGTTCTTCAGTTCCGGGTTCAGCATACACTCGACAGAGGCATAGAAGTTATTCATATCACAATGAAGAATCACCCTTTGCATCCCGTATTCCTCCTCTCCGTTCGTGAAAGCACGAACAACTTTTCACGAACGCATTGACACACAGCATTTCTTGTGATACTATAATTACACGAATTGTATTTCGTGTTTTCATCGTCATTATAGCAAGCACAATTTTTCGTGTCAATAGATTTTTATGAAAAAGTGTTCGTGTTCGTAATCAAAAAAGAAAGAGGTATTCCTATGGTCTTCAAAGAAAGGTTGAAAGAAAAAAGAACAGAAGCCAATTTAACTCAGGTAGAACTTGCAGAGAAGGCCGGTGTAACCGCCCGCACAATTCAGAATTATGAGCTTGGCAGCCGTAAACCATCCAATATGGTTACGATCCAGAAGATCGCGGATGCGCTGAATACTACTACTGAGTATCTGCTGGGAAGCAGCGGCACCTATGTTGTAGAAGCCCATGAAAAAGGCGGCGCAAAAGCAGCGAAAGATATTGAAGAACTGGTCAGCGAAGTGACCGGTATGTTCGCTGGCGGCGAATTAAGCGAGGATGCCATCGAAGGAGCATATAAAGCTCTGACCGATGCCTACTGGATTGCCAAAGAGAACAATAAAAAATACGCCCCGAAAACGAGGCGTAAAAAAACCGATCAGTGATATTTATCGTACACACTTTTCGCTATACTGTAAACTGGAGGTGGTATGATGAATGCGGAACAGCTTTCACGGGTCGGTGAGAAACTGGTAAAACGCTGCGGTTCCAGAGACCCTTTTGAAATTGCAAGGCAGCTTGGTATCAATGTCATGCTTTGCGAAAATTTCGGTTCCCTGAAGGGAATGTACCGGGTGATTAAGCGAAATCGCTTTATTTTCCTGAATAACAGTCTGGATGAAAATATGCTGCGCATCGTGTGCGCACATGAATTAGGTCATGACCAGCTTCACCGGAATATGGCGAAAACCACCCCGATTCATGAGTTCATGCTCTACGATATGAAATCCAAACCGGAATATGAAGCGAACATCGTAGCAGCAGAGATTCTGATGGACAGCGATGAAGTCCTTCGTTACATCTATGAGTATGGATACACAGCCGAGCAGATCGCCAGTGCGATGTCCACCGACATCAATCTGGTTGCGCTGAAGGTAGCGCACCTGGCTACACTTGGCTATAATCTGCACGCGCTGGAACACAAGAGCAACTTTTTGAAATAACGTACCTTTGAGGAGTCTGGACTGGCTCCTCTTTTTTGTTGCACAAATTGTGCAGGCGGTGCTTGCACAATTATCAACCTAACATCTGCATTCCATACAATCTCGATATTGTCCTCCTGTTGTTCTGCGTTATGCTTTCTCCGTGCATTTTCGTATTATTTATTCTGCCATCTGACTTCGCCCTTGGACAGAAGCGGATAACAGATCAGCTGATCTGAATCCAGATTTTCCGCATGCATGTCAACCGCTGTGATCTGATGATTATCATAAGTCGTATAATAATAAATACCTTTTGCTGTATTACAACAGGACGTGTATATCGTGATCTCATATTTGCCTTCTGTCACCTCACAGCATCCACGCTGCTGATCTACGGATCCTAAGATATGGAAGAACTGGCTTACACTCTCATCCTCTTCTTCACCGGAGATCGAATTTAATTTTGTAAAGGCAACTTTCACAAATCTTGACTGGCTGGAAAGATCTCCAGGTATTCCCATTCCACCCATTCCTCTGCTATATGCATCAAGCTGTAATACTCCTGCAAAAGTACTCTCCGGCTGTTTTCTGGATACTCCGGCATAATTATTCAGTGCAAACATCTGACTCGGGAATGGTGGATTATTGGTAAGCACTCCTACCGGATTATCATATACATGCAGCCCATCTTTCATAGACTCAACAACGATACAGGAGTCTTTGTCTGCAATGATCCAGTGAAGCTGTGCTGTCGGCAGCTGTTCACTGAATGCTGTGCCTGTCAGTCTCATTGCTGCCAGCTTCTCTCTCGCCTCTGCTACAGTAGCACACTGTGTAAGGATCCATGGGATGAACTCGAACTGTGCCACCTGGCTGACTTCTGTTTCATCTTCCGGCAAAGCTTCTTCATATGCCGCATTGCCGACAAAATTAAGACCTGCCATTCCAAGGCCTTTTTCATTAACAGCATCATAATAAAGCGGATAACCTCCTGCAACAAATGCCATTCCGATCAAAGCATAATGGCTTTTTATCTTCCCGGCAAACTGGAAATCAAATTCGTAATTTCTTGGCGTTATCGTGATCTGTTCCCCATAGGAAAATTCATAATCAAGCGTTCTGCCCATATAAAAATCTTTTGTTTTGTAAGTTGCTGCTGTACACATATCGAACACCTCTTCTTTCTGCTATAATAGTCCTGCAAACAATCTCATAAATAATTGTCCCAGTCGCAAATATGCACTTCGTCCGGTTTGATATTGGTCTGTCACATCACGACATTCTCCCATCGTTCTTATCAGATCATTTTTTATTTCCACAACTGCCTGACAATCTGCCATAAAACAGCCGTTTTCAAAATGGTGATATAAACTTCGATAATCCAAATTAATTGTTCCACAAGTTGCCATACAGTCATCTGCCACACTCATTTTTGCATGACAGAAACCAGGAGTCCACTCATAAACACGAACACCATGTTTAACTAATCCATGATAAAAAGAACGAGTTACATTATAAATGAATTTTTTATCAGGGATACCAGGTGTGATAATTCTTACGTCTACCCCTCGCTTAGCAGCCAGACATAACGCATGCGTCATTTCATCTGTTATGATTAGATATGGAGTCATAAACCAACAATATTTTTCAGCTTTATTTATCATACTGATATAAACTTCTTCTCCGACCTGCTCATTATCCATAGGACTGTCTGCATAAGGCTGAACAAAACCTGTTTGCTGTGCTTTATAATCGTAATGAATAATGTATTTACTAAAATCAGTATCATTCGTAGCTTTTTCACTAACAGCATTCCACATTTCTAAAAATGTCACTGTAAGCGACTGAACAGCATCTCCTTCTAAACGAATACCTGTATCTTTCCACTGTCCATACGGGTGTGTGTAATTAAAATATTCGTTTGCTAGATTATACCCACCTGTAAATCCGACTTTTCCATCAATAACTGTTATTTTTCTATGATCACGATTGTTCAAAAACAGATTTAAACCTGGCATAAACGGATTGAATACACGGCAATGAATTCCTATTGTCTCCATTTTTTTCACAAAATCTGTGTTAATAAAGCCTATAGAACCCATATCATCGTAGAATACTCTAACTTCCACACCTGCTTTTACTCGCTCTTCCAGAACATCTTGAATCTTATGCCATGCTTCAGCGTCTTCTATCGCATGATATTCCATAAAGATAAACTTTTGTGCCTTTGCGAGATCTTCAAGCTGGGTCTCTAATCCCTTTACTGCTTCATCGAAATACATCACATCCGTATTCTGATAGATTGGATACTGCGAATTTCTTTGTATGTAACTTGCAATATTTCCTGCCTTCGGAATCGTTTCGTTTATTCTGTTTAAGCACTCCTGATTATCGGAAAGCATTGGTAACAATTTGCTATCAATTTCTGCATACCGCTCACGCATTTTATGTGTGCCGCCATTCAAACCAATCAATAAATATAGGCCTACACCCATAATTGGGAAAATTAGAATTAAGATGACCCAAGGCATTTTCATAGAGGATGTCTTATTTGATGCGTACAATCCCAAAACCAAAATTCCACTCAAAATCCTTGTAAATAAATTTATGATTTCTGCATATTCATTTAAGCGTGTTACGATAGTAATAATAAAAACTACTTCTAGAAGAATGCAGATTATGGAAAAACACAATCGTTTTACTCCGTTTTTTGTTTTCGCTTTTCCTTCTAAAGTATCTTGTTTCATATATATTCCAACCTTTCTACCCGATCAAATTTCTGCTTAAATTTCGTGGAACATACCAATTTTGTCTTTTATTCTCTGCATTTCATTATCTGCTTCAATGATAGCTCTTGCAGAATGAAGTAATTCTTCACTTATCTCATCATATCCAGGCATTTCTTCAATGCCTTTTTTATAACGAAGTTGATGTTCCAATGTTGCCCAGAAATCCATACCATTGGTTCGAATCTGTAATTCTACACGCATAGGTGTTTTACCCTTAGCAAAAAATACTGGTATTTCAACAATCATATGATAGCTTCGATAGCCATTTGGTTTGGGATTTTTTATATAATCCTTTACTTCAATAACTTTGATATCATCTTGTTGTGTGATCAAATCAGATATCATATAAATATCATCAATAAACGCACAAACTATTCGAACGCCTGCTACATCATTGAGATATGTCTGTATATTTTCTGTTGTAAATTCATATCCCATCTTCTGCAGTTTATTATAAATACTATTGGGTTTCTTAATTCTTGTCTTTATAAAAGAAATAGGATTTCGATTGTTCTCAACTGAAAATTCATCATCCAAAACCTCAAGTTTAGTTTGTATCTCCCGAATAGCACAACGATACATCATCATTAAATTATAAAATTTTGTAGCATTATTTAAAAACTGTAGTGATTCCGGACTGTTCATCCTGAGTTTTTTTACTTCATCCTTTGTCATGGAACTTTCCTTTCTACCTCATCCCTGATTTCAAAACATTATTTATACACGGTGCCGCCATGAACTTCTTCGTTATGTAAGGCTTTATATCTGCCAGCACCTGCGACATAGAGGCTTTCTTTCGAGTATCAGTCATAACAATTCCTCCTTCCTACTAATTATTGTCATTATCCCTTGCTGTATTTAACCAGCAATATATCTAAGAACTTTACCCAGGCAATCTCTGCTGTTATCCGTAGACACCTGTTGATTGCTTCCTGGTGCGCTAAGAGGCATCGCTCCCCACATAAAATGCTGATTATAATAATCTAAAAGAATCTTCTCGTATGTACCTGCTGCTGAAGTTGAACTTTCTCCAGAGGAAAGCCATCTCCAATTTCCTATTGCTTGATAAACGAAGCTGTCAATAACTATTCCTGACAAATGGTAGCTTCTAAAATAGTTATCTCGCACATATCGTAGATGCTTGCAAGTGTCAAAAAGCAGTCCATTACTGCTTATATTTTTGTTTTTCATGGCATCCTGTTCTGCTTTTGGATTAGTTGAACGCCAATTCCCACCCATATTTGTATCTGGATATCTGTATGAGCCATCCCAATTTTTGAATGCCGGCAGAATTTCAAAGAACATTCCATCTGAAAAATTGATCTTCACAACCTGTCCATCTGCTCTTACTTCACTTCTTGGATACCGAACAAGAATAGCCTGTCTAACTACTTGCAGAAGACGAGATTGACCATTCCCATAAACAGAGTTGAACTGGTTGTAATATGATTCCGGCAAGGACATCAAAATATCAATATCACTTGTATCTATCGCAGTTCCCCTTCCATAGGAGCCAACATATATACTATTTTGTCTATCGCTTGTTATATTCCAAAACTCACGGTTCATTGCTGATGTTACAGTGCAATATCTTTTTGAAATAAGAGAACGGCTGTCAGCTGATATTACTTCTTCATTTCTTTGAACATACAAACTCAATGTATTCATCCCCCATTTACTCATTTTTTCCTCAAATGCGCCGGAAGCATCCTGTTTAATTCCTCCTGCGTAAAGAATTGCTCTTCATTTGTTTTAAGCGCAGCTTGGGCGGCAGCATAACTTTTCCCATCAGTTAAAGGTGCAGCACAGTAAATTTCCGAACTTTCATCCAACAGTTCATCTCTTTTGCGCACTATTTCTTCAATACTAATTTCGTCAAAGTCTGTCAAAAGTGACAGATATTTTTCTCTTACCTTCCACAGCTTATTTGCAGTCTTAATATGATCGGTTTTTTCAGTGGAAATGTCCTTATCCTTCAGATAGCTTGTTAGGGCAAGAAGTGCTGTTGAACATAGTCCACCAGCCCATAACAGTATCTGTTCATTTGAAATGAGCACTCCCAAAAAGCCGCCTGTTGATATTGCTGATAACCCAATCTGTCCCCATTTTATCCAAAAATTACGCTTACTCAACCGATCAGCCATCTTAAAATGACATGTATAGGTATATACAAGTTTTCCATATTCTTCTTGTATTTGAGAATATAATTTTTCACGGTAATCCAGCGAACTTTTCTCCATTGGCGCATTTCCTCCGTACCTTTAGTATTACTCTACCCCCAACGCCTTAAACACCGCATCTTCCGCGCTGCTGTAGAAAATCAGATTAAAACTACCCACCAGCTCCGGCGGCACGGTGCCAAGGTCTGCTGCACTGGTAATCGGAAGCAACACTTTCTTTGCTCCGCTATCGAGACACACCTGCAAACTATTGGCAAGCTCGTCCACTTTCAGAATCGTGCCGCTAATACTGATTTCTCCCAGCACGGCAAGTGTACTGACCGTAGGCCGTCCAAGAGCGATGCTGCATAGTGCAATCAATGTAGGCAATGCCAGCTTTCCAGTCATGCCAATGCCCTGTAAATCCTGATAGTTGATGATGTAATCCCGCATCGTGGTACTGATGCTGCCACTGATACGATTTCCATTAGCTTTCAGGAAATTGAACGCCGTATTCGTGGATTCCTTGCAGTCACGGTCGCTGCCAAGGCCAGTACGTTCAAATTTTCCGTTGCCGGGCAGCATCTGGCTTTCGAGGCGGAATACACCGATCATACCGGACTTACCCTGACTTACGGTATATACCTGTCCAGGATTGCAGATACCATCAGGAATGAGTTTGCCGCCGCCCTGCTCTGGCACGGAAACAAATTTTTCTTCAAAGGTATCAAGATCAATATAGCTGAAGTTCACATCATAGAATTCCATTCCACCCAGTTTTTTCAGCTGCTCCTTGACGCGACGGCGCATTTCCAGCGCAAATACAAGAATTTCTTCAATCTGTTCCTTGGTGAACTCCCCATCCGGATACAGCAATTTCACATAGCCGCCTACAATCTTGCGGACAGCAATCGTATCGCGCTGGTTCAGGTTCTTTCCAAGGCGGAAATACTTATCCAACGCATCACCATACTGTTCTTTCCGCAGTTCTCGGATAAACTCTGCCAAGTAATCCGTGATAAAGCCGTAGTCGTTTGTAAAATGCTCCGGACGGAACTTCGGAATCTCCCAACCTGGAATGTAGCAATGCAGACGGTCAAGAAAGGCTGTGTCCGTTCCCATCTCCGGCGGGAACGGGTCAAACAGAGAGGAAGTCTTGAGCAACACATCCACGCTCTGATTGATGTTTCCTACAAAGACCATAGATGCCGATGCTGCCTTTTCCTCTTTGCCGCGGGCAAAGGAACCGGAAGCCATATAGTCTTTCATAATCTGAATGCCGTCTTTGTCCTTAAACTTGATTCCGGCAACCTCATCAAAGGCAACGCAGTCCCATAAGCCTACCAAACCTACGGTTTTGCGCCCCATATTGTAAAACAGATTTGCAACGGTCGTCTGACCACCGGATACCAGGATACTGTTCGGGCTGATTTCTTTATAGATATGGGACTTGCCTGTGCTGCGCGGCCCCAACTCACAGAGATTGAAGTTGTTCTCCACCAGCGGTAACATACGCGCAAGCAGCAGCCACTTTTCCCGATTGTTCAGCTGTTCCGGCTCATATCCGCAGGAACGCAGCATAACATCCATCCACTCTTCCTGTGTGAATGCCTTGCGTCCCTCTCGAACTTCTTCGATGTCGATATGGGGCATCTGAATCGGAGTCAGCTTATGGATGCTGATGGGAGAGATGTCCTTCTGCTTTTTCTGTTTAGAGGAAATCGGCTGTCCATCTATATCCGTGATTCCAAAGCTGCTGTCTCCCTCAGACTCATATTCCAGCTGCACGATGCACCAGATACCGCCGCAAAGCAGCCGGTCATATTTTTCCGGATAATCATCCGTAATCGGCACATTGGTGAGACCAAGGTTAGAGAACTCTGCAAAAAAGCAATCCTTTTTGATGTCGAGATGTACGGTCACCATATCAATAATGGTATGGCTCCCGTTCTTGCGCAGTTGTGAGAGAATTTTCTGAGCCTCATCCGGGCGGACAAAATTATCTGCCAGAATGCGTTTTACATTCTGAACGCCCTGCTCAATGATTGTCTCATCGTCTGAACTACAATACTGACCCAGCAGGAACTCCAGCACATAGACCGGAACATTCGCTCCTTCTTTTATTTTCTTTGTCAGGTCTTTTCGGACGATCCGACCGTCAAAGTTGCTGCGCAGCTTCCGGCGCAGTTCTTCACGGTTATCATCTGCCGCCATATCCATCATTTCCATACGGAATTCCTGCCTCCTCTATATCAGAATCCGAATCCAAAGTCATCTGCAAAGGCAATGTCCATGATGACAGGCTGCCTCCACTGCTCCAGACCGCTTTCTTCGTCGTAAACCACAAGGTAATATTGCTTGTCCTTGTCGTATTTCTTATTCTTGAATGTGAACCGCATCCGGAAGATACGCTTCTGTGCATTTTCCTCACGACTGTCTGCCACATAACTGTTTTCGTTCGAGATTTTCTCATTGTCTTCCGAGAGGAAGAAAATGCGGTATTTTGCAGCTTTTACAGTATCGCTAACGGCATCCGACTGAATAAAGTCCATGGACGTGATCAGGTTCGTAATCTTATGGACAATGCTGACCAGAGCAATCTCTGCATTCTTTGTTTCCATATGACCGCGCTCCATCTTAAACTCCAGCACCGGCACCAGCATTTCCTGCGGTGAGGAACCGCCATGCACATAGTTAGCACCGCCTCCGGCCACCTTAAAGACATTGCTGCTGACTGGATAGGACACCACCTTGCTGTCCTCATTCCCCAGAACGTGTCCCATGCTCATATGGTCAATGCCGTCATCTTCCAGTGCCGCCTTAGACACAATAAATCTGCGATTGACAAATGCTTTGTCCGCGCTTTTCCCGGAAATCTTGTCACTTTCTGTCAACTTATCACGCTTGTAAATAAAGCCATGATCGGCAGTGACGATAAAATGATAGGTGTTGCCGCTGACGGAAATTCTATGAATCAAATCCATGATTTCCTGAACGGCTTCCTCACATGCATTGAATACCTCATCCTCGGTATTTGCCTTGTCTCCGCGCGCGTCGATCTGATTATGATATACATAGATAATCTGACGTTTTGTCAGCACATCTCGCAGCTCTGCCACTTTCAAATTTTTGATATCATCGAACTGTACACAGACACTATCCGGGTTATAGCTTTGCAGCACCTGCTGCCGACCTGCCAGATTATCGCAAAGGATACCATCTGCCAGTACCTGAAAATCATCCGTCATTTCCAGTGTCTTATGTGGCAAAAGTGCTGCCATACCGAGCCTCGTATAAGACGGAAGAACACTCAACTGTACAGAAAGTTTTGCCGTGCATTTCGGGTCATCCTGCATTCTGGCAAACAACTCCTGTCCTACCTCGTAACGCATGGCATCCGAAATGATGACCACGGTGCGTTCCTTGGTATAGCGCAGGTTGGCATTGTAAAACTCCCGCTGCAACGGAATCGCCGAAAATGCGGCATCCTGCTGAATTCCAGCATTCCATGCTGGGAGCAGACAAGCCAGATATTCGTTCGTGTAGATATTTTCCACCAGCTCCCGAAGCGGCTCAAAGCTTTCCGTGCTCTCCAGCTGGTCGTAATAATAGTAGAATTTCCGATACTGCTGATCCATATTGTAATCCGCAGCAAGATATCGGTCGATGATTGGCTTTAAGCCATCTGCGGCATGGTAATCCGCTTCCTTCACCATGCTGTATGCACTGGAAAGCATCTGATAGGTTTTCCCGGTCTTTCTGCCAAAGTGCATTTTAGCCCGTTTTTCACAGAGTTCCGGAATGGTAAATCCGTTTACGATTGCACCGATATCTTCCGAAACAAGTCTGCCAATGAGCCACTTTACCAGCACCTGATCCACGGCAAGGAAAGTGTCGCACTCCACCAAATCGTCCACTCGCATTCCTGCAAATGTCGAAAGAACACTCAGCCCTTTGGCAACGTGCGCCGACAGAGCATCGTATTTGTCCCGGTACAGGACGCTGTTCATCAGGCTATCGAGAAATGCGATGATATTACCGGACTTGTAGGAGACAAAGCTCCTCCATGCTGCCGGAAGCTCTGCCTGCACATATCGACCAGTATAAGTAACGAACAACGTTACCAGCAGCCGTTCCAGACTCGGCTTTGTATCAGTGTATCCGAAATGCTGCTCACAGAGCTGCCAGAATGCAGACAGCAGATCGTATTTTTCAAACTCCTGCAAGAAAGCATTGTCCACCAGCTCGCCATCCGTCAACACGATGCGCACAACCTCTTCAAAAGAGCAGGTACGCGCCTTGCAGACTGCACTTAGCAGACCGACAAGGATATTTTCTTCATTGAAGTTTTCGATTTCCAAATCATAGAACCGCTGAGTGCGCTCTTTGTTGGCGAAAAACTTGATGTGCTTCTCAATAACCGGCTTGTACTTTTCCTCAATACCCAGGTCAACCGACAGCAAGGAGGCTCGGTCAGCAAAGAACCGTCTGGAATACAGCATTGTGTCTTCCAGATGGTTGTCCCTTACATCCGGTTTCGGAAACGGTGCATAGATCAGATAATTCGTGGTCTTATCCACACGCTCCAGAAAATACTTTGTATAGAACTGGTTATCCGGCTGGAGATGGTAGATCTTCGCATTCTGAAGCTCCACCGTCTCCATATCCTCGGAAAATTCTGCCTTGTCATCGTACCAGAAAACCAGTTTTCGGGTCTCCCCAGTAAATTCCGCATTCAGGCGGTCTATAATTTGTTTCAGGTTCAATTCTGCCATATCAATTTCCTTTACTTGATAGATTCCGCCCTTTGGGGAATATCATACAGGCAGTTACGCCTTGATCCGTTTATTGCCTGTGATGCTGCTAATATAATCGTCAATATCCTGCACGATACAATGATCCCCCATTGTGTGCAGTGATTCAAAATACTTTGTGATGTACCCATAGATGCCATACTCTTCAAAAGTCTTTGCTACATCTGCACCGGAAAGCCCTTTGAAATGACGGTACCGCTCCATGCAATAAATCAAAAAATTGGATTCTTTGCTCATCACTCACGCCTCCTCCGGGTAATCATAGGAGCCTGTCAGAAGTTCATCTTGATACATGGTATACAGCGTCATCGGGCTGTAATGCCACAATTTCGATTTTTCATCCGAAAGCTCCTGATAGAGCTTGGACTGATAAAAGCGGGAAATCGCTTTTTCATCATCCACATTGCTGTTTTTTGTAATCTGTTCGATGATGGGCGGCACAATGATTGCAAGCATTGCGCTGAACTGATCTTCATTCATACAAGCTCCCTCCCTTCAAAATGCAAGTATTGCAGGGACTTCTCAGTTGCAAACACCAGCTGGTTGAACAATTTCCGAATCTTGAGTGCCGCCAGTGTTTGTTCCTTATCCAACACTCCGGTCATATACAGGGTAATGGTACGGTACACATCATCATTTGCCACAGCACCATAAATCAGATCATGCTGCTTTCCCTGATAGGTTCCCTGACGGTTCTCAGCTACAAAATCCAGCCATGCTTCATCTGGGCTATCAAAGCGCAGCAAGCTGCACTCCTTGAAAGCCACAGCTTCCTCTACGGAATAAATATTGAGCGTAGCGGCTCCTGTTTTGCGGCGGTCAGTGACCTTTTGAGCGAAGTTCACTGCCTGATCGCGGTTAGTGGTGGTGTAAAATCCAAAACCGAAGTCCAGATAGCGATTTTGCCGGATAAGTTTCGGCTGTTCTACGATAACATTGCTTCCGTGGTACAAAATCATTGCAAACGCCTCCTGTTCCTCTTATTTCTTTTCTTTCACCATGATGTTCTTGCTGTCCGCCAGCACCTCATAGAACTTGCCGTCCTGCGCGGTCTGGAGCTTACGGTAGTTGACCTTTACGCCGTCATCGAGGTCAAGCTCGATACGGGAAAGTGCCAGATGGCTGATCTTCTCATCGTATTCCCGGCATTCCTTCAGCTGCTTGGCAAGTTTATCCTTACGCTTGGAGGCTGCTGCAACCTCACGGGCATTCTCGCTGTGATCCATCATATCCTGCATCCGGTTGATTTCGGATTCATACACACGCTGCATCTTGTGCAGGTAGTCGATACGCAGGTTACCGATAGTATCCGGCGTGTAGCGGTGCAGGTAAACCAGTGCCTTGAAGCCGTTCTGCTTGCCACTGTCAAACAGCCAGTAGATCGGACGCTTGCCGGAACCGGTAACAGAATAGGTCTGGCAGTGATCCTTGAAGAAATCGTTCAGGAAGTAGTTACGGATAATCTCCCGGCTGGTGCCGCCCTTATTGCCAAGGGCTTTTGCGATGTAATCAAGGTTTGCTTCCAGCGTATCAGCACCGTACACCACCTTCAGCCAGTCGCACAGGCGCGATACGATATCATCGTCCAGATATTCTTCATCGGTGATAGGGATAACATTGTCAGCATCCGGGAAAAACATTTCCTCGACCACGACACCTTCATTGCTGTATGCACGTTCCAATTCATCAGCAGAAATCGTTCCAGGGCGGTCGTTCAGCTTATCCGCAAACGCCTGCAAGGAATACGGTTCACCTGCAAAAATCAAGCCATCTTTATAAATTGAGTAGCGACCAAACATACAGCCCACAGCATAGCTCAGCAAACTTTTGATGTCCCGCTGCAAATCCGCCTTGCGCACGGTTACATCCTTGTCCTCCACTTCCGGGGTCAGTTCATCCCGCAAGCCGTAAATGTCGATAAAAATGCGGTTCAGCTCTTCTTCGTTGGTTTTCAGCTGGTTAAAACGGTCATCGCATTCTGACTGCCACTGGGTAAAGGCTTCGGAAATCGTGGAAACATTGCGAATCAAGGGGTGCTTTTTAAAGTCCCAAGAGGTTTCAAAGGAATCCCAATCAGTTTTAGATGATTTGACATTTTCTTCAACAAGTTGATTTATCTGCTCATTTTTCTTGATTAACACTGGTGTTTTTCCCAAGGGGCCCTCATGATAGTCAAGTGTCGGTGAGACCATTTGAAGAAAACATTGAATAACCGGAGAATTATACAACCCCAATATATAATCTAATAAATCATCACTGGTAAAGCACATTGATCCCTTCGTTTCAAAAATAAATCCATTTGGAACATATCTCATTCCAAAAGGCCCAGAAGCAATCGTTGACCATGTCATTCCTTTATGAAAATATAAATCTCGATTGATAACTCTTCCGTTTGATTTCACTTTAACACCAGGAGTTGTGTCAATATAATCGCAGATAGTTTTACCTGAGTTCTCATAATTAACAACATAATCAAAGTTCCCATACCATCTTCTAAATGCTCCGCCTTTAGTAACGGGGAACCATTTTTTCTTTGTTTCTAATGCTTCCTCCTGTGAAGTACACCCCAATCCCATTTTCTTAAAAGACACTTCCGACCACAATCTTAAGAACAGATCATTGTTGGTAGTTGCCATTCCTTGGCGTGGTCGCGCAACATCGTATAGAATCTGGTTACTAAATGCTTTTAGCATTGCATCACTTGTCCAATAAGCTATCGCCCCTCCAGGAATTTTCCCAAAATCATCCTGATTTGCGGTATAGCGATTTTCCCCTGCAAGGAACATTTCCTCTTTTCCCTGCTGAGAGGTCGGTTCAATCAATCGGCAATAAGTGCCTTTATAGTCATCAATATGATTTACACACCGTACAAAGGCAGTAGTCTGGACAACTTCACCGCCAATTTCTTCAAAGGCTCTTGCTCCCAGATGGGCCATGTTAACCGTTTCGGTCTGCATCATCTTTTCGCGGAGCTTTTCAAAGCTGGAAAGGAACATCCAAGCGTGCTGTGTAATCATTGCCTGAAAACCGTTGTTCACAGTCATCTGACGGCAACGCTCAATAAACACGGCAAACAGGTCAGCTTTGCTGTCCGGGTAGTTCTTCTTGACAAAGTTGTTGACATTTGCACTCAGATTGCTGGTTCCGGCATAGGGCGGATTCGTGCAGGTAACCCAATACTTCCGCGCCATGGTCTTGCCAATATCAATGAGTCGATTCAGCTGCTCGGCGGTATCTTCCACACCCACGCTATCCATGCTGATCTGACCGGCGGTATCTTCCGCTGCCACAAACTGGCGCAGCAAATCCCAGTTGTAGCTCTCCACATTCAGGATAGAGCCATACTCCTTGGCATCGGTCAGGGTGTTCAGCAGACCTTCCAGCTGCATCTTGGCGGCGTTCTTCTCAATATCATCCATCCCTGCGCCGAAATACTTCAGGTGCGCACGGTTGATACTGTTGCTCTCCTGAATGGCATAGACATGGCAGGTGTTTTCTCCGTTGAGGATACGGCGGTTGTACTGCCGTGCTTTCATCATCACGGCAAAGTACGCCAGCTGATAGGCACGGTCATCAATGTCCAGACCGTAGATGTTATTCTCCAGAATGCTTTTTGCAGCATCACGCTGGCTGTAACCGGCACTCTCGTAAATCTGCATCAGCACATCAAAGGCGTATACGAGGATATGGCCGGAACCCATGCAGGGGTCGATGAGCTTTATATCCTCCGGGTTCAGGGCAGCGTACTCTTTACGAATTTCCGCCAGTTTTTCCTGCACCTCCGGCTCCTGCTGTGCTTCTTCCAGATAGTATTTCCAGTTTTCTTTCAGGTCGCATTCCGGGTGTCCTTCCACCCACAAACGGCCAAGGCTGTTCTCCACCATGTAGCGGACGATCCAGTCCGGGGTGAACAGCTGGGTTACAGCAGGGATTTCCTCTTTGGTGATCTTACCGTTCTTGGCAAATGCAGCGGCCTTCGGCTCGGTATTGTAATACTGGTACAGCCAGCCGATAATCTCCACCTGACCACCGCGCTCGATGTTGAAGTCATCCTCCGGGATATCGTGAATCAGGTGATAGACTACACCATCCTGGTCAATAACGGACAAGCTGAGCAGCAGCTCGGTGTAGTTCTTTGTCTTTTCAAACAGCGCAGGCAGAATCTCGTTCAGGGCGTTGCACTGTTTCAGGAACAGGATGCGGAACACTTCGTCCAGCTTGTTGTCCTGCTTCAGCTGGAAAATCTGAGCTTCTTCCTCCGCAGTGAAGGGAAGCTCTGCGTCAAACGGTGTTGTGACCAGATCCGGCTCCAGCTTTCCGCTCTCGGAAGAAAGCACCCTGATATGGGAAGGCAGATAGTCGTTGACTTCCATGAAACGGATCGCAATCAGGCGATTGAACCATGTATAGGCAACCTCCTCGATCACATACTGATATGCGGTTTTGTAGTCGGTATCCTTTTCCTTCTGCTGGATGACCTCTATCAGCTTGTCACGCTGGCGCACGGCCTCACCGGAAATCGAATACGGTTCTGCGGTGCCGATATCAAAGAACTGAGTGCCGCCGAAGCTCTGCGGCAGCGGCTTGGCAATGCCGTCCTCCGTAATACCGATCAGGCGGGCATCATAGCTAACATCTGCAATCAGCTTATTCCGCGCCCAAATCGCAAAATTCTTTATGGCTGTCTTGTTCATGGAGCCAATCCTCCTGTCATTTATAGTTCAATGTTGACGATTGTATCTTCGTCCATCTCTTTCAGCAGATTTTCACGCAATGCGGCAAGGTATTTATCAACGTCGTCCTTACTCTCCAACCGCCACGATGCAGTCTTGGCAACCGTCTTGATGGAAACATTCTTCGTGGTGCGCACCTTATATACCGGCTGCGGTTCCGCTACCTTTTCTGCCGGTTTCACGGTCTCGCCGCGTTTTTCCGCCTCTTCTTCCTGACGCTTGCGCTCTGCCTCGGCCTTTGCCGCTGCATCCTGCACAAGACGGATATCTTCTGCGTTCATCTCGTTGAGCAGGCGCAGCTTCAGTGCCTCCGCCTTATCTGCGAAGCTTCGCAGAGTGGAAACATTGTTGCAGTGCTCCGCACCGTCCATGATCTCCTTAAAGAGTTCCAGATAACGGTTGAACTTCGCATCCTTATAAGGCTTGGTGTTCAGCACTTCAAAGACACGGTTCCGATCCTGATTGATGGAATCCTTGACCGGCTCTGCCTGCTCTTCCAGAATGCGCATATAGCAGTTCATAAACTTCTCGCGCAGCTCCGGCAGCTTCGGAATCTCCTTGTAGGGCTTCGCCATCCGGACAATGGTGCGCATCTTGGCCACCACGTCTTCCAGCTCTGCATCCACGATGTAGGTCTTGCTGTCCTCGTAGATATTCAGCATATCCAGCGCACGGGTGAAGATGGTCAGCTGCTCACTGCCAAAGAAATCACGGATAGGCTCATAGTCCTCGCCAAAATCCATCAGATCGTCCTGCTCGTCAAATACGATCTTAAAGAATTCCAGCGGTGCCTGAATCTGCACCAATGCGGAAAGCCGCTTCTTGCCCTTTTCCAGAATTTCTTTTCCGGGATAGGCGTAATTCTCATATTTCGGTTCCAGCCGCTCAATCTCAGTGATCCGATTCTCACAATAGTGCTGGAAGTTCTTCATAATGGTATCTTCGTCATCGGCAGGCGGTGCCACCTTGAACAGCTCTTTCATCACGGTGCGAACGGCCTTTTTCTGATTTTCCGGCACCCGGACGCGCACTTCCGTCAGCAGCTTATCCACGAACTGCTTCTTCGTGATGTAGCCGATGATTTCCTCTTCGGAACGGTTGTTCAGATTGACGCTCTCACCGTTGACCGTAAAGGACAGATCTCCACGCTTAAAGAGACGTGCCACCAGCCAATGGATGTCATCTTCCACAAAGCCATAGGGTGCTTTCATAAAGCGATCCTTGATGGTTTTCATAGAAGTTTTCATGTGCATCCGGGAGTTACCTGCCACGAATTGCAGCACATCATCCAGTGCGTGAACATTGGATTCTCCGGTATCTCCCAGTGCCAGCGACAGCTGATTGCTGGTCTTGAACATCTTCCGGATGTCTGCTTCGCCCATCGCTGCGTCGATGTAGGACAGCTTGTGGTAAACCGTCTGCACCAATCTTCCGATTGCCTCGTTGATGCGGCTGGTCACTTCCTTGCCGGAGGTGTGCAGCACATCGCCATTGACATAGATGGTAGCCTCTTTCAGAGCTTCCGTCAGGTAAAGCTTGGCGTTACCGTTGCGTTCCCGCATCTCCACGCGCTTTGCCTCCTTAATGGTCTCATACTTGGCAAGCTGCACAGAGGTATTCTTGCGCAGGAACCGCTCAATTTTTAAGTATGCTCGCATTTCCGTCAGGAACGCATCATCATTCGGCAGAACCACAAGGACTTCCTTGCCCTGGCCAGAGAGTAGGCGCAGCGTACCATCATCGGTGCCGCCCTCATACCACGGGGTCAACACACGGAGGCCGATATCGTAATTCTGGTTTGCCTTATAGGGGCGGTCATCCACTGTCTGATTGAAGGAGAACGCATACCGTCCACCAAAGCTTGGATACTGATACTTCTTGCTGGAGAAAATGTCCTCATAGATCATCTCCGCAATCTTCGTGATGACCTCCGGCATCTCCACATTTTCTTTTTCGATTTCGTTGTTGATTTCCTGTTCCTCATCGGTCAGGAATACATAGATGGAGCCATTTTTCTGGATCAGCATCTGGCGCATCAGCACTTTCAGTGCATCCTCCACCTGTGCTTTCAGAGAAATACGATCATCGTCAATGCTGGTAATCATCAGACTGACGATGTTGTCCACGTTGGCTTCGATCTCCAGAACATATTTAATCAGGAAAAGGGTCTTCAGCACATTGATGGCAAAGACATCTTTTTCCTTCTTTTCCGGGTTGATGTAGCTGTTATCATAAGCGCGGATGATCACGCTGCTGTGGCTGTGGTCGAGGAAGTTTTCCAACGCATCATAAAACCGATAGAACGGCACGATGGCTCCCATCTCATCGTCCATCAGCTGCATGGCAGATTCTTTGAACAGAGCCAGCATGGAGCGTTCACCTTCGGACAGGTGTTTACCGGATGCACCGTGGGTACGGATGCTGGTCAGCACGCTGGCAAGCAAATTAAACTGGTACGGAACAAAAGGATAAACCTCTGCAAAATCTTCTGCGTTGGCGTACAGTTTTTTCTCCACGCCGTCGTTGAAGACAATCAGATTTTTGATGATGGTTGCTTTCTGGTCATAAAGCAGACGCAGGCTCTGTGCTGCGGTCTCTGTCTTATCCAGAATACGCTTTTTGATAACAGCGTCCACATTGGCAGAGGACAAAGAAAGACGTGTATCGAAACGTCCCTGAATCTTGGAGAAGTCGTTACCCTTCACCTTGGTAATGGAGTCGATATCCTGCTGGCTCGTTACGATTACCCAAGCCTTGCCCATGCATTCCTTGCCCAGTTCTTCCGTCACTGTCTGAAGGTTCAGCATCAGCTTAGAATCATCACCAATGTACTGGCCGATCTCATCCACAAGGAAGACAACATGATGGTTGTTCCCTTTTTTATCAATATAGGACTTTACACGCTTGGCGAAATCCTCAATGCTGATCTGGTAGCTCTCGGTTGCTTTCTCGCACCAGTTACGGGCAGCTGATTCGCTCATGAAATCCATGTCAGAAAGAACATCGACAACGGAATCCTGAATGAAATCGAAGTCCTGGCGAGAGCTTTCCCACGGATCGCCATACTCTTCTTCAAACTTTTCCTTAAACTCTTCAAAACGTCCTTCCTCGGAAAGCCTGCGCTCCAGGTCAGCAAGGTGCGGCATGGAACCGCAGAAGCCCTGCATCTCATTGAAAACCTTCAGGAATACGTTCACAATGGCATCTTTATTTTCTTTGCCATTCGAATCGCTTTTGGAATCAATATTGAAAAGAATTACATCCGATGGGGTGTTTGCTGCCAGCTGCATATCTGCCAGCACCATCTGATTGGTAATCTTCTGATCCTCGATAAAGTAGTCGATGGCATGTTTGTCTCCGACCTGTTTATTCTGAAGCAGATAGGACAGGATTTTCAGAAAATGAGATTTACCACTTCCAAAGAAGCCGGAAATCCAGACACCCATTTTCGGTGTGGTTCCCTGAATACCTTTTTTATATGCTGCAAAGAAATCCGCAAAATGACGCTGAAGCTCACGGGTCACAACGTACTCTTCCAGCTCCTGCGCTACATTTGTTTCTTCACCCTGACCGACAATGATAACGCCCTGTATCTCACGGTCAATTTTCTTTCGGAACATGTCCTTGATCTGCATAACAGTTTCCTCCATCCATTACTTTACCAGTCGGAATGCCCGGTAATAGTTATCGTCTTTAATCTCATTGAACAGGATCAGCTCCTGCTCATTATAGGTTCCCGGAAAGAACATCACGACCGGGCAGCGCACAAATGCCTGATGCAAGTTGTTAAGCACCTTGTGGGAGCGCAAAATCGGATAGCACTTGCCGATACCGGTTAAGAACACGACTGCATTCTCCGGCGTATGTTCTTTGATATATTGCACGATCAGGCTGTCATCGTCATTCACCTTCATGGAGTTGGTCACTGCCTTGACGATACGCTCGATTCCTCGCTTTTTTTCAAAGTCATAGCACTTTTCCATAAAGTTTTTCTTTTCCAAAAAGTCAATGATGATATCATACAGGTCAAAGACCACAAGCTCAAAATCATCATCGCCCCGGTCATTCTTATTTTTCAGATACTCTACACGCTCCCGAACTTCCAGTTCCTTTTCCGGTGGATAATCAAACACCCAATAGTTGACCTCATTTGCGCGGCCTGTTCCTTTTCGGAAAGATGGCTTATGGATTGCAAGCTCCATCTCGTCCAGTCTTTGGCTTAAATCCATTTCATCTTACCCCCGTCAGTGTTTTTACCATGATGCCAAGATCATGGTCATAAAGCCAATGCTCAAATGCAATATCAAGAATTGGCTTCAGTATTTTTCTTGTGCTGTTTGCCCGGTTGCTTTCTAAAAGCCCCGCTTCATAAAGCTGCGTTTTATAGCAGGAACCGAGGCGGCGCAGCGTATAGTCTTGAAGAGAAGCCACTTTCTCACTCTGTTCCTGCTTATTTTTGAAAAATATCCGGATATCTGCATCCGTCAGCTCATCGGAACCAAGAATCATTTTTTCCCGCACTACTTCATACACAAAATCAAAGAACAGCGTGTCATGCAAAAGAGCCGCAGTCAGCACAAATAGTTTTTGTGTAGCAAGATCACTGCTCAAAAAGATTGGATAAAAGCTTTCATCTAATGTCTTGATACGGGCTGTTACGGTAGAATAAATCTGCTGCGCTCGTAGTTTTGTCGGTGCACCATAGATGTTTGTCTCTTCATTCAACTTTTTAATATCTGCAAAGCTCTTACCCTCGCTCAAAAGCTGCACGGTTTTCCGAAATTCCATGAACCAGAACGAAAATTTCACTGCTCCGGCACTATACGGTTTTCTTTCCATCTTCGTTCTCTCCATTTCCGGATTTTGTTTTAATGTATTTGCCGCTTTTGATTCTGGCATCCTTCGGCTTTTCGGCGTTAATAGGAATGACCCACTGATGGCCTAAACGCTCGGCACCATCAATTCGCCCTTCCGTGCATAATGTCTGTACTCTCCTTGTGCAGATGCCCCATTTTTCAGAAGCCTGCTTAATCGTCATGAAATCCATACGGAACCTCTTTTTCGATGTCTAAAGTCACTCGCAGCAAGTTAAAATTTCTCATTTATATTCTACTCCAAGAAACGAACAAAATCAATCGAAAGTTCTTCCAAATTTTGAACGATTTTTTTAGAACCCACTCTTCTGCAAGCAGGGCTTTCGTGACACGAAAGCGATTTTCTGCTTGTTGGGGAAGCTCCCCAATCCCCATAGAACGCTGCCTGCGGCATCGGGCTGCGCATCCGTTCCGGATGCTTCAACGGCAGTTCCTGCCAAAGAAAAAAGCCCGGTGCAGAACGAGCATTACACCCACACTGCACCGGACTTTCCATCATCGACTACTCTGTCTATTTTCTTCTTCCTGCCGCACTTCCTGCTCATGCAGCTGCTCTTTTTTCTGCTCATCCTCTTTCAGGATTTCCTGCACAATCTTCTGCGCCACAAGCCAATCCTGCATTTCCGATTTGGTCTTGCGGTACTCTGCATAAGAGCTTTTCTTTCGTTCCAGAAGCATTGCATACTCTGCGTTCAGCTCGCTGATGCGCGGGAGCTTCTTGTCAGAGCCGTTCTCTTTCTTATAGGCATCAAATGCCTTTTTCGCTGCGCTGCGTAAGGCCAGCGTATCCCGATGGGCTTCATAGAACTCCCGATTGTAACCGGATGCTTTATACGCGGCAAAAACATCTTTTGTCTTGGCATAATTGATTAGATGCTTCCGCAGCACCGACACTTCCGACATCCGTGCCTCATCTGCTTTTACAGATTCCAGCAGCGCATCACATTTTTCTGAAATTCCATCTGCCTTTTCCTTCAGCTCTGCATAACTCTTGATTCCATGCTCTTCCATGAACATCATAGCTTTTGCCATCTGCTTCAGATTAAAGACTTTCGCCCAACGCGCATATCCCGCGCCTCTGCCCTCCTGCATTTTGGTACGGACATCTATAAGGAACGACAGCTCCGCCTTCTGATGCACCTGTGACGACCGTGCGCTTGTGCGGTTTTTCTCTACATATTTGCTTTTATGAACCGCATTTCCAGCAATCACTTCGCAGAGTTCTTCAACCGAATATCCTTTACCAAGAGAGCGGAAGCGGGCAAATCTGGCGTGGCCTTTTCCCCGCAGTGCAGGCTGTTTTCCATCTTTATACTCGTATCCTGCTTCCTGCAAAATTCCAATCAGTTCCCGGAAGTCTTTTGGTTTTCTTGCCAATGCTACATCAATGGCCTCGCAGATTTCATCTCGCTGCGATTTTTTCTCCGGGTATTCCGTTCTCTTCTGCCGCTCTCCATAGGGCTTCCGGATAATGACCGACAACTGGTGTTCCAGGCAGACGATATCACTGAGCCTTGCCAGTGCAAGACCGGATAAGCGAAAATCTCGGAATTTTCTGGTGCAGTCTAATGTAGTCGAATTAAAAATAATGTGGTTATGAATGTGCGCGCGATCAACATGGGTTGCAACGATAAATGCGTGTTTTCCCTTGGTGAATCGCATGGCCGTCTCATACCCAACCTTGTTTGCCTCCTCCGGCGTAATTTCTCCGGGCTTAAAGGATTGCCGAATCTGATATGCAATCACATCATGCGCCTGGGTTCTACCCGTGATATGCTCATACTGCCGTTTGGAAAGCAGAAATTCTTCATCACAGATCTTTGCGTCACAGGCATACGCACTAATGTATTTTCCATCTTCCGTCTTTGCTGCATTCTCAGAATAATCAGTACGGTCAGCCAAACACTGCGCTACCGTCTTTCCTTTATTGATATGCAGAGCAATTAGTCTTGTAGCCGCCATTTTTCATATTCCTCCATCTAAAAAGAGCTACCCGAAGGCAGCTCTTACCAATTCACTATTCTCATTTTAACATCCGTTCCCGATCATAAGCTCCCTGCAAATAAACTGCCTGCTTGATGCTTTCTTCCATATCGAAATAGACACACATGATGTTTTCGTACAGCTTCCACACATTAGATTCGCTGCCACCCACCATTTCCATCAGTTGGTCTTCCATCTTTGAATGCTCAGACTGTTTTTCCTGATAAGCTGCCTCATCCACAAAATGATTCTCTCCATCTGTTTCCTCGTACCGTAAATCATAATAATCTTTCATAAACTGAATATCCATCTAATCCCTCCTGAACTCAAATTGTCAAAACATCCTCTACACGCTCGCACAGCTGCTCCATCAGTTCCATGATACCGCCCGCACCAACCGCAGCTGCGAACAGTCCCATCTCAATCAGGGTCAGCAGGAACACATCCGTCCAGCTCGCCCGAACCACAGAATAGATGCCGCAGCCAAGAACGAACAGCATAACCGGCGAAAGCACCCACAGGGATAGCTGCATCAGCAGATTCCAGATAAAGCATAGAAATCGCAGCAGAAACGCAACCGGCAACAACAGGATTTTCAGCACCAGCTTCAACAAAAGACATACGATCTTCATGAATCTCACCCCTTCGTTTTTCTTTTCATCTTCATTTTATCGTACCCGCTTGCCAAACACCACGATGTCAACAGGTAGACCAAAAAATATGTAACGGCACAGACCGTTTCATCTGTGCCATGTGCTGTAGAAATCCCGCACGTTTGTGCCGTCATCGAATACCAGAAAGCCTCTTAAGGATCAGCTTCTGCATCTCCCAGAGTTCATCCAGCCGCCTCTGCAAATCCCGAATATCCTCCGCATAGATGCTTCCGGTTTCATTGGCTCGTTTTGCGTACTGATTCAGGTTATTGCTGCATCGGCGAAGAAGGGTAGACACTTGCGCCACATCCGACAAATCAAGATTCACGCAGTATCCGTCCATCGCCATTTTTCTCATATAGGCACCGGTATTCCGAATCCCCAATTCCTTCTGCTTTTCACGAATCCTCGCCAGCTCTTCCGGGTTTACCCGGACATTGATCCAGTGTTCCCGAACGCTCATAGTGCCACCTCCTCATCATCCCGATGTGTCACCGGCGGAATGCGACCTGCACGGTCACGCAGCTCTGCCAGGACAGACGGCTTTTCCATTGTTTTCTCACGGTCAGGATCATCCTTTCCACGGTCATCCATATTCAGCAGTACGTCCAGTTCTGCCAGTCTTGCGCTCTTCTCTGCCAGTTCTGCCTCCTGGGGAAACGGCTTTCCAAGCTCGGCCTGCGCCGCTTCCTGCTGGCTTCTAAGACTGTCCAACTGCTGTTCCGCCTTTTCCAGCCTTGCAGGAATCCCGGCAAGAGCATTGTCCAGACGCTGGATATTGCCCGCCGCACTGGTTCCGATGGGCACTCGGTGGGTCATCTCGCCTTTCAGCAGTACCTGATACTCTTTCTGGAAGCTGTCAAACGCAAGTTCCATCTTGAAACCACGATAACTGCCAAGCGGCACCGGCTCCAAACTCTGATTGGCTTTACAGACCGCAAGGATTGCTTCACCGGCCTCTGCCTTTTCGGTAAATCGTGTGCCATTCACCTCCATACCGCAGAACCCTTCTTCCGGCAGCGGATGTGCCGCCACCGTCCGAATATCCGACTGAAAGCCCTTGATGAACCCTTGCGTTTTCTCAATCTCCGCAGGGAAATATTTCATCAGCTTATCTTCCAATCGGTACTGCTGGCTCTGATGGTCTGCCTTCAATACCTTCAGCCTTGCAACATCCACATCCAAGTCCATTTTTTCCTTGATCTGCGGGTCTCCTGCACAAAGTGCCTTGATCTCCGCATAGGAAAGTGCCTGTTCATCCACATCATCACAGGAACGCACCGGAGATTTGCTGGTCATGATCTGACTGATAAACTTCTGCTTATTCTCCAGTGTCTGATAGAGGTAGGCATCAAAGGTTCCTTCCGTCACATACTGATAAACCTGCACTTCTTTGTTGCGGTTGCCCTGACGGATGATACGGCCATTTCTCTGGGTCATGTCCGCAGGCCGCCAGCCCACATCCAGATGATGCACGGCCACCAGCCTGTCCTGCACGTTCGTGCCTGCACCCATCTTCTGTGTCGAACCTAACAACACCCGCACCTGCCCGGTACGGACTTTGGCAAACAAATCTTTCTTTTTTGCCTCGGTATCAGCATCATGGATAAATGCGATTTCTTCTTCCGGTACACCGGCCTGGATGAGTTTGGCGCGGATATCCTCATAGACATTGAAGGTTCCATCGTTTTTCGGCGTGCTGAGGTCGCAGAACAGCAGCTGGGTCAGCTTATCCGACTGTCCTTCCTCATAAATCCGAAGCACATTCCGTACACAGGCATTGAGCTTACTGTTGGGGTCATCCGGCAGGAGCGGATTCATCAGCCGCTGATCCAATCCCAGTTTTCTGCCGTCCGATGTGATTTTCAGCATGTTATCGACCGATGGGTCTACCACACCGGAATGCACAGCCGCCGCCCGTTCCGAAAGCTCCGCTACCATCGCCTGCTGATGTTCCGAAGGCTGCACCACCACGGTTTCAAACTTTGCCTCCGGCACCGGCAGATGCAGCTGATCGGAAGTCTTGATATCCGCCACTTCCTTGAACATGTTCATCAGCTCCGGCAGGTTGAAGAACTTTGCAAATCTCGTTCTTGCCCGGTATCCGGTTCCTTCCGGTGCCAGCTCAATGGCCGTGGTGGTCTCACCAAAAGTAGAAGCCCAGCTGTCGAAATGGGTCAGCCCTTTCTGCTGCAATGTGCCATACTGGAGGTAGCGCATCATGGTGTAAAGCTCTGTCATGCTGTTGCTGACCGGGGTGCCGGTCGCAAAAATGATGCCGCGCCCGCCTGTCAACTCGTCCATATACTGGCACTTCATAAACATATCCGAAGATTTCTGCGCTTCCGATGTGGATAAGCCTGCGACATTGCGCATTTTTGTGTAGAGGAACAGGTTCTTGAACGCGTGTGCCTCGTCTACGAACAGCCGATCTACGCCCAGCTGCTCAAAGGTAATCACATCGTCCTTACGGTCGGTTGCCCGGAGTTTCTCCAATCTCGCCTCCAATCCTTTCCGGGTCTTTTCCATCTGCTTGATGGAGAAACGTTCGCCATTCTGGGATTTCATCTCAGCAATGGCGTTTTCGATTTCATCAATCTGGGCAGTCAAAATCCTCTCCTGCCGTTCTGCGGACACCGGGATTTTCTCAAACTGAGAATGCCCGATGATGACAGCATCGTAATCGCCAGTGGCAATTCGTGCACAGAACTTCTTTCTGCGGGCAGTTTCAAAGTCCTTTTTGCTTGCCACCAGCAGTTTTGCGCTCGGATACAGGCGCAGAAACTCATTGGCCCACTGAAGGGTCAAATGATTCGGAACAACGAACATGGATTTCTGGCACAGTCCCAGCCGTTTTGCCTCCATAGCAGAAGCTGCCATCTCGAAGGTCTTGCCGGCACCTACCTCGTGGGCCAGCAGCGTATTGCCTCCGTACAGCACATGGGCAATGGCATTCTGCTGATGTTCCCGCAGCCGGATTTCCGGATTCATGCCGCCAAAGCGGATATGAGAACCATCGTACTCACGGGGACGGGTACTGTTGAACAGCTCGTTATACTTTTCCACAAGTTCCGCACGTCGATAAGGGTCTTTCCACACCCAATTCTGGAACGCATCCTTAATGGCCTGCTGTTTCTGCTGGGCAAGGGTGGTCTCCTTTTTGTTCAGCACCCGCTTCTGCTTGCCGTCTGCATCCTCCACGGTATCGTAGATACGGATATCCCGCAGATTCAGCGTATCCTCCAGAATCCGGTAGGCATTGGCTCGGCTGGTGCCGTAGGTCATATAGGCATGGACATCATTCCGGCTCGGTGTACTCTTGCCGGTGATCTGCCATTCTGCCGTCATGGGAGAAAATTTCACTTCAATATTTCGGCGCAGGTAGAACGGCGGTTCAAAGGTTTCTTCCATGAACTGCTGGATATAATCCCGATTGACCCATGTGGCACCAAGGCGCACATCAATCTCCGACGCATCCAGGTCTTTCGGCTGTGCTTTCTTCAAATATTCCGTGTTCACCGCAAAGGCAGGGTCAGAAGCCGCAGCCAGTTCTGCCACGCGGAGCTTTTCACGGACATTGCCGGACAGATATTCGTCAGCAGTTACCCAGCCGGTTTCCTCGCCACCCTGCGTCATCGGGTCTTTGAAAATGACACCATGCAATTCCTGCTGGATTTTTTCATATTCCCCCGGTGTTCCTAAAAGCTCCGACATATAGGGCAAATCCACTCTGCCGCGCTCTCCGATGGAGATTGCCAGAGCTTCCGCCGGAGTATCTACGCTGGTAACAGCCCGTTCCGGTCGAATCGTCCGTTTGGTGAACATATCCGCCTTGGATTCCAGCCTTCCGTTTTCGTCCACATTTTCCAGAGAGCAAAGCAGATAATAAGACGAATCTTCCGAAAAAGCCTGCGCATTTGCACGGGAGTTGATAAGCCCGTATTGATCGGCGAATCGGTCATAGGCTACATTCAGTTCCCGCTGTTTCTGGGCAATCGCGTCCTCCGGGTAATCGTTCAGCTGGTAGTCAATCAGTTCCTGCACAATGGTGCGAAGCTCCACCATGCCCTTAATTCTGCCGGTGGCTGTCGCAGAAAGGTCAGCCTTTCGCATGATGCTGTTCTCACGGAAGTAGACATCCCCATCCACCACTGCATAGGAGAAATTCTTTACATTGGGGTCTGCCGGAATGGTTTCGCCCTGCAAGGACAGTTCTTCCTCCGGTGCCAGCTCCTGCGCTTCATAGTGCCCGCCGATGTGCTGCACAGCCTCATGCAGCTGGTCTCCCAGATCCGCACCTGGAATCGGAATGACCGTACATTCTTCCTTGCCGTACTGGGTACTCTCCGTTGTAATCTCACCCAGCACCATTTCCGGGTGGTCAACAAAGTAACTGTTAAGGGTAATACCCTCCGATGTCAGCCCCAGATGCACCCAATCCGGTTCGATATCAATGGGATGGTCTCTCTTTTGCAGGAAAATGATATCCGACACTACATCTGTACCGGCATTGGCACGGAATGCGTTATTGGGAAGTCGGATGGCTCCCAGCAGTTCTGCCCGCTGCGCCAGATACTTTCGTGCATCTGGATTCTTGGAATCCATCGTATAGCGGCTGGTAACAAAGGCCACGATGCCACCGGGACGAACCTGATCCAATGCCTTGGCAAAGAAATAGTTGTGGATAGAAAAACCGAGCTTATCATAGGGTTTATCGCTGACACGGTAGTTGCCAAATGGCACATTGCCCACAGCCAGATCATAGAAATCGCGGCGGTCGGTGGTTTCAAAACCTGCCACCTTGATTTCTGCCTGCGGATACAGCTTCTGCGCAATACGCCCTGTGATGGAATCCAGTTCCACACCATACAGTCTGCTTTCCAGCATGGAATCCGGCAGCATACCGAAGAAGTTGCCGACACCCATCGACGGTTCCAGAATATTGCCTTTCTCAAATCCCATACCGTCCAACGCTTCATAGATTGCACGGATCACGGTAGGACTGGTGTAGTGTGCATTCAGAGTCGAAGCCCTGGCTGCGGCATATTCTTCTTCCGTAAGAGCTGCTTTCAGTTCCTTATATTCGCCTGTCCAGGCAGCTTTCTCTGCGTCAAAGGCATCTGCCAGCCCGCCCCAGCCGACATAATTGGCCAGTGTTTCCTGTTCTTCCGGTGTCGCATCCCTGTGCTGGTTTTCTAAGGTTTTCAGCGTGTAGATAGCATCCATGTTGGCACGGAATTTCTGTTTGGGACTGCCTTCGCCAAGATGAAAGCTGTTGATACGATAGTTTTCTGCATGAGTGTTCTCCGGCTCTGTCTCTGGAATTACCGATTTTTGTTCCTCACTTTGCTTTTCTCTGCCGGGATTCAGATCAACCACCAGGTTATGCAGGTGAACATTTTCCTCATGCTCCAAAAGTCTTGCCAGATTCTCCTTGCTTTCCGAGCGGAAGATCGGATACACGGAATCCGGGTCCCGAAGCTCCACATCAAAAAGCCCGACTTTTTCAATCGTAAATGCCTTTCCGTCCAGATACAGCGTATCGCCGACACGATAATCTGGCTGCACTGGAGCTGCCGGTTCTGGCTGCACAGTTGCAGGCTCTTTTTCAGCCTCCATATTCCTGCCGCGAATCTCCTGCAACGCCTCTGACGCACTCACATAATCGGCAAATGTCTGCACTTTTCCGTCCGAATATCCGTAATACTCTTCTTTGACATAATCCCAGATGGCAAACGCATCTTTAGAATCCGGGAAGTTCTCGCCGGTCATCGTGACTACAAATCGTTCATTCGGTGCATAGCCTGACTCTCTGGCAAGTTCTCTGGCATGTTCCTGCATTTCCAGCACAAGAGGATCTGTCTCTGCGTGAGCCGATTCCGGTGCTTCTTCAGATTCCACATCCGGGAATGGAATGTCCTGCTGCAAATTCTGCTTGCTCTGTTCAACATAGAGCCAGTCTTTTGCTTCTCGTTCCTGAACTTTTTCAATCAGTTGCTGGCGGTAAGTCTCTGCCTCCCATTCGCTGGTAAACTCTTCGCTGACACCATCCGGCTCTACATGAATGCCGTCCTGAATATCATCCCAAACCGCATAGCCATCGTCTGTCTCCATCACGGTAAATCGCTGGGGTGCTGCCAACTCGCTCCGGGCATAGACATCCGCAGCCGTATTCAGCATATTGTCCACATGCTCATTTCCGGTATCATAGCGTTCCGGTGGCGTTGGCGGAAACACATGGGCGGCAGTCGGCATAGGAAGCGGTGCACCATATTCCTGCTCCAGCTTTCGATACTCTTCCATTTCCAGCGCGGTAAGATATTGACCATTTTCCACAAGCCGGTCTAACCGCTTATCCACCGCCGACCATGTGAGGCGCGCCTCCCGGTCATGGCCGTAATTGCGAAGCAGAATACCTTTTCCGTCATAATCCGCAAAACCGCGACTGCCATCCATAAAGGTATAGCTGTGACCACCGATACCGTATTCCGCTTTCAGAAATGCAGCTCGTTCTTTTGCGTCCCCTTGCTGCTGATACAGCGCATAAATCCGGATTTTTCCGCCTTCAAAATTGGAGCCTGTCCGTAGCATCCGGTCGATTTCATCCTCAGAAATGACAAAAGCGGAGGGCTTTTCGCTCTCCGCTTCTCTGGCTGCATTTTCTGCCGCCGCATCAATTTTCTGAATCTGCTCTGCTTCGGACTGAAACAGGCTCATAAAATTTAACTGTTGATAAGTTCCGTCAGAATAACTTTCTCTGCCTGCGCTTTCAACATGTTCATGTGCTGCACCCAGGCCATCTGGTTCGATTTCTTGTCCGGTGCCGGATTCGCTTTCAAAAGCTCCGCCATCATCTGCTCCATCCGTGCGGTCGCGGTCTCCTGAATCTCCCACAGATGCGGGTACAGTTTCTCGGTCAGGATCAGGTGATTGTACAGCAGCGTGTTGTTCTCCTGCAGGAACGCTCTGCGCATTCTCCCGTACTTGCCCAGTGGCTTCTGTTCCTGCACCGACAACTGGATGTCCGGAATCAGGTAATCGCCGTTCTTCGTGTAATTCAGCTCCATCATAGTTTTGGCTCCTTTCTGCCTGCTTATCTCTTTCATAGGTTCGGATCGTGCGTTCAATTTCCCGGAAGATCTGGCTGGACATTTCGCTGACCGCAGTTCCCAGCACATTGGCGGCAGCCTGCGTATTAAAATCAAAGATGTCCAGAAAATCCTCGTGTTCAAAATAGTCATCTGCATTGCCCACCGTCCGGGTAAAGACGGAATATGCGATGCTGACAGCGGCAGCTCTCTTAAAGGAAGCTCCGATGTTGAGTTCATCATATCCTTCCAGATAGGAATCTGCAACGATGTCACTAATCTGCCTGCGGTTTTCCTCCCAGTAATCCCTTGCAAGGCGTTCTGCCGCTTCCATGATATGATTCTCCAGAGACCCGGCACCGGCCGGAACATCAAACGCAGCATCCAGTGCCCGAATGATCGGCTGCTCATGCTCCGCGTTCATTTTCCAGAGCTGTACCGGACGGGAATTTTTCCGTTCTCCGGTATCTGCCACATCAAATACATACCGCAGTTTCGGCTGCTCCCCACGCATATCCAAAAGAGCAATGCCCTTGGAGCCACGCTTTACATAGCGGTTCATCCGGTCATTCCAGAGATCGTACTCTGCACAGGCCGTTGCTTCTGGTCTCTGCTTATAGATCATCAGCTGTTCCGCAAAGGGATACTTATAAAGCCGTGCGGATGTGGTCAGAAACGCTGTCCACTGTTCTTTGCTGCCAGTGATCTGTGCCGCAGCTTCCTGTGCCATCTGCATATAATAAGCCGTTTTCGTCATCATCTGTCTATTTTCCTCCTCTCTCTTATTCGTCCGGATACAAATCCAGTGCCTCATATTCTGCATCTGTCATCTCTGCCAGTTTCGCAAGCAGCGAGGCCGTCCACCTGCGCAGATTTCTGTCTCTGCCCGTCAGACTTTTTTGCATCGTCTGAAGCTCTGCAATCAGCCCTGTCCGTGTGCCAGGGCTGTAAAGCATCATGAGCATCCATTCGTCATCCGTAAAACGCATTTATAACTCCTTTTCTTCGCAGCACCTGCGAGGCAGCGCAGGCGGCACCGCCTCCTGCTTTTCCTTCAGCTGATCCAGAACCGATGCTTTCTCTGCCGGTTCTTCCTTCTTTCCGTTATTGATCACGCCGTCAATCATGCCGTAATCGTCCTCCATCGCCATTTCTGCGGCTTTCAGGTAATTCTCCGGTTTCAAAAATCCGGGCAGTTCCTGGAAACCGATGGAATCCACATAGTGACAGCTTACAACACCATTCTGCCGTAAAGCCACGATGTCAGACACAGAAAGACTATGCCCAGTAAAATCATTAGGGCGGGAAACATTGAATTTCGCATACAGCTCCTCCAACATCGTATTCTGATCCTTGTAGGGAAGCAGCGGAGCCGTATAAACCACTTCATAATGGTCAATATCCGGCTCCAGCCCCATCCGTTCCAGTTCGCGCATAGACGAAAAGCGTTCATATACCGTATCCTCGCTGCGGCGAAGCTGCAAAATTGCATACTGGTCGGTAGTACTGTCGAGAAATGCCATCATCTTCTCATCCAATGCCTGATTTCCATGCACTTCATCCCATTTTTCAATTCTTGCCATCATTCATTTCTCCCTTCTCCATAAACGGCAGTCCATTTTTCTTTGCTTCCTGTCGCTGCTGTTCCCGACGCTTTTCACTGTAAGGCGGTCGGATACCGACGCAGCGTTTCGGAATCGTATAAGTGACCGCCCCATGCTCCCGGTGCTCCAAAACAAACTGCTCCGGATACTGTTTTCGCAGTTCCCGGAGCTTCTTAATCAGGCGGCTGTCATGGGTGTAAACACTGGCGGTATCCAGTTCATTGTCAAAATTGATGACGGTTTCCTGCTCCGCCTTCGTAAGCTTATATTTCATCGCTCCGCCTCCTTCGCCTTGGCAGCTTTCACCGGCGTATCCGTTCTGGAAGACAAATCCGAGAGTTTACCCAGCACAGATTCCCGTCTGCTGATTTCTGCATCCTCTGCACGATCACAAAGTTCATCATAGTCAATCCGCGTCATGGTGCGTCCACCGAATCCATAATCCGAAAGGATCTGGTCTCTGGCCGCATTCATGCTGATTTCTGGGTTGTCGATCTGTCCACCGTCAATTTCAGTGAAGTCCTTATGATATAAGGTATAGTCGTAACCGTCCTCACAGGTCTGAATGGCAAGAAAGCCCTTGCTTCCCAAATCCCATGCGCTGCATTCTTCCGTAATCAGCGGCTCCGGGCGGCATGTACCGCCACCGCGTTCCAGCATTTCTGCCAGCTGACAGATGTGCAGAACATCATACCCAAGGCGCAGATGATATTCGTCCATATATTCGCAGCGAGCTGAGAACTTCCGATTCGGATACTCAATCTCCACCGCACTGCCATCCGGAATTTTGAACCGATCCTCGTAGCTGCTGGTGATAAACCGAATATTTTTAGCATTCTCCAGCTCAGTATCAGCCTTTTTCATCTGCCAAAGAACCTTTCTGCCGCCGCGCATCTGCTCCAGCATCTCCGGAGCTACCGGCGCAACGGTAAGACCGTCCAGCTGGGGAATCTCCTTGAGTGCTGCCACCCTCGCGCTTTCTTCGAGAGTAGAAAACGATTGTTTATCCAACACATCCCAACCCATGTGTCCCTCGGCAATCTGCACCTTGCTGCCCATATCAAAACAGTGGAACTCCACACCGTCCTGCTTTTCCTGCAAGGAAAGCAACGCGACATTATCCACCAGATAAGCTGCATTCATCATTTTCATGCTCATTTTTTACCTCCAAACACCAGCTTAAATGCTGCTGCACCGTCCTCGCCGGTCTCTACATGAACGGTTGTGTCATAGTAACGATTGGACTTCCTGGAATAGCAATGGATAAGCCGTGCTTTTCCCTGATTTACCAGTTGCTTTGCCAGTTCCTCTGTCATCTGCTTTCCCAGTGTCTGAAAGAATCTGTTTTCCTTCCAGAGTGCAAATTTACAGTTCTTATCCCTGCAAAACCAACCCTTTGCCGTTTCACAGACATCACTGCCGCAGGCGGGACAGGAGCCAATGACCTTGCGTTCCGGCTGCATCAGCACATCGGCTCCTTTTACAGCCTCGTAAGTTTTAACAAGTCCGCTAACCATGCTACTGATTTCTCCCATAAAGGCATCACCGTCATACTCGCCGTGTTCTATTTTCAGCAGTTTTTCCTCCCAGTCTGCCGTCATAGATGGAGACTGAATCTGTTCCGGCACCACCGTCACCAGCGCATTTCCCTTGTCCGTAGAGCAAAGATATTTCGTTTTCTTATCGCCCCTGCGCTCGATAAAGCCTTTCTGTACCAGTTTTTCGATAATGGCAGCGCGTGTGGCCGGTGTACCGATGCCTTTACGCTCTACGCCAGCCGGGAACTCATCCGAGCTGGCACTTTCCATTACTGAAAGCAGAAGATCTTCGGTAAACCTCTTGGGTGGGCTGGTCTTACCTTCTTTCAAATCGACACGGGCAAGTTCCAGTGTCATGCCTTCCGAAAGCTCCGGCAGTTCACCTGCCTCCGCATTCTTCTCAGCCTCTTCACTCGGCTTTCCTGCATATCGTCTCCAGCCTATATCCGTGGCTGTTTTGCCTTTTGTACGGAACTTCTGACCGGCGCACTCCGCTTCTACTACGGTTTCTGCATAGAGGCAAGGTGTTCCGACTGCACAAATCAGCCGCACAGCCAACATAGTAAGGATCGCCTGTTCTCCACTGGGAAGAGAGGAAATGTCATAACTTGCCGCTGTTTTTGTAGGGATAATGGCATGGTGATCGGTGACTTTCTTAGAATTGATGACCTGCGCTGCATTCACCGGTGCCGGTACATCCGGATGAATTTGAAAGCTCTGCTGAATCACGGAAACAAGTTCCGGCACAAGCGGTGCCATATCATCCGTCAGATACCGGCTGTCGGTACGGGGATAGGTTACGAGTTTCTTCTCGTACAGAGCCTGTGTGTAATCCAGGGTCTGCTGGGCAGTGAATCCCAGCTGCCGATTTGCTTCTCTCTGAAGCGATGTCAGATCAAACAAGGCCGGGGGCTTCTCTGATTTTTCTTTCTGCTCTACCTTGGTAATGATGGCACTTCCTGCCTGGCAACACTCTGCCACCAGTTTTTCTGCTTCTGCTTTTTCTTTCATTCGCTCACCGCCCGCTTGAAAATCCCGAAATTTTAATTCTGCCGAGTAGAACGGCTCCGGCTTGAACGCCCGGATTGCTGCATCTCGCATAACCACCATCGCAAGCGTTGGTGTCATCACGCGCCCCACATTCAGGGTCTGCCCATACAGACATGAAAAAAGCCGGGTGGCGTTGATTCCGACAATCCAGTCGGCTCGCTCCCGGCATAAAGCCGCCTCATATAAGGCATCATATTCTGTTCCCGGTCTGAGCTTCTGAAAGCCTTCCCGGATAGCACTGTCCTCCATTGATGAAATCCAAAGCCGTTCCACCGGCTTTTTGCAGCCGCACTGATGGTAAACCAGTCGGAAAATCAGTTCGCCCTCACGCCCTGCATCGGTTGCACAGATCAGACTCTCCACATCTTTCCGCTGCATGAGCTTTTTCAGGATTCCGAACTGCTTTTTCGTGCTGGCGGACACCTGATACTGCCAATGTTCCGGCAAAATCGGAAGATCATCATACTTCCACTTTGCATACTTTTCATCATAGGCTTCCGGCTGGGAAAGTTCCACCAGATGCCCCACACACCAACTGACAAGGTAGCCATTGCCCTCCATATAACCGTCCCCGCGCTGATTTGCTCCGATCACCTTCGAGAGACTCATGGCAACCGAGGGCTTTTCCGCTAATACAAGCTTCATTCGATACTGCTCCTTTCACAAAAAATTAGCAGCCAGGCACCGAAGCGCATGACTGCTATGTAAAAGGGACGGCTTCTCAGCCGCCCCACAGGTCAACGCTGTCTTAATCAGACAGGTTCATCATCCGATTCCGCTTCGTAATCCTCGTTGACATCCACTTCTTCGTCCTCGTCACCGTCATCCTCCGGCAGCTGGAGCGTATCTTCATCCTCATCGTGATAATCCGCATCCGGGTCCGGCTGATTTTTCTTGGACGCAGGCTTTACGCCCTTCATCTTGATATAGAGATAACCGCCGACACCGGCTGCACCGATCACAAACAGAAGCAGCATAATCATCGGAAGCGGAGACGATTTCTTCTGCTCGCTCTCTGTTTTCTGCTCTTCCGGTGCCGGTTCCGTCTCCTGCGGCTTTTCGGTTTCCGCAGGTTCCGTGACTTCCGGCTCCTTCTCCCGATACTTGGCAGCTTCCTCTTCATCCATCAGCGCAAGCAGATCGGCCTCGTCCACCATGTTCAGGAAATGCACATTCTGGTTGCCGTCTTTATCGCGGTCGATGATCAGATAAAAGGTGTTGCCCGCCTTTGTCACCAGCGTAATGAACTGCTGGCTGGATTTATCTTCTTCCTCACCGATATCGTCCACCAGCGTCATATTTCCTTCCGGAGTCAAAGCTGCACTGGATTTCGTCTCATCCTCGGATGACATTCCACTCTGCATCAGATCCAGAAACAGCTTCAGCGCATCTTCACTGAACATGCTGCTGTCTTTTGCAGAATCCGTGACATTCAGGTACTTTCCATGTGCATACCCGGTTTTGCCGTTGAAGTTTACCTTATACCAGTCACCGCATTTTTCGACAATCTCCACCGTATCGCCGGAATGCAGATATCCGATAATCTCCTGATCCATGCCGGGACCGGAACGAAAATGCAGACTGGTGATCCCCGGCACCACCGTACCAGTCTGCTTTTGGGACTTTTCGCTGCCGATATTGTATTCTTTGCCGCCCACCGTAACGATTAGGTTCCCATCCGCATCCGTAGAAACCTCATAGCCATCCGGCAGCACCTGCATATCCGGGTCGATTTCGATGCTGTCGGTATTATCCGTTTTCCCTGCATTTGCGCTTCCTGCTGCATCCGCTTCCTGCGCAGCGGTACTGACAGATGTGTTCATCTGCACATCATCGCCCGTATAGGCAAACGCAGTAGTCACAAAGGTTCCTGCCACCATCACGCTGGCAAGCAGCATTGCCATCATCTTTTTCATTCCACATCCTCCGTTTCTTTCTCGTCCAGTTTCATGTTTTCCGGGTTTGGAACCGCAGCCTGCGCCATCTGAATGATGACTGCCAGCTGTTCCGGGGTCAGGCTCTGGGCATGTACCATTTCACAGATTTCGCTGTTTTCCTGTTCGTGGTACTTTCTGTCCCATTCCTTTCTGCGCTCCTCCCACTCATCGCGTTTTCTGCGGGCTTTCTCCCGCTCCGCAGCAATCTTTTCCAGTTTCAAGCTCATATCGTTTCCTTTCCGGACGAATAAACGCCCTGTTTTTATCGAATTCTTCCCATACAGTAGTAATGCTGCCGCCAGTAGTTCGTCTCAATGGAAGCATAGGAAATTGGGTTGCCGCAGTGAATCATCATCCCGTTGCCGACATAAATGCCCACATGGGATGCGCCACTGGTGTTGTAGGTTTTCTGGAAGAAGATCAGGTCTCCGGGCTTTGCCTCACTCTTCGGGATAATGTCGCATTTTCCCATCAGACCGTTGGCCGTCTGCCTGCCTACATTCCAGCCATTGCCGCAGTGGTTGATGACCCAGCTTACAAAACCGGAGCAGTCAAAACTGGTACTCGGCGAGCTGCCGCCCCAAACATAGGGATAACCGAGATATTTCTCTGCTTCGGTAATCATCTTCCGGAATTTTTCATCCGTCAGAGCTTCGCCCGGAATGTCGTAATCCTGGTATTCTCCGCTGGAACCCGCGCCATCCGGCGTTGCAAAGGCGATGCCTGCAAACAGGTCATCCCGATTGCCCCGGCACTCCAGTGTGACTTCGTATCGTTGCAGCTGGTCATCTGTAAGGCCGGAATTTCTTGCAACATAGTCAACGCCCCGATTGAGCAGTGTTACATTGAGGATTTTATACTCATACTGTACCGTCACCTGATAGGTGTAGGTGTGTCCGGTTCCGGTGATTGGATTGTAGCGATAGCCCACACGGGTTTCTTTCCTTGTCCGGATTTCCACCTTTTCCTCCAACTTCAGCTCATACTGCGCTTCAAAAATACTCTGGAGCCGCGCCTGCACCTGGCTTCTCGTATAGTTTTCAAATTCTACGGTCAGCAGAGATGCAAGCTCATAGGGATTGTGACCAATCTCTGCCAGATTGTAGCGATACTCGTCATAGCCCGGATGGTCGGTTTCAATGCGGTCGATTTGTTTGCGAAGTTTATCTTCCAGCTTGGTATAATCCGTCTCCACGCTTTTCAAATCTTCATCTTCTGCCGTGTAGGAAGTCCCCAGCACCACATTGCCGCCGCCATTGATCAAGACGGAGCATGACGAAACCGACCCGGCAATCACCAAAACAAGCAGTCCCACGGCTGCGATACCGATGATGATATGCGAGTGGCTCTGCACAAACTGAAATGCCTTTTCCGTTATACTGACAGTACCCTGTGCAGCTTTGGCTGTGCCAGATGCTGTGTTCTCCGCAGCGGCCGCACCTGCCTTCGCAGCGGCATACTCTTTTTTGATGGCCTGCTTCTGCCGCCATCGGGAAAAGAGATTGGAACCAGCCTGCGGATCAGACTTCATGCGTTCCGCAAAGATGGAATCTACGGCATCTTTATTTGCCTTTTTCTCCAACCGCTCCAGCTTTTTGTACTGCCGCAACTTTCGACCATATTGGAACCTGGAACCAGCACGGGCTGCACCTTCCGCTGAACCTTCGGTAAAATGCGCTGCCTCCACACCGGAATTATTATCTTGGTCGGCATTGCGCACACTCTGATGTGCTTTGGCTGAAAGTGCATCTGCCGCAAGATTTCCCGGTTTCTTTGGCTTTCCGCCCTTTTTCCCGGAAGCCGCTGCATTCTTCTTTGCCTTTACCTCCTGCTCCGATTTCAGCTTCTTACTGCGCATCTTAGCAAGATCGGCCTCGTGACAAATCTGCCTTCTGTGTTCCGCTTTTTTCTTGCTGCTGTCTCCCGGACTGCTATCAGCGGTTTTGTTTCTGGAATCGCGAAGGGTGTTCTCCGCACCCTCGCGCTCCTGCCGCAGCTTGTCTCCGAGATTCGGATTTTTCTTGCCAGCCATCGCTTACACCTCCTTCGCTTCCTGCACTTCGGTTAATTTTGTCGTCATAATCCGGTACAGTTCCAGATCGGTCGGGAAACGATCAACGAACGGCAAAATCACATTTCCATAAAACAGCAGTCCTTCACCTTCACCGGAGTGGGTCACATAGGACAGCTGGTGTGGGCTGATATTCAGCTGATCCGCCAGAATTTGACGGTCACCGGCTGCCTGATTCAACATATAAATGAAGTCGCTGTTCTCAAAAATGTTTGTCACTTCGCGGGAAGAAAGCAGATCTTTTACGTTCTGAGTGATGCCGGTGGGAATACCGCCCCATTTACGGAATCGCTTCCAGATTTCCACGCTGTAGGCCGCTGTCTGCTCTTCTTTCAAAAGCAGATGGAACTCGTCCATATAGTAGCGGGTGGCTTTACCGGCATTACGGTTAGCGGTCACACGCCCCCAGACCTGATCCTGCACCACCAGCATACCGATCTTTTTCAGCTGCTTGCCCAGCTCCTTGATGTCATAGCAGACCAGCCGGTTATTGATATCTACATTGGTGCGGTGGTTAAACAGGTTCAGAGAACCGGTCACATAAATTTCCAGTGCTGTTGCCACATGGTGTGCTTCCTTTTCATCCTGCCGGAGCAGAGCTTCGTACAAGTCCTGCAACACCGGCATATTCTCCGGCACCGGGTTCTCAAAATAGGTCTGGTAAATCTGATGAACACAGCGGTCGATGACCGTCTTTTCTACCGGCTGCAAGCCTTCTTTGCCGCCCACGATCAGCTCACACAGGGACAGGATGAAATCTGCTTTCAGGGCAATCGGATTATCCTCTTCCGAATAGTTCGCATTGATGTCCATCGGGTTGATATACTGCGTGCTGGAAGGACTGATTTTAATGACCTGCCCCTCAAATTTCTGCACCAGTGCCGTGTACTCGGCTTCCGGATCGCACACGATTACATCGTCATCCGTCACCAGAAACGCATTGGCGATTTCTCTCTTGGCAGAGAAAGATTTACCGGAACCGGGAGTACCCAGAATCAGCCCGTTGGGGTTCTTGAGCTTTTTCCGGTCAACCATAATCAGGTTGTTGGACAACGCATTCAGCCCATAATACAGAGCCTCTTTCCCGGTCTGAAACAGTTCCTGGGTGGTAAACGGCACGAAAATCGCCGTGCTGCTGGTAGTCATGCTGCGCTGAATCTCAATCAGGTTCTGTGCCAGCGGCAGGCAGCTCATCAGCCCCTGCTCCTGCTGGAAATCCAGACGGCGCAGGTTGCAGTTGTACTTCTGTGCAATGCTGGAAGCCTGAAACACGTTGGTCTCCAGCTCCTGCTCCGTCTCGCCGGTGTTCATCACCAGAAAGGTCAGCAGGAACATACGCTCATTCTGGCTCTGCAATTCCTTCAGCAGTGCCTTTGCGTCCTTACCGTAAGTTGCCAAATCTGACGGAATGATGTCCATATCGTATCCGGAACGGACAGCTTTCTTCTGTTCCTCAATCTTGGAACGATCCAGCTCCGTAATGGTGTGCTTGATGGATTTGATTGCTTTATTCTGGTCTACCGACTGAATGTGCATAGTCACGATCTGGCTGGATTCCATATCCAGAAAATCCTTCAGCAGCTGATCCGACAGGTCGGAAGCCGTGATCTGGAGATAGGACATGGAGCCATACATCCCGCCCATCTGAAAAATACGGTTCTTCGGAAAGGCAAAACCGGTCGGTGCAATAAAGTCCTTTACCGACAGCCCGCTCTCCGGCAACCACTTCCAATCGAAATTGAATCGGTCATGGTCACCCATGTGGAACATATCGTGCATCAGATGAAGCCGTTCCTTGCCGTTCAGCAATTTTGCCCGGACACCCAAGCGTTTGAAGTTGTTCATCAGGTCGATCTCGATGTGAATGAGCCTCGGCTTTGCCTGTTTCATGGATTCCGCCTCAATGCCAAACGTCAGGTACTTCGTCTTGGTCAGGCCGTTGTTGCCCTGGGCAAGCTGGCGGCGCAGCATGGTGCTGTACTCCGTGCGCACCGGATTGAAATGATCCTTCTGGTACGGGATACGCACCATCTTCTCAAAATTCGAGGCATCCGTAGCCATATTCATAAAAGAAAGCTCAAAGCGGATGCTGGAATCAAAGAAGTTCAGGAAGCTGCACCATTCCTCAAAGATAGCCGTCTGATCCTCCTGCTGTGCCAGCTGGTAATTGATGTCCTGAAACTGAATGGTTTTGGTGTAGTAGTTGTCCGTCACACGGCAGATACCATCCGGGAACATCCGCTGAAAGGGAATGCTATCCTGAGCTGAGTGCGGAACCGTGCTGTCACTCCTTGCACGGTCAATCACCGTCTGCACCTGTTTTTGCTCTGCGGCTGACAGATGGGACGGCATTCGGATGTCATCCTGCTTTTTATTCTTCGCTGTCAGCTTTTCGAGAATTTTGAACAATGCGATTTACCTCCATTTCCACGTCTGCCTGCTGAACCAGCAGTGCATAGTAATTTTTCGTTTTGTAAGGCCGAGTTTTCGGCCTCTTGAACTTCGCCTCATAGAAATGCTTTGCCACCACTTCCAGCGGCTGACCGTCTTTCTCGTACATGGCAAGAAAGAAGAGCGGCAGCATCACTGCCATCATGCCAAGTGCAGCAAGGCTCAGATTTCCGCTGGATTTGAGCAAAAAGAAAACCGGAACGCCAATCAGCGCACCGGCTCCGAAGCAGAGAATCTGCCGTTTGGTCAGGTTCATAAAGACCTTAGTTTTGACCTTTGAAAGGTCTCGCGGCACAGAAATATAAGATGCCATGAATCATTCCTCCTCTCCTTAGTGCGCTGCAAACACGGACTTCGCGAGGCTCCCCGTCTTAAATAGGGTAAATGCCAGCAAAACCGTATAGCCCATAACGCCCCAAATGCTGCTGATGATGTTATCCGAAAAGGACAGGTTCTGAATCAGAACTGCATAGATGCCCACACAGATCATGATAAGAAAGCCCTGAAATCCCAGTGCAAACAGGGAGCGCAGATAGTTTTGACCGGTATGGCTCTGCTCATGGTTTCCAAAGGTTGCGAACGGAATCGGTGCAAGGCTCACCATGAGATATATTTCCACCATTCGGCCATACACGATGACAAAGATGATTGCCGACAACGCCAGCATCGTGACCTGAACCACAAAGGTCTGCAAATACAGTCCCAGAAGCGGTCCTAAGTCCATCCCTTCCAGCGTGGCCTGCATTGCTGTCAGGGTCGCATCGCTGACGGACGTACTGCCGGAAATCAGACCGCCGCTTCGGGAGATCACTTGCTGCGCTACATCAAAGACAGCCATCGTGATATTGAATGTGTTCGAGATCAGGGTCACTGCCAGAAAGGTCTTAAAGACCCATTTGAAAAATGTCCATGTCTCGAAATTTGCCAGATTGTTATGCTCAATGAGCATCTGGATCAGCTCATAACAGGCGATGAAAGTCAGCACCATTCCGGCAATGGGCAGGATCACGGATTCTGAGATGTTGCGGATCATAGAAAAGACCGCAGGTGAAAAGTTCGCCGGTGTGGTTCCCACATCGCCTGCGATCTGTCCAACCTGCTGGTTGACCGAATCGAACATCCCTGAAAGATTTCCCATGATACCGCTGATGATCATGCTCTTGAGCCAATCTGTGATCTGTTCAAGGATACTCTGCATGAGCCGCCTCCTTCCTTACGCAAACACGCCGAACAGCTTCGCCATACGGGACAGAAGCATGAACAGCTGTGAGAAAAGAGACAGTGCCGATGCAGTTGTAGTAAGAAACGCCATAGATTTGTCCTCCTGTAACTTGTCCGGCCTATCAGCCGGTGCGATTCTAAACTGCGGTTCTGCGTCATACTTCCAACATGTGCACCTGCCGGAGAGCGCAGAAAATAGCCAGCTGCGGAGATTGCCTGCACCTGACTATGTAACAGGCAGCTTTCGCCGCCCGGTCGGAATCTTCGCTCCGACAGCTTTCGCTTAACCGAACAGACCAGAAAGCAGCGGCACCAGAGTCGTGCCGATCAGTGCCAC
>NZ_QUFI01000015.1:0-81829 GCF_003478505.1 Clostridium sp. AF27-2AA
GCGGTATGCCGGGATTACCGGCTTCGGACCTATATTGATATTGCTCTTAAATTTTTATTATTTTGAAAGCCGCGCCCGGCCGCCGAGTGTTCTACGGGATATTCTGAAAGGTGAGCCTAGACACTGGCGATACGCAGAAAGCGCATTCCTCCCGGAACCGGTGCAGCGGTTTTATTATAGCGCCGGGAATGAAAAAATGCAACGCTACAGCAGCTTTTTTATGGCATCCATGAGATAGAAGAACCATGCCAGCATCCTGCATCACCCCGCCTTCTGATAGTAGTATATGCAGAAAGCAGGATTCTTTCCGTGACAGAATGGGAACAGACTGCTATAATGGGGAAAAACGAAACGCATTTTATGCGGAGAAGAGGAGAGTCAAACATCATGATTCGTTTACACAATGATTACAACCGCGGCGCCTGTGTCAAAATTTTAGAGAAGCTGGCAGAGACCAATGCCGAAAGCTATGATGGATACGGAGAGGATACCTGGTGTGAAAAGGCAGCGGACCTGATACGGAAAAAATGCAAAGCTCCGGAGGCAGCTGTTCATTTCTTCCCAGGTGCAACCCAGGCAAACTTTATTGTCCATGCAGCAGCGTTAAGCCCGATCCAGAGTGTCATCTGCCCGGATTCCGGCCATGTGTATGCCCATGAAGCTGGTTCGATTGAGAACACCGGACACAAGCTGGTTCCGCTTCCATCTGCAGACGGAACCATTACAGCAGAACAGATCCGCAAGGCAGCCGCAGCTTATTATGAGGCAGGAGAACCGAACTATCTCTGTGAGCCGAAGCTGGTTTACATTTCCTTCCCGACCGAGTGGGGAACGCTGTATTCTGAGCAGGATCTGAAGGATATCCGCAAAGTATGCGATGAGTACGGTATGTATCTGTTTGTGGACGGTGCACGCCTGGGTTACGGACTTGGTTCTGCGAAGAATGATGTGACGCTGGAAAAACTGGCAGAACTGACAGATGTATTTTATATCGGCGGAACAAAATGCGGAGCGCTCTTTGGTGAGGCACTGGTCATCACAAACAGCGGACTGGCACGGAAATTCCGCACCTATATGAAACAGAATGGTGCGGTGCTGGCAAAAGGCTGGCTTCTGGGTCTGCAGTTCTGTGCGCTTCTGGAGGATGACACCTACGAGAAGATGACGGCCCGGGCCGATGCCTACGCTATGGAAATCAAGGCAGCCTTCAAAGAAAAAGGTATCCCGGAATTCGTGGACAGCTACACTAACCAGCAGTTTGTGATCGTGACCGACGAACAGGCAGAGAAGCTGGCGAAGGAGTATACCTTTGAGCAGGAGCGGACACTGGACGATGGAAGAAGGGTCGTACGGTTCTGCACAAGCTGGGCCACCACGGAAGCGGAGAAGAATCAGTTGATCGGAGATATTCGGAAACTGTAAGAATTCTATTGGAATTACGCTTCCTGACCGAATTTATGCCGGTATTTTAACGGCGACATTCCGTAGCTTAACCGGAACTGCTCTATAAAATGGCTGATCTGATTGTATCCCACATCGGCACTGATATCGGAGATGAATCTGTCGGTGTGCAGGATCATGTTTTTGGCAGTGTAGAGGCGGTATTCATTTACATACTTGATGGGGGACATGTTAGTGTGTGTTTTAAAGAGGGCGGTGCAGCGGTTCTTGTTTAGGCGCGCGGAATCCGCAATGTCTTTCACGGAAAGCGGCTGGGCAAAATTGGCGTGAACGAATCCAAGCATTTCGTGGAACAGCCGTGTTTCCTCCAAGTCCGGCGTTTCTGCATTTTCTTCAAATTCTTTTAAAATTTCTTCGAACACCTGGGATAAAAAGTTCATGACAGAAAAGTATCCCAGGGGTTCTTGTTTCCAGTTCTGGAATTTTTTCAGTTTCGTAATCTGATGAGGCTTTAACAACAGCAGGGAGTAGGCAAAGGCATGGCTGTCCAGCATGGGCTGGATGTATTTCTGTAAAATCAGAGGATGGAAAATCTCCGGGGTAAAGTTGATGCACAGAGTTTTCACATCGCAGGTGGTGGTACGGGAACTGTGGAGCTGATGACTCTGGAGCAGCAGCAGCTTATCACTTCTCAGCCGGAATTTGTCTCCGCTGATGCAGTATTCCAGCTCACCATCAGAAATCCAGGTAATCTGCAGCTCATCGTGCCAGTGGAATGGGATGGAGTCTGATGCCGCGTGGTTGAAATTTTGTGTATACATGGCAATGGGGAACTCTTCTGAGAGAAACTTGCTTTCCTCCTGGAGCTCTTCGTTTGTAGAAATAACAAATTCGATTCCGCCCTGATTGCATTTTGGAAATGATATGCTCATAAACCGATTTTCCTTTCTTTGTAATACAGATATTGCTTTTATGATATTTTATAGCATAAAACAGATGAAAAGAATAGTAAACGAAAAAACTTTGGTACAAATCTGATAAAAGTGATGGGGATATTGATAGAATCCGCGATGTGGGACTGATATACTAAAGGCACAAGGATAAAGATACAGGAGGGACGGATTATGTTATCAGTGAATGGAGCAAGATTACTGGAGAGAATCAATGAGCTGGGTACGATCGGCAAGGATGAGGAGGGAAGAAGAACCCGTCTTGCCGCTTCCGATACTGAGAAGCAGGGCAGAGATAAGGTGGTCAGATGGATGGAGGATGCAGATTTGAAGGTGGTTGTGGATCGCATCGGCAATATCTTCGGAATCTGGGAAACCGCGGAGAACAAGGATAAAAAGCCACTGATGATCGGCTCCCATATCGATACCGTCATCAATGCAGGCCAGTATGATGGCTGCCTGGGGGTGATTGGCGCCATCGAGGTCATCAGAACGTTAAAGGAAGCGGGGCGTCAGAGCGAGAGACCGATCGTGGTCTGCGCCTTTACCAATGAGGAGGGTGTGCGTTATTCACCGGATATGATGGGATCCCTGGTTTACGCGGGGGGACTTCCGGTAGATCAAGTATTAAAGACCGTCGGCACCGATGGTACCATCCTGGGTGAGGAGTTAAAGCGCATCGGTTATGCGGGAAGCGTGGAGCCGGGATTCTTACAGCCGGAGGCATTCGTGGAGCTGCACATTGAGCAGGGACCGATCATGGATACAGAGGGAGTGAAGATCGGCGCAGTAGAGAATCTGCAGGGTATTCACTGGCAGCGCGTTACCATTGAGGGGCTTGCCAATCACGCAGGAACTACGCCAACTAATTTAAGAGTGGACGCTGGTCTGGCCGCAGCAAAAATCAATGTGTTCTTAAGAGAACTGGTGAAGAAATCCGGCGGCGTGGCAACCGTAGGCTGCATTGAGCATGAGCCGAATGCCATCAATGTTATCCCGTCCAGGGCCGTGATGACGGTGGATTTAAGAAATCCAGATAAAGGTAAGCTGGATGCAGATGAGAAGAGCCTTGCGGCTTACTTCAAAGAGCTGGAAGAAACCGATCATGTGAAGATCAGCAGCGAGCGTCTGACTGAATTTGCCCCGGTCCTGTTTGATGAGAATATCGTACAGAAGATTGAGGCAGCTGCATCAGCCAGAGGACTGAACACCCGCCGCATGACTTCCGGCGCAGGCCAGGATGCCCAGATGATGGCGCGCATCTGTCCGACTGCGATGATTTTTGTGCCGAGCATCAAGGGCATCAGCCACAATCCCAGAGAGTACACACCGGATGAGGGCTGTGTAGCCGGCGCAAATGTATTTCTGGATGTTGTGATCGAGATGGCAGGTGTGCAGTAAACGAAGACTCAATGATGATATTCTGCTGACCGGTGCGGAGTATTTTGCTGAACTGGTAAAATAGCGGATGCCTAAATAAAGCGATACAAGTACTTTCTGTGCATCCAGATGGACAGTAGCAGTGTCACAAACTCTGCCACAGGAATAGCCAGCCATGCCCCATTGACCCCGAAGAACCGCGGAAGCACCAGCAGTGAGATCACGGTGAAGAGCAGAGTACGGCAAAAGGAGATGATGGCAGATGATTTTCCGTCGGACAGGGCGGTGAAAAAGCCGGAGGAGGCAATGTTAAAGCCGCTGAATAAAAAGTTATAGGCAAAGATCCCAAATCCGGTCACGGCCAGTGCATGAGTTTTCGGATCATCCGTGAAGATAGTTACAATACCGGTCGAAAGATAGACAGCGGCAAAGGCTATGATCACAGAGGAAAGGCTGACAAAACGGAAGGAAATACGGTAAATGCTTTTCAGCTCCTTCCGATTTTCGGCACCGTACTGATATCCCACGATCGGGCTGATCCCAATGGAAAAACCCAGGTAAAAGGCATTGAACAGAAACTGTCCGTACAGTAGGATCGTGATGGCAGCTACACCATTCGGACCTGCCAGACGCATCAGGATGATGTTGAACAGAAAGGTGATCACGGCATTGGAAAACTGGTTTACCATTTCAGAGGAACCGTTGTAGCAGGCCTGGATCAGTTCTTTTGTGTGCATGGTGAAGCGAGTCAGATGAAGAGCATGCTTCTGATTCAGAAAAAAGACCAGTCCTGCCAGGGCCGGTACCATCTGGCCAAGTCCGGTAGCCAGGGCAGCTCCGGCAATGCCAAGATCGCAGGATACGATAAGTACATAGTCCAGTCCCGCGTTGATGATCCCGGCGATCATGGTGAGGAAGAGTCCGAGGTGCGGCGCTCCGGCAGTTACCAGATAGGACTGGAACAGAGTCTGGAGCATGCAGGCCGGAGCAAAGCCCATGAGGATGCTGAGGTAGGTGCGGCAGTCTGCTAACAGCAGATCGTTGGCACCGAGTGCCCGGCTGATGAAATCCGGAAAAAGCAGGGACAGGATGGACATCAGCAGACTTAACAGAAAGCCAGTCAGAGTAAAAAGGGAGAGACATTCTTTTGCCAGCTGTATTTTCTCCTCGCCCAGATACCGGCTGATGACTGCATTGCCGCCAGTGGCCAGCATGGTGCCAATGGCAATGACGATGCTGGCCACCGGATAGACGATGTTTAAGGAGGACAGGGCATTACTGCCAATAAAGCGGGAGATGAAAATGCCATCCACGATGGTGTAGAGGGACATAAACATCATCATAATGATAGAAGAAAATGTAAACTTCAGCAGACTCCAGGGAGAAAAATGCTGGCTGATGGATGTACTCATAATCAAAAACTCCTTATAAAAAAGAAATAGCTTGAAAACTTAAGTGACCTTTGAGAGAATAAACCATAGGGTTACCCGATAGTCAAGAGGTTTGAATGTTTTTTTGAAAAACGGTCGCTAAAAAATCAGGATAGTAGCGAAGGAGAAATATGTATGGACCGTAATCTGTATATGACAACAGGAGAGTTTGCCGCGCTGATGGGCGTTTCCAAACATACGTTATTCCATTATGATGATATTGGCCTGTTTTCTCCGGAATATGTGGCAGAGAATGGTTACCGTATGTATTCACGTTATCAGCTGGAAACTCTGGAAACGATTCTGATGCTTCGGGATCTGGGTATGCCGCTGAAAGAAATCCGGCAGTTCCTGCAGGTACGAAGCCCCAAAGAGCTGGTCCGGATCTTTGCGGAAAGGGAACAGCAGATTGAGAAAGAATTATCCAGATTAAAAACGATGCAGGGGTGGATCCGGCAGCGGCGAAAAAAGATCAGCATGGTAATGCAGCAGGATTTTTCTGACATTGGGATCCATCATTTTCCGGAACGTTATTATCTGATCCGGCAGATTGACGGGACATCAGAGAAGGATTATATGGAAAAAACCAACCGGCTGATTCTGGATTTTAAACATGCGGAACAGCGCAATGATTACGAAGTGGCATATCTGCAGTATGGAAAAAATCTGTCCAGGCAGATTTATAATGCGTATGACAATGTACTTCTTCTTCTGGAGCAGAAACCGAAGCATATGGAATATCGTATCATGCCGGAGGGAGATTATCTGACGGGATTTCATGTCGGACACTGGAATGCAATCGGAGAAGCTTATGCGCGCATGGAAGCTTACCGGAAGGAACACAAAATTCAGACAGATATGGTGTATCTGGAGCGTGACATGGTGGATCAGCTTGCGGTGACAAGCGTGGAAGAGTATGTGACGGAAATTGCGGTTCGCATTGTACACGAAAACTGGACTGATTGAAAAATATAAAACTGGATATTTAAAACAATCCAGATAGCCGCTATAATCTCCATCAAGATAACCGATGCGGTCCGGAACGCAGGGATACTGACTGTTGGTTGCGCAGCATGTGCATAGCAGCAGACAATACGTTTACGCAAAGGAGACAGATGGAATGAATACAGAGAGATATGAGTTAAATAAGCAGCTGGCACAGATGTTAAAGGGCGGCGTTATCATGGACGTTACTACCCCGGAGCAGGCAAGGATCGCGGAAGAGGCAGGCGCATGCGCAGTTATGGCGCTGGAGCGTATTCCGGCGGACATCCGCGCGGCAGGTGGTGTTTCCCGCATGAGCGATCCGAAGATGATCAAGGGCATTCAGGAGGCTGTATCCATTCCGGTCATGGCAAAATGCCGGATCGGTCATTTTGTGGAGGCACAGATCCTCGAAGCCATCGAGATCGATTACATTGACGAGAGTGAAGTTCTCTCCCCGGCGGACGATGTGTTCCATATCGACAAGCGCAGATTCAACGTTCCATTTGTCTGCGGTGCGAAGGACCTGGGGGAGGCGCTCCGCCGCATTAACGAGGGAGCTTCCATGATCCGTACCAAAGGTGAGCCGGGAACCGGGGATGTTGTGCAGGCTGTTCGCCATATGCGCAGGATGAATCAGGAGATCGCTAAGATTACCTCTATGCGTGAGGATGAACTGTTTGAGGAGGCAAAGGTTCTCCGGGTTCCGTATGATCTGGTGCAGTATGTACATGACAATGGACGTCTTCCTGTTGTAAACTTCGCGGCAGGCGGCGTGGCAACCCCGGCCGATGCAGCCCTGATGATGCAGCTTGGTGCAGAGGGCGTGTTTGTTGGATCCGGCATCTTCAAATCCGGAGATCCGAAGAAGCGTGCGGCAGCCATCGTAAAAGCAGTTACCAACTTCAATGATCATAAGATGCTGGCTGAGCTTTCCGAGGATCTGGGGGAAGCCATGGTCGGCATCAACGAGCAGGAAATTGCGCTGTTGATGGCAGAAAGGGGCAAATAAGATGAAGATTGCAGTCCTTGCAGTTCAGGGTGCCTTCATCGAACACGAGAAAAAGCTGGGGGCTCTTGGAGCAGAATGCTTTGAACTTCGTCAGAAGAAGGACCTGGACACCGGTTTTGACGGCCTTGTGCTTCCGGGCGGCGAGAGCACGGTGCAGGGAAAGCTTTTGCGGGAGCTTGAGATGTTTGATACACTGAAAGAAAAAATCGAGAGCGGCTTGCCGGTTCTCGCCACTTGTGCCGGTCTTATTCTGCTGGCAGAGCAGCTGACCAATGATGACCATGTATATTTTGGTACGCTTCCGGTTTTGGTACGTCGAAATGCCTATGGAAGGCAGCTTGGAAGTTTTCATACGGTACAGGAATTTGCCGGAATCGGAGAGGTTCCCATGACGTTTATCCGTGCTCCTTATATAGAAGAAGCAAAAGCAGGTGCGCAGGTGCTGACTGAGGTGGAGGGGCACGTTGTGGCGGTGCGCAGCGGAAACCAGTTTGGAATGTCCTTTCATCCGGAGTTGGATGCAGACAACCGGATCCATGAATTATTTTTAAAGACTGTGCAGGCATGGAAAACGCACCGATAATCCGGAAAAACAAAAAAGAAAACCCGAACATTCACCGGAAAGGCGTTGGTTCGGGTTTCTTTTATAAAAGGACTGACGTTTATTCTGCAGTGGGTTCAGCTGTACAGAGCTTTTTGAGCGGCAGTTCAAGACGGGAACGCCACAGGCGGACCAGCTGGCCGACGCAGAGTGCATTGAACAGGGTACCCTCTCGCACACCGTTGAGCTTGTGGAAAGCGATAAGGGCAACTGCCATAGCCAGGATGGTCAGGGTACTGTCGAAGGCAACCTTGGCATTTCCGAAAGGAATACCGGTCTTTTTCGAAAGCTCGCGCACGAATGCTTCGGCCGGAAGCATGATCACATCGGCAATTACCTCAAAGCTGATGCCAAGTGCCATGATAATGCATCCGATGACCAGGTAAACAAAGGACGGACCCCATGGACCGCCGAAGCGGGTCGGGATAAAGCCCATAGCCGTATCAATGCAGAAGCTGAAAAAGAATGTCACCGGAATTTGCAGAGCCTGCTGGATGGTAAATTTCCTGCGAAGAATGGCTTCCAGCATCAGGAACGTCATATTGAATAAAAATGTGTAGGTTCCCATGGAAATGCTGGTGATCAGGCTCAGAACAAACGGAAGACCGGATACTGGCGAAGTGCCGAGACCGGCACGCGTAATAAAGGCAATGCCGGTGGCGCTAAGGATGACTCCGGTCAGGAACAGAGCATAGCGCCGGATGTAAGTGTGAATAGACATGACTGTAAACCTCCCAATTGTCATTGTCTATATTTTAACTGCAATCTAACTATTTTTCAAGTATAATAAAAAATATTTTGGTAAAAATCACTGTTTCAGGCCCTGAAGAAAATGGATCAATTCAGCAGAACAGTTATTTTTGATGATGATCATGCCCTGGTTGGCAGCTGTCATCAGATAAAAATGGGTTCTGGTTTCTACCAGGTGGGCAATGCTGCTGTATGGAACATCAACGGACTGCTGATTGCTGGTCTCCTGAAGATGGTCTTCATAAAAACGCATGACAGAATGGCGCTCCTGCAGCTGAGGATTGGCATTGTAGACCCTGCGGCACTGGCGCTTGGAAACATACACCAGTACAAGCGGTAAGGCAAATACAACAAGCAGGTAAGTAAAAGCCGAGGTACCGGGGGCTGTGAAAACCCGCAGGAAACCGGAGAAGATCATAAGGATGTAGCATACAGCCAGGATCTTTGGGCGGTATCTGCTGATCCGGAGCGGAACGATCATGTTGAAGCGTGTAAATTCTTCCAGGTTATAATCAGTAAAGGTCTGGTATAAAAATTTCATATGTGAAAGCCTCCTATCATCCCGATTATAGCGAAAAGTGATAAAAATTACAACCTGCATTGTGTATTTTATACAACTTTTTTGTTGTGAATGTTACAGGGGAAGTGTGTGGACTTTAGATAATTAAGAAAAATATGAAAAAATGGATTGCAATAGTGTGCAAAATAGAGAAAGTAATGACGCCAACTTGACTTTTGTAAAGTATCATGCTATCATACGTGTCAAGACAAAGGGGTCTACATCAGAGAAGGAGATGTAGGCCCTTTTTTGTTCTATCTTAACAACATTTTAATAAAAAGACCCCCAATGCAACCCCAAAACCCTTGCATCGAAAGAGAGGAGATAGACTTGATGAAAAAACTGATCGGACTGATTCCTTTGTATGACGATGACAAGGACAGCTACTGGATGCTTCCCGGATACATGAAGGTTCTCGAAGCCTGCGGAGCCCTTCCGGTCATGCTTCCGTTAACCACGGATCCGGAAGAACTGAATGACTGTTTCAGTCTTTGTGATGGCATTCTGATGACCGGCGGACACGATGTGGACCCGGCACTTTACGCAGAGACGGCAAAGAAAACCTGCGGAATACCATGCAGCAGCCGTGATAAGATGGAAGCGTATCTGTTTGAGAAAGCGTTACAGGAAGACAAGCCGGTATTTGGAATCTGCAGAGGAGTACAGCTTATGAATGTACTGCTTGGCGGGACTCTGTATCAGGATCTTCCTACAGAACATCCATCTAAGACGGAGCATCACATGGCGTCTCCTTACGACAGGCCGGTACATAAGGTTACAGTAAAGGAAGGAACACTTCTGGCGGATATCATCGGAGCCGGAGAGCATGGCGTGAACAGTTATCATCACCAGGCGGTAAAAGACCTGGCACCAAAAGCCGAAGCCATGGCATACTCTGAGGACGGACTGGTGGAGGCCATTGCGGTACCGGACAAAACCTTCATCGTGGGTGTGCAGTGGCATCCGGAATTTGCATTTGAAAAAGATCCGGAGTGCAGGGCAATTGTTCAGGCCTTTGTGGATGCCTGCAGTAAAAAAGAATATTGATCCTTGACCGGCTATGGCCGTTGGGATAGATCGGGTGGAGAGGCTTCTTCACAGCGTAAAAAGAGAGGAGAATTATTATGAAAAAGAAAGTAATGGTTATGGTAATGGCAGCAGCAATGGCAGCAGCAATGACAGCATGCGGCGGTTCCAAGAGCGCAACTGCAGATACTACCGCGGCAGCAGCAGATACCACCGCAGCAGATACCGCAGCAGAATCTAAGGCAGATGATACCACCGCAGCAGCAGACACTTCCGATAAGACCTGGGTCATCGCAACCGATACAGCTTTTAAACCTTTCGAGTATACGGATGAGAGCGGCAATTTTGTAGGTATCGATATGGATATCCTCAAGGCAATTGCAGAGGATCAGGGCTTCAAGTATGATATACAGGTACTTGGCTGGGACGCTTCCATCGCAGCATGCCAGGCTGGTCAGGCAGACGGTATGATCGCAGGCGCATCCATTACCGATGAGCGTAAGAGCTCCGGCTGGATCTTCTCTGATGGCTACTATGATGCAAATCAGAGCATGGCAGTTGCAGAGAACTCTGACATTACCGGCTTTGACGATTTGAGCGGAAAGAAGGTTGCAGTTAAGACCGCATCCATGAGTGCAGATTACGCAGAAAGCATCAAAGACCAGTACGGATTTGAGATTACCTACTTTGAGGATTCACCGACCATGTATCAGGCAGTTGTAGGCGGTCAGGTAGCTGCATGCTTCGATGATACCCCGATCATGGCAAGCAACATCAAGGATACTGGCATTGCCATGAAGCTGGTAGATGGCACCGGCAATGATCCGGCTGAGTACGGCTTTGCAATCTTTGATGACAGCAAGCAGGAGCTGGTTGATATGTTCAATGCTGGTTTGAAAGACATCAAGGACAACGGCACCTACGACGAGATCATCGCAAAATATTTAGGTGAGTAATTTCGCTTAGAAACCAGAGGATGCGCCGCCGGCGCTTCCACGATATGGAAACAAGGCAGGCCCGCGCAATGCGGGCCTTGCCGACTGTAACACTAAAACAAAGAAAGAAAAGGGTGAGGCATTATGATCAAGATTATCACCACCTACGGACAGCTTCTTCTGCTTGCAATGGGGCGGACCCTGCTGCTTGCATTCTTAGGTTTGATTTTCGCGTGTATTCTGGGAATGATCTTCGGACTTCTCAGTGTAGTTAAGAATAAGGCATGCAACATCATTGCACAGATCTTCGTATTCGTAATACGTGGTGTGCCAATGATCGTGCTGGCCTTCTATGTATTCTTTGGTATTCCGTATCTGCTCAATACGATTCTGGGTATCGGAAACGGCTTTACGCTGTCAGCACTTCAGGCCGGCGTTATCTGCCTTGCCTTAAACTGCGGCGCTTATATGGCTGAGATCATTCGTGCCGGCATCCAGTCTGTGGATATCGGTCAGATGGAGGCCGGAAGATCTCTGGGTCTTCCATATTGGAAAACTATGAGAAAGATCATTCTTCCCCAGGCAATCCGCACCATGATCCCGAGCATCATCAACCAGTTCATCATCACCGTAAAGGATACCTCCATTCTGTCCGTTATCGGTTTTCCGGAGCTGGTTCTGGCTGCAAAGAATGTGCAGGCAGGTACCTTTAAGTCCTTTGAGACCTGGACCATTGTCGGAATCATGTATCTGATCGTCATTACGATCCTGTCTTATCTTGCAAAAATGGTAGAGAGGAGGGTGAACCGTGGAGTTAAACGATAAAACTGTAAAGATCAAAGTCGAGAAGCTTCGCAAATGCTTCGGCGACCTGGAGGTTCTGCGGGATATTTCCACAGAAATCCATGAGGGCGAAGTGGTTGTTATTCTGGGACCGTCCGGTTCCGGTAAATCTACCTTCCTGCGCTGCTTAAACAAGCTGGAGACTACGACTGCCGGAAGCATTGTGATCGATGGCGTTAATATTTCAGAGAAAAAGGTAAACATGAATAAGGTGCGTGAGAACATCGGTATGGTGTTCCAGCATTTCAATCTGTTCAACAATATGGATGTGCTCCATAATCTGATGCTGGCTCCGACGGAGCTGAAAAAAGCAGACAAAAAAGAAGCGAAAGAGCGGGCGATGGCTATGCTGAAGCGGGTCGGTCTTGCCGAAAAGGCAGATGCGTATCCATCCCAGCTTTCCGGCGGACAGAAGCAGCGAGTTGCCATTGCGCGCGCACTGTGCATGAAACCGGACATCATGCTGTTTGATGAGCCGACCTCTGCACTGGACCCGGAGATGGTCGGTGAGGTACTGGCGGTTATGAAGCAGCTTGCCGCAGACGGCATGACCATGGTCATCGTGACCCATGAGATCGGTTTTGCCAGAGAAGTGGCTGACCGTGTTATCTTTATGGACGGCGGTTACATTGTGGAGGAAGGAACTCCGCAGGAGGTTATCTTAAATCCAAAAGAGGCACGTACCATCAGTTTCCTGAATAAGGTACTTTAGACGGAGGTGCAGCCATGGAAAAATATGTGATCACCATCTCCAGACAATACGGTTCCTTCGGACGCCTGGTGGCAAAAAAGCTTTCAGAGCAGCTCCATATTGATTTTCTGGATCGTGACATTGTCGAGGAGACCGCGAAGCGGATGAATACCTCGGTTAAGCAGATCAGCCGGGAAGAGGAAATCACCCACTCTAAATTTTCGTATCTCAGCTATCCCTTTGGACTGGGTACACCGGATGTGAGCGATGAGATCTTTCTGGTACAGCAGAGCATCATTGAGGATTTTGCCAGAAAGGGCTCCTGTATTATCGTGGGACGCTGCGGCGCCTACTGTCTCAGGAATGAGCCGAGACTTCTGCGGGTTTATATTTATGCACCTTATGAAGTCCGCTTAAAGAACTGCGTGGAGTACTTCGGCATGACCGGAAAAGAAGCCGTGCGGGCCGTGAATGAGGCCGATAAGGCGCGGGAGCATTATCACAAAAAATATATCCCCGGATATCAGAGCGATACGTTAAACAGCGACCTGTGCATCAACAGCGCATATTACAGTATCGAGGAAGCAGCCGAGCTGATCACGCAGGCAGCGCGGATGAAGTTTGGGGAGATATAAAAATTTAAGAGCGTACAGCACTACAGGTCCGAAGCCGGTAATCCCGGCATACCGCTGCGCAAAATATGGGTATTGTGTTCGGACGATGCAGCTGACAGATGTTTGCGGATAGTCGGACAAGATGTCCGCCTTCCTCAAACACCAGTCGCTGCATAGCCGGACACGTATACCCATATTTATGCTCCGCGGAATGCCGGGATAACCGGCTTCTATTGTATTGGCTCCACTAAGAAAAGATAGACACAGCCAGAACGGTACTGATAAAAGCCATGATTTCCAGCTTTTATCAGTACCGTTCTGGCTTGCGTTGGCGGCGAAAATCTCCTACAATAGGAAGAAGGAGAATCTTGCAAATTGTACATGAGGTGGAATTTTATGAAGCAGAATGGATGTTACATTGACCTTCACGCCCATCTGGACGGAAGTGTTACCGTAGATATCGCGAAAAAACTGGCGGCGCTGCAGAACATTGCGCTGCCAACGGACAATGACGAGGAGCTTCTGGCACTGCTTTCCGTGCCGGATTCCTGCGAGAGCTTAAATGACTTTCTGCAGTGCTTTGAACTGCCGGGACGCCTGATGCAGACGCCGGAGGGACTGCAGAATGCAGTGACCCTGGTGCTGGAAAATATGGCACAGGACGGCGTGATCTATGCGGAGCTGCGCTTTGCGCCGCAGTTTCATACCCTTGGCGGCATGACCCAGGAGCAGGCGGTGCAGGCGGCAGTTGCAGGACTGAAAAATGCTCCGATTCCGGGCAATCTGATTCTGTGCTGCATGCGCGGCGAGGGCAATGAAAAGGCAAATGAGGAGACCCTGGCACTGGCGAAGAAATACCTGGTGAAGGACCACGGTGTAACAGCCATGGATCTGGCCGGAGCGGAGGCGCTGTTTCCGACTGTGAATTATCTTGGCTTGTTCGAAGAAGCGAAAGAGGCCGGAATTCCGTACACGATACATGCCGGGGAGGCAGACGGACCGGAGAGCGTGCGGACAGCTATCCAGACTGGAACAAAACGCATCGGCCACGGGGTACGCAGCATGGAGGATGAAGCTGTGATGGAGCTGATTCGGGAAAAGGGCATCACCCTGGAAATGTGTCCCACCAGTAACCGCCAGACCCACGCCATTCTGGATATGAAGCAGTATCCGCTGGTGCGCTTTTTAGAGAGCGGCATCCGCGTGACCGTGAATACTGATGATATGGGCATTGAGCGTACCTGCCTGTCAAAGGAATTTGACTATCTGAAACGGGAGTTTGGACTGACTGAAGAACAGCAGAAGCAGGTGGTGCTGAACGCGACGGACGCAGCCTTTGCCAGTGAAGAGACAAAAAAGATGTTGCGGGAGAAGATTTTGAAAGTCTATGGAGCATCCTTATGATAAATCGCGAAGACATGATGGAACTGACCCGGCGCATGACACCGGCCCGCTCCTCTGTGGGGCGGATTGCCGGTGCTTATTTTGATGAAGAGGGTTATGTGGATGGAACCTTCAATACGAATTTTTTAAAGCTGTCCACACCGGAGCGCACAAAGAATTTAAACCTTGCAAAGACGGTGCTATTTTCCACTACCAACGAACAGCTGCGGGAATACCGCATCCCGGACAGCGCAAGAAAGCCGGGCGGCCTGTGGCAGCTTCTGAATGCCATCAAGCGGGATGGCATGAAAAATGACGCGTCCCTGGATCTGTTTTATGAGGTATTCGGTGAGCATTTTCAGCCAGGATATCCGTATGCGGTCTTTCTGTTTCATGGCCGGTATGATGTGCCGGTGAAGGGTACCGACAAGGAATGGCAGGAAGGATCGGAGGAGATTTACGAGTACCTGATCCTGACGGTCAGTCCGCTGACCGGAGAGTACGAACCGGGAGAGCCGGAGTTTGGTTTTCTGTATCCGGCCTTTAAGGAGCGGGGAGCGGCGATGAATTTTGTAAATATTTTTGAGAAAAATCCGGCACGGGTACACCGGGAACTAGGCGCCTGGATGCTGCAGGGATGAGACAGATGAACGGAATGAGATAGATGAGTGGGAAGAGAGACAGCGGAGCAATGAAAGCAGCACAGGCGGTGCGGATTCTGGCATTGGCAGCAGAGGATGATTTTGAAGCCGCAAAGAAAAAATACCGGAAGCTGATGGGACAGTTCCACCCGGACTCAGCTGGCGCAGGTGAGCCGGAGTATGTACGGCAGGAGTATGTAAGACGTTCTCAGGAAATCAACGAGGCATACCGGGTGATCCGGGGAGTCTGGGAGAACGGAGAATGGGAGCGGGTGCGGAGCCTGTGTCTGGAAATGACAGAAGGGCCGGTATCCGGGCGAAGCGGATTGAACACTTCTGGAATGTGGAACAGTGGGAAAAAACGCAGCAGACGTGCAACAGAGAACACATCCTGGCACCCATATGAGAATGGCAAAATAAATGAAGCAGCTTTTTGCGAACGCAACATTTATTGTCATTACAGTATGAAACCAGAATCAGAGACTCCGCTCTATTACAAAGCTGCCCGGGGCCGGTATTACTGGAATCCGGAGGAGGAAGCGTTTTCACTGTTCCTTACCAGTCTTCACCATGCATCGAAGGAGTTGTTGGAGCAGGCAGAGGAGCAGTGGATGGTATCTGGCGGTCATGACAGAGCTGGAACAAATCCCCGAAGCCGCCGGGAGTGGCAGGAGGGCGGCAGACTCAGCTCCGAGGAGCGTTTTGCCCGCCAGGCCAGACTGGTGCAGCTGTTAGCCGGGCAGTTTCTGCATCCGGTGGAGACCCTGCAAAAGTTATCCGAACCGGCACAGACCGACAAAAGCGGCAGGCCCATCTATCATTTCCAGGCTTTTCTGGGCAGCGGACCCTATGGTACTTACGGAAAACAGGTGGCTGGGTTAAAGGCGGGAGACTGGCTGTTTCCGGAAGCCTTTCAGGGCAGTAAGATCATGGTAAAGACGGAAGATGGGAAAAGCCTCGGACATCTCTCTTTTTCGGAGGACTGGCTGTATTTCTGCCTGATTCCGCTTTTGAAGAAACGCCATGGACAAATCAAGATGGTGGTGCGCCAGGTGCAGAATGGAAGAAAAAATGGCAGGCGCCAGCCTGTAGCGGAGATTGATCTGTATTTCCGTATGGAAGCGGGCGCCTCGTGGCATGCTGATAGTGATGAGAATCTGGAAATCGCGGAGATTCTGAACCGATGATTGGAAACGCGTGGATTGTAAATAAGATTTTGCGCGAGTTCATGATGAAATGTGAAAATGGAGCGTGATGATAAGATATGAAGAAACGGGATTTTTACCTGCCGTCCAGTGATGGAAAGTCCAGGCTGCACTGTGTGGAGTGGATGCCGGAACCTGTAGGGCGTGTTGCGAATTCTCCGGAGCGCGCGGATTTGCCAGAAGGAAAGCCGGATCCGGCAGTGCAGAAATCCAGGGCGGAAATCAAACTCTGGGTCCAGCTTGTTCATGGAATGAATGAGCATATGGGCCGCTATGGGGAATTTGCCGCTTTTCTGGCTGAACACGGCATTGCCGTGATCGGACATGACTGCCTTGGCCATGGATCGACTGCTGCTTATGGAGCAACGGAACTTTCAAAAGAAGACCGAGGCTTTTTTGCAGCGGAAAACGGCGGAGCTTTTCTGCTGCGCGATATGCGCCGGGTGGCCAGTTATGGTGCAAAACGCTATCCGAATGCAAAACACATCATGCTTGGCCACAGCATGGGTTCGTTTTTGACCCGGCGTTATCTTTCGGCATATCCGGGAAAAGAACCAGACGGAGTTATCCTTCTGGGAACCGGTTTTCCGGCTTTACCGCTGGTGTTTACCGGCGAAATGCTGGCCTCTTTATTTGGAAAACGGAAGGGAAAGCATTACCGGAGCCGTCTGCTCTATGAGCTTTCCATCGGAAACTATAACCGGAAATTCCAGCCGGTGCGCACGGACTATGACTGGCTTACCAGAGATGAGCGGTATGTGGACCGCTTTTTGAATAATCCGCGCTGTGATTTTATTTTTACTGTTGGTGCTTACCGCGATTTCTTCCATGAGATCCATGCGGCCGAGAAGGCAGAAATGGTGGGCTATATGCCAACAGTCATTCCGTATCTGATCCTGTCCGGAGACAAGGATCCGGTGGGAGAGAATGGGAAAGGCGTGAAAAAGCTTGCCGCCCTGTATCGAAAGGTAGGCGTGCAGGATATCACAATGAAGCTGTATCCCGGTGCGCGCCATGAAGTGCTCAATGAGGTGAACCGGAAAGAGGTATTTGAGGATATCCTAAGGTGGCTGACAGAGAAATATAACATCATATTCTAAAGTCTGATATCAGCGCCGTTCTGTCCGTTTGCATGCTCAGGATGCCTTCTGTCCGGGCTGTTTTTTCATCCACACAAAGGCAATGGCGCAGATCAATACAGAAAGCAGGGATCCTGCCGGAGCAGCACAGCCCATGGGAAACAGGTTGTCCGGATAGTATTTTGATGCCAGATAAGCCAGCGGAATACGGGCACAGACAACGGAAAGAATGTTGTGTAAAAAGGAGATTCCGGAAACTCCGTAAGCACAGAAATATCCGCTGAAACAGAAGTGGATTCCGGCAAAAACGCAGTCCCAGATATAACTGTGCAGGTACTGGCTGCCCAGACGGATGACATCGGCATTACCTGAAAAAAGGCTGACAATATGGTGTCCGGTAAACTGTATGAGAATGGAAATCACAATACCATAGGACACCGCAATGGTGGTGGCACAGGCCAGTGTCTGGCTTGCCCGATCGTGCTTTCCGGCACCAATATTCTGTGCGCACAGGGCTGAAACGGTAGACAGCATAGAGGACGGAACCAGAAAAAACAGGCTGATCATTTTTTCCACAATGCCAACTGCAGCAGCGTCATTTAAGCCGCGCCGGTTGGCAATAATGGTGATGACAATGAAGGCAATCTGGATAAATCCGTCCTGCATGGCGATCGGAAATCCGATTTTTAAGAGACCGCCCATCATGCTTCGGACCGGTTTTAAATCTGCAAAATGAAATTCCGGGATCATGCGTTTGTGACAGATCATGGTCAGGGAAATCAGCACGCTGATGGTCTGGGACAGGGTGGTGCCAAGCGCCGCGCCTGTGGGACCAAGCTTCAGCACGCCGATGAACAGATAATCCAGGGCAATATTAAAAGCACAGGCAATCGCAATGAAAAACATAGGACTCTTCGAGTCGCCCATGCCGCGGAAAATGGAGCTGATGATGTTGTAGGCTGTGATAAACGGGATACCGAGAAAACAGATGGTCAGGTATCTGATGGTACTGCTGACAGCTTCCTCCGGGGTGGACATGACAGCCACAATGGGTTTTACAAAACAGAGCAGGATTGCGGTCAGAGCAACGGACAGCAGCATGAACAAAGATGCCGTGTTGCCGACGGCCAGGTTCACCTGCCTGCGGTCCTGCGCGCCCACTGCACGTCCGGTCATAACCGTGGTGCCCATAGCCAGCCCTACGATCATGACGGTAAGCATGTGCATGACCTGACTGCCGATAGAGACAGCGGTGGTGCTGTCTACAGAGTTAAACTGTCCGATGATGAGCAGATCTGCGGTGCCGTACAGGGTCTGTAAAAAATAGGAAAGAAAGTATGGCAGTGAGAAAGAGAAAATGGTTTTTGGGATACTGCCGGTAGTCAAATTGCGTTCCATTTGTATGGCTCCTTATCGTTCGATTCTGATTTGATTATACTGGGAAAAAAGGATTAAGTCCATTATAATATCAGAACGGTAAAACGAAATTCAGTTGACAGTTTTTCCCTCATGCCGTAAACTATCCTACGGAATAAGTGTCGGCCGTTCGGGGCCGGTGAAAAGGGAAACGGGTGTGAGTCCCGTGCGGTGCCGCCGCTGTAAGCGCATGAAGGGCAGTCTGGATTTCACTGTTTTATATGAAAAATGGGAAGAAACCAGACAATATTGCCGCGCAAGCCAGAAGACCTGCTTTTTCCGCTTTTGCTGTCACGGTCCATGACAAGGCAAGGGAAACAAGGGCGGAGTCTGCCCTGGATGCAAAAATACGGTGCATCATCCGGTTTACTTTTGATAAGCCGGATGGTGCTTTTATTTTGCCAATATGTGTCGCAGGACACATTTTTGCATCGCGTTCCTGCATGGGTGATACGAAAAAAATTCAACATCAGGAGGAAAACAATTATGAGAAACAAGAAACTGGTAATCTTAACTATGGCTGCCTGCATAACTGCAGGTCTGGCAGCCGGATGCGGCGCAAAGAGCGCAGATATCGCAACAACAGCTGCAGCGGCAGCAGAGAGCACCGCAGCAGAGCCTGCGGAGAGCAGCGCGGAGGTGACGGAAGCAGCTGGCGATTCCACCGCAGATGAGGCATATGAGCCGGTTACCATTACCTTAAACCTGGAGCGTTCCGGTCTGGGTGAGAACGTAGAATATACCTTCACCGAGAAGCCGTCCGCAGTGGTTGCTTCCGGTGATCAGATGGCAGATTTCTTCTTTGATCTCGGTCTGGAAGACCAGATGGCCGGTTACACAAAGGGAAGCTGCTGGAGTACCGTTTCCCAGTATCCGGCAAGAGATAAGGTGCCGCAGCTGTTAGAGGCAGGAAAGGGCATTTCCAATCTTTCCAAAGAGGAGCTGGTGGCAACCGGATGCGATTTCCTGATGGGCTGGGATTCTGTATTCTCCGATAAAAACTTTGGAAAAGAGTTCTGTGATGCCAACGGAATCGCAATGTATTTCCCCTATGTATGCTCGGATAAGGCAACCTTTGAGGAGCTGTACAAAGACTATGAGACACTTGGGAAAATCTTTAAAGTAGAGGATGTGGCATCTGAGAAGATCCAGGCTATGAAGGATACGCTTCAGGAAGTAAAAGACACGCTGGGGGATGATGTTTACCAGAATCCGGTGACTGTTTTTGCATACGATTCCGGTGAGGATGCCCCGTTTACCGCATGTCAGGGTATGCCGGGTGATATCATCAAGCGGGCTGGCGGTATCTCTATTTTCGATGACATTGAGGCTGGATGGGCTACTCCGTCCTGGGAGGAAGTGGTAGAGCGTGACCCGGATGTAATTCTGATCCTGGACTATACCGGTGACATTTCTGAGAAGAAAAATTTCCTGGAGACCAACGAGTTTACCAAAGATTTAAGAGCAGTGAAAGAGGGAAAAATCTATTCCGCATGCTGCAGTGATATGCAGGGTTCTGCAGGTTCCGCAGAGGCAGTCAGAGAGATCGCAAAGCAGCTGTATCCGGATAAGTTCTAATCAGAAACTGTTGGAACATGAGGAATTTCCTGCATGGGAAGTCCCTGTTTTTGGAGAAAACATGAAATCAGAAATCAGTAAAAAAAGTGACCGGGAAACTGGACGTTTTATAGGTACCCTTCTGATGGTTCTGCTTCTGATCGCGGCAGTAACGACCATCTCCGTGACCCTGGGCGCTATCCATGTGTCACCGGATGAGATCGTAAAGATCCTGGCAAATAAGACATCCGGAAAGGATATTTTTGCGGTGTCCTGGGAGCAGAAAACAGAAAATATCATCTGGAACATCCGTTTTCCGAGGGTTATCATGGCATTTATTGTGGGAGCAGGCCTGTCTCTTTGCGGTGTGCTGATGCAGGCACTCACAAAAAATCCACTGGCAGATCCCTATGTGCTGGGAATTTCTTCCGGTGCCTCTGCCGGAGCAGTCAGCGTCATCATTCTCGGCCTGTTCAGCTTTATGGGCGGTTATTCCGTGATTTTTGGTGCGACGCTGGGTGCGGCTGTGGCCATCAGTCTTTCTCTGAGTATTGCGTCTGTAAAAGGGAGGATTACCTCTACCCAGCTGGTGCTGGCCGGAATTGCCACTTCCGCCTTGTTCTCCGCACTGACGAATCTGATCGTTTACGGGTTTAACAATGGTTCCGATAAGACCAAGATGGCGCTTTACTGGATGGTAGGCTCCTTAAGCGGAGCTACCTGGAGCCGGGTAAAATATGTGTTCATCGTGTCTGTTGTTATGATGGCAGTGATTCTGTTATTTGCGCGGGAGCTGGACATTCTTCTTTTGGGAGATGATGTGGCAGAGACGCTGGGAGCAGATACCAGACGCATCAAGCTGCTGATCATTCTGGCCTCCACCGTACTGACCGGTGTGGTTGTTTCGGTCAGCGGTGTCATTGGCTTTGCAGGACTTGTGGTGCCTCATGTGATGCGAGGCTTCGTGGGCTCCGGCCATAAGCAGCTGATCCCAATGTCTATTCTGGGCGGTGGTCTCTTTGCCATGATCGCGGATCTGATCTCCCGCATCATCATTGCGCCGGAAGAACTTCCAATCGGTGTCATTGCGGCATTTTTCGGAGCTCCGTTTTTCCTGTATCTGATTCGGAAAGGAAGTGTGGGCCGATGAGTTTAGCTGTAAAAAATCTGGATTATGAAATCGGAAATGAGCGGATCCTGAATCAGATTTCCCTCGAAATCAAAGAGGGAGAATTTGTGGGCCTGGTTGGACCGAATGGCTGCGGCAAGTCCACACTGCTGAAGCATATCTATCGGACCTATAAGCCTAAGGGGCAGACCGTCTTTCTGGATGGGAAAGATATCATGGACCTTTCAGCTAAAAAACTGGCGGGAGAACTGGCGGTCATGGCGCAGGAAAATCAGCTGGAATTTGATTTTACCGTTCGGGATATGGTTATGTTCGGACGTTACGCCCACAAGAAATTTCTGGAGGGAGATACGGCAAAGGACCGGGAGCTTTGTGAAAAATGCCTTCGGGAAGTAGGACTGAGCGGCTATGAAACACGCTCCTATTTAAGTCTTTCCGGCGGAGAAAAACAGCGTGTCCTCCTGGCCCGGGTACTGATGCAGGAAAGCCGCTACATTGTTTTGGATGAACCGACCAACCACCTGGATGTCAGCTATCAGTATCAGATCATGGATATTTTACGAAACCAGGATGTCACGGTATTCTCCTCCATCCATGACCTGAATCTGGCCGCGCTTTACTGTGACAGGATCATTTTTCTGTACCAGGGAAAGATTGTAGACCGCGGCACACCGGAAGAGGTGCTGACGAAAGAAAATATCCGGAAATATTTCGGAATCGAAGCACAGGTGACAAAAAATGAAGCCACCCGGAAGATGCAGATTTATTATCTGCCGGGGTGGGTGAAGGAAAAGGGCTGAGTTTGAAAAATAATAGTTGACGTTGGTTATTCAAAGGGGTATATTATAATTAGTTTTGTACCATACAAAATTACATCATAAGTTCAAATAACGATTTATCGTAAACGCCGCGTGTGCGGCTCACAGTGTGTGAAAAAGTAACTGCTATTCGGAATCAGAGTGGCAGTTTCTTTTTACATAAATATAAACAGAGATGAAGAATGTGGGAAAATAAAATTTGCTATTGGTAAAAGATATAAAGGAGGAAACTTTAAGTAACTGAATAAGTTGTCAGATGTGATAATATGTGTTTAAATATACTCATGGAGGTATACTATGAATACATCAAATATCACAAATTACAAGCCAAAAGATTTTGCTGAATTGCTAGGTGTTTCTGTCAAAACGTTACAGCGTTGGGATAGAGAAGGAACTCTAAAAGCAAATCGTACTCCAACTGATAGGCGTTAGTACACTTACGACCAATATCTTCAATTCAAAGGCATAAATACAGAAGATGATACGCGTCAAGTTGTCATTTATGCCAGAGTCTCTACAAGAAATCAAAAAGATGATTTACAAAAACAAGTCACATTTCTACGACAGTTTTGTAATGCTAAAGGTATTATCGTAGACCAATGTATTGAAGATTATGGGAGCGGCCTTAATTACAATCGCAAGAAATGGAACGAATTATTAGATGAAGTAATGGAACAGAAAATCAAAACCATTATCGTAACTCATAAGGATAGATTTATCCGATTTGGCTATGATTGGTTTGCAAAATTCTGTATGAAGTTCAATACAACCATAGTGGTAGTAAACAATGAAGAACTATCGCCTCAAGAAGAACTCGTGCAGGATATTGTTTCAATACTCCATGTATTCTCTTGTAGGTTATATGGACTTCGTAAATATAAAAAACAAATAGAAAGGGATGAGGAAATTGCGAAAGAGCTTCAAGACGGAAATAAATCCAACAGAAGAGCAGAAAATCAAGATACGCAAGACGATAGGAACTTGTAGGTACATCTATAACTTCTATCTTACTCATAATAAAGAACTTTATGATAATGGCAAAAAGTTTATGAGTGGTAAATCGTTTAGTGTCTGGCTTAACAACGAGTATCTTCCAAACCATCCAGAATATTCTTGGGTTAAGGAAGTAAGTTCAAAATCTGTAAAGCATTCAATCGAATGTGGGTGTACTGCTTTTACAAGATTTTTCAAACATCAGAGTGCTTTCCCTAATTACAAAAAGAAAGGTAAATCTGATGTGAAGATGTACTTCGTTAAGAATAATCCAAAGGACTGTATTTGCGAAAGGCATCGTATCAACATTCCAACTTTAGGTTGGGTACGTATCAAAGAAAAAGGATACATTCCAACAACCAAAGATGGATATATAATCAAAAGTGGTTCAGTTTCAATCAAAGTTGACAAATTTTATGTTTCCGTTCTTGTGGAAATTCCTGATGGCCAGATTGCTAATAACTCTAACGATGGAATTGGTATTGATCTTGGTTTAAAGGATTTCGCTATTGTTTCCAATGGTAAAACGTATAAGAACATTAACAAATCTGCAAGATTAAAGAAACTTGAAAAGCAACTTATTCGAGAACAAAGGTGTCTCTCTCGAAAGTATGATGAAAATTTAAAGAAAGGAGAAGTCACTCAAAGAGCAAATATACAGAAACAAAAGCGCAAGGTACAAAAACTTCATCATAAGATAGATAATGTCCGTACGGATTACATTAACAAGACAATCGCTGAGATAGTAAAAACCAAACCATCTTATATAACGATTGAGAACTTAAATGTAAAAGGAATGATGAAGAACCGACATCTTTCAAAAGCCGTTGCATCACAGAAGTTTTATGAGTTTAGAGCAAAACTTCAATCTAAATGTAATGAAAACGGTATTGAGTTAAGAGTAGTAGCCAGATGGTATCCATCTTCAAAAATGTGTCACCGATGTGGTTGCATCAAGAGAGATTTAAAACTTTCGGATAGAATTTACAGATGCGAATGCGGTTATGTTGAAGACAGAGACTTTAATGCTGCACTTAATTTGAGAGATGCTATAACTTACGAAGTTGCATAGTCAAACGCAAACGTAAGTATGTACCGAAGGCTTATTCGGGAATTAACGACTGTGGAGTGTACAAGAACCTGCAAGTAGATATGATTTCGGTCAATCAAAAGCATACACGATGAAGCAGTAAGTAGAGTTCGTGAGAACCTATATTATCTCGATGTGCGTATATTTACACACATTTTGAGTGGCAGAATGTATGGGAAAAGATTACTATGTAGGGCTTGACTCGGGAACTGGATCTCTCGGATGGTCTGTCACGAATGAAACGTATGAAATTCAGCGTTCTCACGGCAAAGCATTATGGGGAGTCAGACTGTTTGATGCAGCGGAGACAGCAGAAGAACGCCGTGGATTTCGAACAAACAGAAGAAGGCTGGATCGCAGAAACTGGAGACTGGAACTTTTACAGGAAATTTTTGCAGAAAAAATCAATCAGGTCGATGATGGATTTTTTCTGCGCATGAAAGAAAGCCGTTATCTGCCAGAGGACAAAAGAGGTACAGATGGAAATTGCCCGGAGCTTCCATATGCTATATTTGCAGATCATGATTATACAGACAAGAATTATCATAAGCAGTTTCCGACGATTTATCATTTGCGAAAATGGCTTATGGAAACGTCAGATACTCCCGATATTCGACTGGTCTATCTGGCGATGCATCATCTGGTAAAGCATCGGGGGCATTTCCTGTTTTCCGGAAGCATCGATGAAATTCGGGAATTTCATACGGCGTTTGACGCGTTTTTAGATCTGGTACGCGGTGAGGAACTGGGATTCGAGAGAACTTTCGATGAAAATTGTTATCAGGAGACAGAAAGAATCCTGAAGGATGAGCATCTTACGCGTTCCATGAAGAAAAGCCATCTGGTAAAATGTCTTGATGCCGGAACTGCTGCAGAAAAGGAACTGATTGGGGCGATTTCCGGCTGTACTGTGAAATTAAGCAGTATTTTTGCAGATGGAGAACTGGATGCCTGTGCACGACCAAAATTTTCTTTTTCAGATATTTCTTATGATGAATATGCGGGAGAACTGCAGGATATTCTGGGAGAACAGTATGTGATCATTGAAAGTGCCAAGGCCGTGTATGATTGGGCCATTTTGGCCGATGTGCTTGGCTCTTATCGTTCTATTTCGGAAGCGAAAACAGCTTTATATGAGAAACATAAGAAAGATCTGCGGTACCTGAAAAAACTGGTGAAAAAGCATTTATCCGCAGAGGCATACAAGGAAATTTTTGTACGGTCGAGTGAAAAAGTTTCCAATTATCCAGCATATATCGGAATGACCAAAAAGAACGGAAGGAAAGTACCGATTCAGGGAAAACAGTGCAGTCAGGGTGAGCTGTACGTATATCTGAAAAAAAGCGTGATCGATCAGATCGCAGATGAAAACGCAGCACAATATCTGCGGGATGAAATGGAACATGGAACATTTCTTCCAAAGTTGGTATCAAAAGAAAACAGCGTCATTCCATATCAGATTCATCTGTATGAGCTGAACCGCATTCTGGAGAATTTACAGGATAGAATTCCTCTTTTGAAACAGGAGGGAGAGCATATCAGGCAGATTTTTGCATTCCGTATTCCGTATTACGTAGGACCGCTGAATGGAGTTCGCAAAGATGGAAAGGAAACAAACTGGGTTTGTCGGAGGCAGGATGGAAAAATTTATCCCTGGAACTTTTCGGAGATTATTGATACAGAGGCCAGCGCAGAACGGTTTATCCGCCGGATGACAAATAAATGTACCTATCTTCCGGCTGAGGATGTTCTTCCAAAAAATTCATTGTTATATGGAAAATTCATGGTGCTGGATGAATTGAATAATCTTCGTCTGAATGGGGAACCGATTTCCGTTGAGTTAAAACAGGCCATTTATCAGGATGTATTTAAGCGTTATCGTAAGGTAACACAGAAGAAGCTGCTTGCTTATCTGATTCGGGAAGGAATTGCAGGGAGAGAAACAGATATTACGGGAATTGATGGTGATTTTAAGAGCAGCCTTACTGCATATCATGATTTTAAGGAAAAATTATCTGGAATAGAGCTGTCTCCATCGGAAAAAGAAACGATTATTTTAAATATTACATTGTTTGGAGAAGATAAAAAGCTGCTGCAGAAAAGACTGAAAAAGTTATTCCCGGATATGACAGAGAAACAGCGTATTGCAGTCAGCAATTTATCGTACAAAGGATGGGGACGGCTGTCCGGAAAATTCCTGGAAGGCATTACAGCGCCGGATCCGGAGACAGGAGAAGTGTGGACGATCATTCGCACCATGTGGGAAACAAATGATAATCTGATGCAGGTTCTCAGCAGTAAATATCAATTTGCAGAGGCAATCGAACGGGAAAATGATGCGGACGAAAAAAAGGAGATTTCTTATCGGCTGATAGAAAATCTGATGGTTTCACCGGCTGTCAGACGTCAGATCTGGCAGATGCTTCTTGTTCTGAAGGAATTATGCAAGGTTCAGGGAGCGCCGCCAAAACGGATTTTTATAGAGATGGCAAGAGAAAAAGCAGATTCCGGAAGAACACGTTCCAGAAAGAAAATGCTGATCGATTTATATAAAAAATGCAAATCTGAAGAGCGAGACTGGATCAATGAACTGGAGCAGACAGAGGATTCACGTTTGAGAAGCGATCGCTTATATCTTTACTATACGCAAAATGGACGTTGTATGTATTCGGGAGATCCTATTGAACTGAAGGATTTGTGGGACAACACGAAATATGATATTGATCACATTTATCCGCAGTCGAAAGTGATGGATGACAGTCTGGATAACCGGGTGCTTGTGAAGCGTGTTTATAATGGAGAAAAAGAGGACCGGTATCCGATTGAAAAGTCCATACGTGATGCAAGACACGGATTCTGGAAATCATTGTTGGATAAAGGATTTATCAGCAGAGAAAAATATAAACGCCTGACCAGAACAACGGAATTTGAAGAGGCAGAATTAACTGGCTTTATAGCCAGACAGCTTGTCGAAACCAGGCAGGGAACAAAGGCAGCAGCCAGCATTTTAAAACAGGTATTTCCGGATACGGATATCGTTTATGTGAAAGCTCCGGTGGTATCCCGGTTCCGTCAGGATTTCAAGTTTATAAAAGTTCGTGAGATGAATGATCTGCATCATGCAAAAGATGCTTATCTGAATATTGTAGTCGGTAATACTTATTTTGTGAAATTTACGAAAGACGCGGGCTGGTTTGTACGGAAAAATCCAGGAAGAACCTATAACTTGAAGAAGATGTTTCTTTCAGGCAAGGTAGAGCGGAATGGAGAAACAGCATGGATATCCGGAGACTGCGGAACAATTGGCACGGTGCGCCGCTTTATGGCCCAAAATAATATCATTGTGACGAGGCGTCCTTATGAGGTAACCGGTGGATTTTATGATCAGATGCTGATGAAAAAGGGCAAAGGACAGATTCCGATTAAGACAGGGGATGTACGTCTTCAGGATATTGCAAAATATGGAGGATACAATAAAGAGACAGGCGCGTATTTTGTATTGGCAGAGTCGGATGGGAAAAAGGATACCCGTATCCGTACCATAGAGTACGTTCCTGTTCGATTGAAGAAGGAACTGGGAGATGAGAAAAAGCTTTGTTCTTATCTGGAACAGAGAGGATTAAAAAATCCTAAAATTCTATTGAAAAAAATTAAAATTGATACCTTATTCAGAGTTGATGGTTTTTATATGTGGCTTTCTGGAAGAACTGGAAACCAGCTTATTTTCAAAGGAGCCAATCAGTTGATCTTATCTCAGGAAGACAGTGCAGTATTGAAGAAAATTCAGAAATTTATAACCAGAAGAAAACAGGATAAATCAGTTCAGATTTATGATACTGATGGGCTTTCAGAAGAAAATCTGAGCCATTTGTATGACACATTTTTAGAAAAATTGCGAACTACGGTCTATGCAAAACGATTAGGAACACAGGAAAAAACACTCTCTGAAAAGAAAAAAGATTTCCTGGCTCTTGGGAAAGAAGATAAATGCATTGTTTTGAATGAGATTTTGCATCTGTTCCAGTGTCAGAGTGGTTCCGCAAATCTGAAACTGATCGGAGGACCAGGAAGTGCCGGAATTCTGGTATTAAACAGTGACATCACAAAGTGTCAGGATATTTGCATTATAAATCAGTCACCGGCTGGAATTCATGAGCAGATCGTGGATCTGAAAGCATTATGAGCTGGCGCGTAGTAGTGATTTCAAAGCGGGCGAAACTGGATTATCAGTTAGGATATCTGGTGGTGCGAAATGAGAGTGTAACGAAGATTCACCTGGGAGAAATTTCTACGCTTCTGATTGAATCTACGGCAGTTTCCATTACTACAAGTCTTCTTGCAGAACTGACAAAGAAGAAAATCAAGGTGATATTCTGTGATGAAAAAAGAAACCCGTCATCGGAACTGGTTGGATATTATGGAAGTCATGATACCAGCAGTAAGGTTCGAAATCAGATTCAATGGAGCAGAAACAGTAAAGATACTGTATGGACAGAAATTGTGACTGAAAAAATAAGAAAGCAAAAGAAACTGTTGGAATATCAGGGAAAGGAAGAGTCAAAACTGCTTGATTCTTATTTGCAGGAGATCAAATGGAACGACGAGACAAATCGGGAAGGGCATGCTGCAAAAGTTTATTTTAATGCTCTTTTTGGTTTGGATTTTACGAGAACGACAGATTGTTCGGTTAACTCTGCACTGAATTATGGTTACAGCATTATTCTGTCTGCATTTACAAGAGAGATTACCGCAAATGGTTATATTACCCAACTTGGACTGTTTCATGATAATATGTTCAATCAATTTAATCTGGCTTCGGATTTGATGGAACCGTTTCGTGTTTTGGTTGATAAAGAAGTTCTTGAAATGAAATTTGAGGAGTTTGAAGTAGACGAAAAACGAAGACTGGTGAACATCCTGAATCATGAAGTGGTTATTGACGGAAAAGTTCAATATGTGAATAATGCGGTGAAAATTTATTGTAAAAGTGTATTTGATGCTTTGAATGAGAATGACAGTTCATTGATTCGCTTTTATAAGTTTGAGCTATAGGTTTATGAGAATACTGGTATTTTTTGATCTTCCGGTAACAACCGGAGAGGAACGGCGTGCTTATACAAAATTCCGCAAATTTTTGATCAAAGATGGATTTTTAATGCTTCAGGAATCTGTGTACTGTAAGCTGGCATTAAATGGAACTGCAGCCAATGCAATTACAGAACGGGTGCGAAAAAATAAGCCGGAACAAGGTCTGGTGCAGTTGCTTACGGTAACGGAAAAGCAATATTCTAAAATGGATCTGATCGTCGGAGAAATCAAAAGCGAGATTCTTGACAGCGATGAAAGGCTGGTGGTCTTATGAAACTGACACATACGGAATTAGAAAAACAGCTTGTGTTTGAAACTGGTAAAGCTGTGGAATGGATCATAGAATCACCTGCCAGCTTTTCAAAATATGTCAGGGATTTGTATGAAATCATGCAGGACAACGAGGGGAAATTTACGCTTTCAGATGAAGATGAAATCATTGATTTTCAAAAGTATGCAGAATTGATTATAGATCCCTTTTTGCTTGATTTTCATAACCGTCAGATACAGAAAAAATTATATGTAGAATTACAGAAGCTTGCAGTCGGCAGTGAATTTTATCTGCAGACGCAGGAATTAAAATCTCAGATTCAGAAATATTTTATTGATCTTGAATATGCAAGCGGATATGATCTTGAAATAGCGGATGAAATTGATCTGCCAGCTATTTTTAAGGCAGTTGGCATTCAATTGGATGGTGGAAATGAAGAAACACTGTTTGAGCGGATAGCGATTTATATTAAGATTATGGCAGAACTGCTGAAAAAGAAACTCGTGATTCTGGTAAACAGCAGAAGCTACCTGACCAGCGATCAGATAGATCAGATAGCAGAACTATGCATGTACAGCGAAGTTGCATTGCTGCTGATTGAAAATGTACAGCGCGACTTTTCAAAAAAGCGAAATTACTGTATAATTGATTGTGACGAATGTTGTATTAGCTAAAAAACGTTTGAGTACCATGCCCGGTGCGGATGAGGCACTGCATTTTTGAACTTTGAGGTTTGAGAATGATGTAAAAACGTATGGTACTCAAACCATGGATGCCTTTAATGATCCGCATATCCGGTTTGAGAATGATGTAAAAACGTATGGTACTCAAACATGAAAAAGAGCTGGACGAACTTTTTTCAGGTTTGAGAATGATGTAAAAACGTATGGTACTCAAACATAACACAAACGCTCATCTTTGTAAAGCATGTTTGAGAATGATGTAAAAACGTATGGTACTCAAACGGCCAGGTCAGTAGAGCCGTAACCGCTTTCGTTTGAGAATGATGTAAAAACGTATGGTACTCAAACATATCTGAAAACGGATATGTCATCGATACTGTTTGAGAATGATGTAAAAACGTATGGTACTCAAACTATCTTTCTCGATTGTACCGCACATAGTAAGTTTGAGAATGATGTAAAAACGTATGGTACTCAAACCCAGTCATGCGGTACAATTCCCAGCTTGTAGTTTGAGAATGATGTAAAAACGTATGGTACTCAAACCACGATCCACCTTCCACACGATCAAGTGTGTTTGAGAATGATGTAAAAACGTATGGTACTCAAACACAGAAGTGGTCATTTATGATGGTCATATTGTTTGAGAATGATGTAAAAACGTATGGTACTCAAACTGTTCATGTTGTTTTCTCCCTTCTGGTGTGTTTGAGAATGATGTAAAAACGTATGGTACTCAAACATCTGTATGTCAGATCTGGCTTGTGGCTCAGTTTGAGAATGATGAAAAACGTATGCTAAACTGAAGCGTACCAAAAAGTGTTATCCGCGTTTGAGAATGATGTATAATTTGATTTCTTAAAAAACTTCTATGTCGCCATCCAATAGGTGGCGAATTTCTTATACTCAATATATCGTATATCGCATTTAGCGTTTTTAATTAATGTAATTAAATTGGAGAATGTGGTTTTGAGAATGATGTAATATTGTAAAAATATTTGTTGTGGGACATTATGAGAATGTCTGCGCAATATTGAGTTTATAGTCGATATTATTTGAGTTCAATAAAAGGGAGTTTTTATGTTACAATTTACATCACAATCAGATTTTTCAGAAATCTACCGCATTATGCAGGCTAGCTTCTCGGATGACGAATATCGCCCTTATGACGAGCAGCTTGCGCTTTTTGAAGAACCGGAATACTGGATTTATTATATGCCTGCGATAGGAATGGAAAGGGTCGGCAATCATTCAACTGGAAATTCCACGATGCATGCAGCAGGCTTTCTTGCTGTATGGGAATTTGAATCCTTCACCTACATCGAACATTTTGCAGTAGATCCGGTCCTTCGCAACAGCGGAACCGGATCCGCCATGCTGCAGGAACTGGTAAGAAAATATCAGAAACAAATCTGCCTGGAAGTAGAACTTCCGGAAGATGAATTAACCCGCAGACGCATCGGATTTTATGAGCGCAATGGGTTTGTATTTAATGAATATCCCTATATTCAGCCACCCATTTCCAAAGGGAAATCTCCGGTGCCGCTTCGGATTATGACATATGGAAGCGCAATCACGCAGGATACATTTGAAGAGATGAAACGCGTGCTGTACCAGAGGGTGTACAAGTGCACAGTATAAAAATTTAAAAGCAATACCAATATAGGTCCGAAGCCGGTAATCTCGGCATACCGCTGCGCAAAATATGGGTATTGTGTTCGGACGATGCAGCTGACAGATGTTTGCGGATAGTCGGACAAGATGTCCGCCTCCCTCAAACACCAGTCGCTGCATAGCCGGACACGTATACCCATATTTATGCTCCGCGGAATGCCGGGATAACCGGCTTCTGCTGTATTGCTCCCGCTAAGAGAGAAATAAAATCAGCCAGAACGGTACTGATAAAAAGCCGGGAATTTCAGCCTTTTACCAGTATCATTCTGGCTGTGTTTTTTATTACCGTAGAATAGCAGAAAAGCAGAAGCAGGGCGGGGTGGTATCCTGCGTAGCATAAATAGAAGTGCAACGTGTCCGGCTATGTGGCGAGTGACGTTTTCGGGAGGCGGACATCTTGTCCGACTATCCGCAAACGGCTGTCAGCCACATCGTCCGAACACGGCACTTCTATTTTGCGCAGCGGGATACCGCCCCGGCCTGCTTCGGACCTTTCGTGAACAGGATTTAAATTGAAATTTAGCACTCAATATCCAGCAGGCTCACATACTGCTGTCCGCCGTGCATATCCCTCTCATCGCGGCTGCCTTCCACCGGCACTCTTGGCAGACTGATCTTGGCCACCTGGATATGTTTCAGACAGTAGATTTCCAGATCTTCCGGTTTTACATGATAGGATTTCGCGATAAATTCTTTTTCCCGCTCAAAGGCAGCGGCTACATTCTCGGTATCTTCTACGCTGTTGCAGAATGCGTCAATGGTCAGCCAGAACGGTCCTGCGTTTTTGCTGCGGATATATTTGACTGTATTTTCTATGGTTCTCATCATTCATACCTCCGAAATTATTTTTAGTACTAGACAGTTACATAATTCATGCGCACAAGCTCCAGCGGATCATCCACGGATACGGTGTGGTAGAGCTTGAACTCATAAATGGTGCCGCGTTCCATCTCGGCCGGGGAGAAGAGGAAGCCGTAGGATGGCATCTGTTTGCCCTCAAAGATGTTGTGGTGAAGCATCAGCGGGTTGAAGGCTTTGGTGATCTGGGTAGCCATTTCCTGGGTGTCGGCGGTGACGGTCAGCATCATTAGCACTTCATTCGGAACGTAGCCTTCTGGGACATCCATGCCAGATACGCCGTTGTAGCCGTAAGGACGCAGCCAGAAATGATAGCTGTCTTTGGAAATGCCGTTCTTTTCCAGCTTGTCGATACCTGCTTTGGATACAGCCTCGACCCATTTCATTGGATTCTGCATGACCTTGTGGTCGCGGATGCCGGCCATACTGACGGTCTGATAGCCCACCGGGCCGGAGCCTTCCAGCTTCATGGTATAAGGAAGATACTCGATAGTGGTTCCTTCCACGCGGACAGCATTGTCGGAGAGTGCTGTGTAAGTGGAGGTGCTGGTGTCAATGCGGATGCCTGGTTCGGTAAGCTGGATCGGGTTTGCGTTTTCGTAGATCAAATGTGCGGAAACAGAGTAGGGGGATACCGTGCTGCCTGGCTGTACGGAGCGGATGGTGAAACCCTTCTTATCCAGTTCCATAAACACGCCGCCCGGAAGTCCGGCACTGGTGCAGACGCCGCCGCACTCTACGGTCTTGGCTGCATGCCAGCAGGATGCCGGATCACAGCCCTTCATAAGCGGGTAAGCAGCCATGACTGCAGTGTCGGTAGAACGTCCGCCAATGATGATGTCTGCGCCGTTTTTGAATGCTTCTTCGTAGGCTTCCGCACCCAGAAGTGCTACGATGGTGCTGCACTCATCAAAGGTTTTTTCGGAGATTTCCGGTGCACCGTGGAGGGCAGAAATTTTGCCTTCACGATATTTTTTCTTGATGACTTCCGGGTCTTGCTGGGAGTAAATGCAGGCAATCTTTTTGTGGATGCCGGCCTCTTCGCAGATTTCCCGGATCAGCTTCAGGGCAGTGTTGACGCCTTCATCGGAACCACAGGTTCCGGCAGAGCCGATGGTCATAGGAATGCCCAGCTTGTCGGCACCCAGTACCATGCGCTTTAAGTCACGCTTTACATCGGCAATGGAATATTTTCCGTGGCCGGAGCCCAAGTAGTAAGGACCGGAATCGGTGGAACCGGCATCACTGGAAATGATATCCGGCTTCATGGCCAGTCCTGCCTCAAAAGCTTCTTCGGTACAGTTTAATCCGACTGCGCCATAAGGAACAAATACTTTTACGCTTGTCATAATGCTTCCTCCTTGTTATTGCAACATATTTGAAATGTATTTTCCTGTTTCTTAACTTCTTGACATCATTATAATGCCTGACTATAATAAAGTAAAATTCCGAAAATGTCATTTCACCATAACAAAAAGATTATGATTATATTTCTAAAAATTAAGAAAGGGATGGAACACATGATCAATGAACGGCTTGTTCAATATCTTCTGACGGTGGAGGAAGAACAGAATATCACATCTGCCGCGAAGAAGCTTTACATTTCCCAGCCCGCTTTAAGCCGCATGATCCTGGATCTGGAGAGGAGTCTTGGCACGCCGCTGTTTGTGCGGGACCGGGGGAATTTGCATCCGACTCAGGCGGGAGAGATTTACTTAAAGGGATGCCGGGAAGTGCTCGCGGTTTCCCATTCCGTGAACAAGCAGATTTCAGATCTGGGTGGCAGTCGGAGCGGACGCATTGTGCTGGGGGTTACGGCAGTGACGGGTGAGTTTCTGCTTCCTCAGATTCTCGATGATTTCGAGAGGGAATATCCGCAGGTGGAGCTGATTCTGACAGAAGAAAAGGCAGGGGTGCTGCAGGATCTGGTTAAGAAGGGAAAGACAGATCTGGCATTTATGTATCAGACAGATCCGGAGCTGGAGTGCCATATGATTGCGGAAAATCTGGTATATATTCAGGTGCCTCCTGCATTTACAGAAGGAAAAACAGGCTGGAAACCGGGAAAGCAGAATCCACAGATTGAGGCACAAATGCTTCAGAACCAGTCTCTTATTCTGCTGAAAAAGGGGAGAGGAATGCGGGCAATTGCAGAGCAGTTTCTGAAGCAGTTTTCGATTACACCAGCGCGTGTCTTCGAGACAGAAAACATTCATCTGGCCAGCCGCCTGGCGGCGCTGAACCGAGGCTTTACGTTCATTCCGGGCATTGCGGTGTCGCCGCTGATGCAGGATGAGCAGAACGGTTATTACTGCCAGGTGAAGGATTATCCCATGAAGCGGAGCCTGTACTGCTGCTACCGGGGGCAGAGTTATCAGACAGAGGCGGAGCGGTATCTGATCAGTCTGATTCAGAAGACGGGGCTGTAGTGGGTATAGGAGCCAGTGCCCTAAGTGGCCGGTCCGCTGCGTGAAACAGAGTGACGGGCTTTCTTTGGTTCAAAAATTCGAACTGCTCAAATGGTTTACACATAACGGTCCTGGTGTTATATTTGAGACAGATACATAAAATCTGTCTCATTTTTATTCGGAGGAATCATATGATGCTTTACGAAAACACAAGAACTGTTTACGATCTGGTGCACAATGCGGCGGCAGAGCACGGAGACCGTGTTTTTTTGCAATATGAAGAAAATGAAATTATTTTCCGTGTAACCTACAAAGAATTCGCAGACGAGTGTGATGCGATTGCAGCCTGGGCCAGGGAAAAGCGTGCGCAGGTGGGCCACAAGTTAAAGGTTGGTATTCTGGGAGTCAGCAGCCATCATTATCTGGCAGTACTGCTTGGCGTGATGAGCGGAGGCGATACCGGCATTCCGCTTGATGTCCAGCTCAACGCACAAAAGCTGGCAGACTGCTTAAACCGTTCCGATGTGGACGTACTGTTTTATGACTGGGATTTCCACCTGCTGACGGAGGAAGTGAAGGAGGAATGTCCGGAAGTGGTGGAGTATATTTCCCTGCAGCATGGAAAGCATGTGAACTGCTCCGATAAGATCTTAAAAGCCTATGAGGGGCAGCATGTGGAGTCTGACGCGAAGGCCGATGAGTGTGCCATGATCCTGTTTACATCCGGTACAACCGGACGCGGCAAGGGCGTGATGCTGTCCAATGGAAACCTCATGGACAACAATTTCTGCACCACAGACAACAACCATCCGGAGCGGGAAATTTATTTAAATGTTCTGCCGATTCATCATGTATTCTGCTTAAATGGAGATGTGTTTACCGTTATGCGTTACGGCGGAATCCTCTGTTTGAACCGTGACATGAAGAAGCTGGCAGAGCATATATTACTGTTTGAACCGACGGTCATCCGCATGGTTCCGATGATGGCAAAGGCACTTTACAACCGCATTGCCATCTTAAACCGGCAGCACCCGGAGATGCCCATCCGCAAGGTAAAAGAGCAGGTGCTTGGTACCAGGCTTCACAAGATCATCAGCGGCGGCGGATACCTGGCGCCGGATCTGGCAGCCAATTACCAGCGCCTCGGTATTGCTATTGCCCAGGGCTACGGCATGTCGGAGTGTTCGCCGAAAATTTCTTCCCCGGACTGGACAAGACCGGATAAGATTGCGTCCGTGGGGCGCATTGTAGACCGCTGTGAGGTGCGTATCGTGGACGGCGAGATCCAGGTCAAGAGTCCGTCTGTTATGATGGGATATTACAAGGAGCCGGACAAGACTGCGGAGGCCATCACACCGGACGGCTGGCTTTGTACGGGAGATATCGGCCATGTGGACGAGGAGGGCTTTCTGTACCTGACCGGGCGGAAAAAGAACCTCATTATCTTAAGCAACGGTGAGAATGTGGCACCCGAGGAGCTGGAAAATCTCTTTGAGGATGAGCGTCTGATCGAGGATATTCTGGTGTATGGCGAGGATGATATGATCTGTGCGGAGGTATACCCGAATTTTAAGTATGCGGAAGCTGCAAATATTGCTGATATTGAGAGTACGGTGACTCAGATCATCAAAAAGCACAATGAGGAGCTGCCGACTTTCAAACGCATTCTGCGCAGCAGCATAAGAGAAGTCCCTTTTGCGAAAACTTCTTCCAAAAAGATTATCCGCAGCCAGTATCTGGAGGGAAAACAGAAAGAAGAGCAGGAGGAGAAGCGTTTCCGTATGCCGGAAAATGAGCTTCAGAAGCAGATTTATGACTGCATTGCCGCTGTACTGGGGCACCGTCGTTTTGGCATTGATACAGAGCTCTACGAGGCAGGACTGGATTCCCTTGGAAGCGTGCTGTTACTCACGGATCTGTACCAGATCTTAACGGTTTCCATGACCCTGGATGACCTCTTACAGCATGCTTCGGTGCTGAAGCTGGAAGAATTTGCCCGGGAAGGAGCAGGCGCAGAACAGGTGGATCACACAGTGCGGCAGGTTTATCCGTTAACCAATCTGCAGCTTTATTTTGCCTATGTCATGCGTGGAAATACTACGGCCAATCTGCCGTTTCTCTATAAACTGGATAAACGGACGGATCTGCGCCGCTTAAAGTTTGCGGCGGAGCAGCTTTTTGAGGTGCACCCGGAGCTGAAGGCAATCATCCAGATGGCAGAGGGTCGTTACCAGATCTTCCGTGATGATAAGAGAAAGATTGACATTCCAATCGTGAGATTAAGCGATGTCCAGTGGGAGGAGACGAGAAAAGGATTGCTGTATCCGTACCTTTACGGAGAGGGTGAGAACCTGTTCCATATCGGTATTTATGAGACGGATTCCGCCAATTATTTCTTCTTTGATATTGCCCATATTATGGGGGACGGCATGACCATGAATGTGCTGTTTGAGGACTTAAACCAGCTTTATCTGGGTAAGGCCGTGGAGCCGGAAACCTATACCTTCTACGAATATATCCTGGATGAAAAGGATCGGGACGCGAGAGGACTCCGGGCAAAGAATGAGGCCTATTTCCGGTGCCTGATGAAGGATTTCCGGGTGCGGAAAAGTATCCTTGCACGGAAGGACTGCTACAGCCTGGAGCATGGCGTGGATGCTGATTTAAAGGGACATTTTACGAGCCTGAACCGCCGTAATGTGAGCGCATTTTGTAAAAAGCTTGGCGTTTCAGAAAATGTATTTTTCCTGACGGCCTATAACTTAAGTATTGGCCTGTTCAGCAACGAAAAGGATACTGTTTCCTCCTCCATTCACAGCGGAAGAACCGACAGCCGCTGGAACCGCCTGGCAGGACCTCTGTTCCTTACCTATTTCTTCCGGAACAAGGAAGGTGTGGATCAGACTGTGCCGGAGCTTTTGAAGGCGAATGCAACGCAGATCATGGATACCATGCGCTGCTACATATCGAACCTGCACGCAGATGAGATGTTCTTCCAGTACCAGGGGGATATCTTAAATATCGATACCGTGGGAGGGTATCCGGCAGAACGCCAGCGTATGCAGCTGGATTCCCTGCCGTTCCATCTGCAGGTATTTACTGATGCGAAGGGGTATTACTATGAGCTACGCTACTGGGAGAACCGGTTTGACACCCGCCAGCTTCAGGATTTCCTGACGGTGATGGAGTCTCTGATGGATGCCATGCAGGATGAGATACTGGTGCGCCGTTTAAGCCGCCGCCTGCCGGACCATCTGTTTCCACTGCATTACATCATTACTGTGGAAGAACTGAATCAGGCAGCGAAAGGCCAGCTGGTGACCGGCGTGGATGGCAAAGAACCGGTTAAAGTTTATGTGTTTGATGAAAACTGCAGGAAGAAGCCGTTTGGTGCTTGGGGAGAGCTGTATGTGATGGACTACAAACCGGAGCAGGTGCTGGATGAGATCACCAATCCATATGGACCGGGAAAACTTTACGATAGTGGGCGGACCGCGAGAATCCTGCCGGATGGTTCCCTGGATTTTCTGGAGCAGGGTGGCAGGACCATCATGCAGGAAGGTCTGACTGGTCGTCAGTTCCACGATCTGTATCAGATCGAAACGGCTTTAAAACAGGTGCCGGGTGTGGAGGAAGCCGCCGCCTATGTGCGTTATGCTGATGGCAACAAGCTGGTACTGACAGCAGAAGTGAAGGGCACTATGGAGCAGAATGCTGATGTACTGAAAGCACAGGTGGAGGCGCAGTGCGGCAAGGCTCATGTACCGGATATTCTCTGGAAATGATCAAAATATTTATTGAAAATTCAAATAAATAGCAATAATGAATTAATGAATACAATTAGACAAAAACTGCGAGAACCGATAAAATGAAAGGACAAAATCATTTACGGGAGACAGAAAAAATGTTCATTGACCTTCATTTACATGAATCCGCTTATTCGCCGGATAGTCAGATGACGCTGGACGAGCTTGTGCAGGCAGCACGGGAAAAGGGCCTTGGCGCTGTGTGTATCACCGATCATGACAGTATGGGACTGGCGGAGTATGTGAAAGAGTATTCCAGAGAGCATCAGTATCCGGTGCTGGTCGGGGCGGAGTTTTTCTCACTCTGGGGAGATATCACGGCGTTTGGCATTGACGCGATCCCGGACCACCGGATCAGCGCCCAGGAGTTTATTGATTACGTCAATGAAAGAAACGGATTCTGCGTTTCCTGTCATCCGTTCCGCAACAATAACCGTGGCCTGGCGGAGCACTTAAAAGATGTTCACGGTCTTGGTGGTGTGGAGGTGTTGAACGGAAGCACGGATCTGGAAGCGAACCGCATGGCTCTGAAATATTGCAGAGAGCTTGGACTCCAGCCAATCGGTGCCAGTGACGCCCACTGGACATCCCAGGTGGGTAAGTTTGTGACCTGGTTCCCGGATCCGGTTTATACCATGGAAGACCTGGTATCCCAGCTAAAAAGCGGACGCTGCAAGCCGGCTGTCTGGGAGGAAAACGGCTACCGTATCGTAGATGATTTTTAACGATTTTAAAGGAGAAGGAAGTATTATGAGAAAGAAACTCGCAGTAGCATCATTTGCGGCATTCCTGGCAGCAGCCAGCCTGACTGCATGCGGCAGTTCCAAAGATGCGCAGACAACCGCAGCCCAGACTGAGGTACAGACCGAAGCGGCAGAAACCGAGGTACAGGAGGAAAAAACGGAGACTGAAGCCTCTGCAGATGACAGAGCCTACGAGGGAACAACCCTGAATGTTATGCTGGCTTATGGCGGTGCGGAGAAGTCCTTCGACGCGTTTACCGAGAAGACCGGCATCAAGGTAGAATATGTGGAGATTTCCACCGGAAAAGCGCTGGCACAGATGCAGGCAGAAAATGGAAATACCACGGCAGATGTATGGTTTGGCGGCGGTGTAGACAGCTATATTTCCGCAGCTGAGCTTGGCTATCTGGATCAGTATGAATCTCCGGAAGCAGAGGCGATTGATGCAGGTTATCGTGATAAAGACGGTTATTGGACCGGACTTGCGCTGGTTCCGGCAGGCTTTCTGGTAAATAACGATGTCCTGGAGGAAAAGGGACTGGAAGCACCGAAAACCTGGGAAGATCTGGCAGATCCGAAGTATAAAGACGAGATCATTATGGCATCTCCGGCTATCTCCGGTACCCAGTACGCAATCCTGAACGGAACCCTCCAGGCCTGGGGAGAAGAGAAGGGCTGGGAGATTTGGACTGCCATCAATGACAACGTGGATTTCTATGCAAAGGGCGGCGGTGAGCCGGGCCCGAAGGTATGCGCAGGCGAGTACGGAATCGGAATTCTTGCCATGACAGGCGGCACCTTTGCACTGGAGAAAGAGTACCCGGTTACCGCAATTTATCCGGAAGATATGATTCCGTGGACTCCGGCGCCGATCGCAATTTTCAAAAACTCTGAGAACAAGGATGCGGCAAAAGTATTCGTGGATTACTATCTTTCCAAAGAGGGTCAGGAGGCTTTAAGAGAAGCAGATGCAAGAGTTATGGCACGCGGTGACGTAGATGTTCCGTCAGAGATCGGAACCGTAGATACCACGAAGCTGATCAAGCAGGATGTACTCTTATTTGGTTCTGAGAGAGAAGCTCTTCTGGAAAAATGGGATGAGCTTGCAGGCGAAAAGGACTCATAAAAAAATATGAAACAGGATATGAAAATCATCCGCAGAAGATGCCGGACAGCTAAGATGCTGGACCGGCTCCTTCTGTTTTTGTTGCTTGCAGGGATTGCCGTTTTTATCCTGTATCCGCTCATTTCCCTGATTGGAAGGAGCGTGTTTAAAAACGGCAGGTTTACCCTGGAATACTACCGGCTGCTTTTCACCCGCGCCAGTTTGAAGTTTTTGAAAAACAGTCTCTGGGTGGCGTCAGTTTCCTCGGTGCTTACCATGACAGGAGCTTTTTTCATTGCGCTACATCTGTATACATCCAGTCCGAAAAGGCGGAAAAGGATGGAAAACTGCCTGCTTCTTACCATGATCTCGCCGCCCTTTGTATCAGCGCTGGCGTTTATCATGCTGTTTGGAAGACGGGGACTGATTACCTATGGCCTGCTTCATATCAGCGCGAATCCGTACGGCTGGCAGGGCATCGTGATCCTTCAGGTGATTGGAAACCTGTCCTTTACAGCGCTGTTTCTTCTGACCTTTTTTGACGGGATCGACGGGCGGCTGATCATGGCATCACGGGATCTAGGGGCAGATCCGTTCCATACCCTGCGTTTTGTGATTCTTCCGGCTGTCCGACCAGGAATGCTGTCGGTACTGTTTACGCTTTTCACCATGAATCTGGCAGATTTTGGAACACCGGTGGTGATCGGCGGAAAATATAAGGTGCTGGCAACAGAGGCTTATCTTCAGGCTATTTCCTCCGCTGATCTTGGTAAAGCATCGGCAATCAGCGTGCTGCTTCTTCTCCCGGCAGTAGCGGCTTTCTGGCTGTATGGAAGGGCACTTCCCTCAGCCGGGACCTTCAGCGGGGCAGGGAAGATGCAGACAGAATGGAACGGAGATTACCGTCTGCCTCCGGTGCTTGCGTATCTGGCGGCAGGCTGCAGTGCAGCGTTCTTTGCCGTGATGGCACTGAAATATGGAAATACGTTTTTGAACACAGTTTCCAATACCTCTACAGGGCATATTCAGTTTACGTTAAAGTACTTCCGGGACCTTCCAAGGTCCCAGATGAGTTCCTTCTGCCATAGCCTTGTGTGTGCGCTGGCAGCAGGACTTCTCTCCAGCTTTGTGGGAATTTTGCTGGCTTATTATACCAGGAGGAGAAAAATCAAGGGGATGGCAGCAGCGGAATTTGCGGCTTCCCTGCCTTATATCATACCGGGAACCTTTTTCGGCCTTGGCTATGTGGCAGCATTCAGCCATCCGCCGTTTCTGCTGCGGGGAACCCTGTGGATCATTCTGTTAAACTGCGCGTTTCGTCAGATTTCTGTGGGATGCAAGGCGGCTAACGGAGCCTTTGCGACAATGGATGAAAAGACAGAAATGGCCGCAAGAGATATGGGCGCTACGGCTTTGGAAATTCTGTTTGGAATTGTATTTCCGCAGCTGAAGCAGGTATTTAAGATCTGTTTTGTCACCGTTTTTACTTCAGCAATGACAGCAACCGGCGCAATCGTCTTCCTGATATCACCCGGAAAAAATGTTGCCAGTGTAGAGCTGTTCCAGTCTGTGGAAAACGGAAGATACGGTGTTGCCTCCGTGCAGGCAGTCATGATCCTTCTGGTTACGGCGGCGGTGAATATTGGCTCCATGTATTTGTTTTCGGGAAAGGAGAAGAAGCGAAATGTATCTGGAACTGACCGGTGTACGAAAGATGTATGATGAAGATAACGGAGTAAAACAGATAGATCTGGCGGTGGAAAAGGGAATGCTCCTGACACTTCTCGGGCCTTCCGGATGCGGAAAAACGACCCTCTTAAATCTGTTGGGCGGCTTTTTAAAGCCGGATGCCGGAAGCATTTTTCTGGATGGACAGGAGATTACTTCCTGTGTGCCGGAGGAACGCCCGGTATCTACAGTCTTTCAGAGTTATGCTCTGTTTCCGCACATGAATGTCCTGGAAAATGTGTGTTATGGTCTGCGCTTTTTTCACCGGATGAAGAAACGGGACGCAGTACCTGTGGCAGAGAAATATCTTGATATTGTGGGCCTTTCGGAGTATGAAAAGGCTCCGGTCACGGCACTTTCCGGCGGTCAGCAGCAGCGGGTGGCGCTTGCCAGGGCAATGGCTACGGAGCCGAAAGTGCTGTTGTTAGATGAACCGCTGTCCAATCTGGATGCTTCACTCCGGCTTCGGATGCGGGGAGAGCTGAAGCGGCTTCAGCGGAAAACCGGGATGACCATGATCTTTGTCACTCATGATCAGGAGGAGGCACTGAGCCTTTCTGACAGGATTGCGGTGATGAAGCAGGGATGCATTGTTCAGAACGGAACTTCGGAAGAAATTTATTATGAACCGGCAAATGAAGAAATTGCCGCCTTTATTGGAAAAACAAATCCGGACTTTTTACGCCCGGAGGAGCTGTTTTTGACAGAAGATCCTGCCGCTTCCTGTACGGTGCTGGAGCGGCAGTTTATGGGATCCCATACAGAGTATCTGGTAACAGATGGAGAAAAAAACTGGCAGGTCAGTCTGTTCGGGCAGGCCGGGAGCCGTTTCCGGCCCGGAATGAAGGTGCGGCTGGACATGCAGGAAAAACGTTATTGAGAAAAAATATCCGGGTCTGCATCTTGACAGATCCGGATATTTTTTCTATACTCAATATACCCTATGGGGGTATACGAAAAGGCAAGAGAAAAAAATCATGCCGGAAGCAGAACTCACGGGAGAATGCTTTTTTATTTCATAGGAAATTGCGTCCTATGAAACAAAAAAGCGCTCCGCAGGGATGCGCACTCGGCGCAAAGGTAGATGGTTGCTGAAGCAACCGCGCCTCGGCGCGAGAATGTGCCAAGGCACATTCTTTTTTACAGAAAGGTGGAATTGCATGGAGCATACCGATAAAAGGAAATGCTGCAGTGGAATGGCAGAGCATGCAGAAGCAGCGAAGCCAGATGCTGCAGAGAAAAAAGCAGAGCATAAAGAAGGAAAGCCGTGCTGTTGTCATAAAAAGAAAGAACGTTCGGAGAAGGAATACAAGGATCTGATCCATCGCTTAAACCGCATTGAAGGACAGATCCGGGGAATCCGCAACATGGTAGAGCAGGACGCCTACTGTCCGGATATCCTCATTCAGGTGGCTGCGGCCAACGCGGCGCTCAACAGCTTCAACAAGGTCCTTCTTGGAAATCATCTGCGGACCTGCGTGGCCAATGATATACGCGAAGGCCATGATGAGACCATCGATGAGTTATTGAAGGTATTGCAGAGACTGATGAAGTAAAGGTGAGAATCTTTGCTGGCCATGACACAGAGAGCAAGTGGCAGTGAGGAGAGATTTCGAAGCAATGCGAGGCGGATAAGAAAACAGTATTCCGGGCATGGTAAAGAAGAATGCAATTGGGAAGAAGCAGTTGCAGGGGGAATCGAAAAAGGAGGAAACGACAACAAGATGGAACAGTATACAGTAACCGGCATGAGCTGCGCGGCCTGCAGCAGCCGCGTGGAAAAAGCGGTTTCCGGGGTGCCTGGTGTTACAGGCTGTTCGGTCAGCCTGCTGACCAATTCCATGGGTGTGGAAGGCACGGCATCGTCCGCTGATATCATCAAGGCGGTGCAGGATGCCGGATATGGCGCGTCTGTAAAGGGCGCGGGAAAAGAGGGCAGTGTACGGGCACAGTCCTTAGACGCGGAGGAAGCGTTAAAAGACCATGAGACTCCGGTCTTAAAGCGCAGGCTCTGGTATTCCGTTGGATTTCTGATCGTTCTCATGTATTTTTCCATGGGACATATGATGTGGGGCTGGCCGCTTCCGGCATTTTTTGACGGAAACCATGTGGCGATGGGGCTGATCCAGCTGATCTTAACCGCCATCGTTATGGTCATCAACCAGAAATTCTTCATCAGCGGCTTTAAGAGCCTGTGGCACAAAGCCCCGAATATGGATACCCTGGTGGCCCTCGGTTCCATGGCGGCATTTACTTACAGTACCTACGCACTGTTTGCCATGACCGATGCCCAGGTAAAGGGCAATGCGGACGCTGTCATGAGCTACATGCATGAGTTTTACTTTGAGTCCGCAGCCATGATCCTGACCCTCATCACCGTGGGCAAGATGCTGGAGGCGCGTTCCAAAGGAAAGACCACCGATGCGTTAAAGAGCCTGATGAAGCTGGCTCCGAAGACCGCGGTTGTGGTTCGGGACGGCGAAGAAGTCACTGTCGGCATTGAGCAGGTACAGAAAGGAGATGTCTTCGTTGTCCGTCCGGGCGAGAACATTCCGGTGGATGGCATTGTATTAGAAGGAAGCAGTGCCGTGAACGAAGCGGCTCTTACCGGTGAGAGTATTCCGGTGGATAAGACTGTGGGTGACAGCGTTTCCGCTGCAACGGTGAACCAGTCCGGCTTTATCCGCTGCGAGGCAGTCAGAGTCGGAGAAGATACGACTCTGTCCCAGATCATCCAGATGGTCAGTGATGCGGCTGCCACCAAGGCGCCGATCGCAAAGGTTGCCGACAGGGTATCCGGTGTGTTTGTACCGACTGTTATTACTATTGCAGTCATTACAACCATTGTATGGCTGCTGGCTGGCCAGAGCGTGGGCTTTGCGCTGGCCCGGGGTATTTCCGTTCTGGTCATCAGCTGTCCGTGTGCACTGGGGCTTGCGACTCCGGTTGCCATTATGGTGGGCAACGGCATGGGCGCAAAGCATGGCATTATGTTTAAGACTGCGGTTTCCCTGGAGGAAGCGGGCAAGATGGATATTGTGGCACTGGATAAGACCGGTACCATCACCAGCGGCGAGCCGAAGGTGACCGACATCATCCTTGCAGAAGCAAAGAGTGAGCAGGAGCTTCTGGCACTGGCTTACACCCTGGAGAAAAAGAGTGAGCATCCGCTGGCCCGCGCCATTAACGAGCGCGCTCAGGCGGACGGCATCACTGCAGGCGAGGTGGACGATTTCGCAGCACTTCCGGGCAATGGACTTTCCGGCATTTATGAGGGCAGTGAGCTCTGCGGAGGAAACGCGAATTTTATCGGCAGTGTTGCTTTGGTATCCGATGAGATCCGCGCGAAAGCAGAAAAGCTTGCGGAAGCAGGCAAGACCCCGCTGTATTTCAGCCGTGACGGACAGCTTCTTGGTATTGTTGCGGTGGCGGATGTCATTAAGGAAGACAGCCCGCGGGCGGTTAAAGAGCTGCAGAACATGGGCATCCGTGTTGTGATGCTGACCGGTGATAACGAGCGCACTGCGAAAGCTATCGGTGCCCAGGCCGGTGTGGACGAGGTCATCGCAGGCGTGCTTCCGGAAGGAAAAGAGAGCGTGATCCGTTCTCTGAAGGAGCAGGGAAAGGTAGCCATGGTCGGTGACGGCATCAACGATGCTCCGGCGCTGACCCGTGCGGATATCGGCATTGCCATCGGAGCAGGAACGGATATTGCCATCGATGCAGCCGATGTGGTTCTGATGAAGAGCCGCTTAAGCGATGTCCCGGCAGCCATCCGGTTAAGCCGCGCAACCCTGCGTAACATCCACGAGAACCTGTTCTGGGCATTTTTCTACAACGTTATCGGCATTCCGCTGGCAGCCGGAATCTGGTACCCGCTGTTCGGACTGAAGTTAAACCCAATGTTCGGCGCGGCAGCCATGAGCCTTTCCAGCTTCTGTGTCGTAACCAATGCCCTGCGCCTGAATCTGTTTCAGATGCATGACGCGTCCAAAGATAAGAAGAAAAAACAAAGCAGACCACATGATGAAAGTCATGTTGATCATAAAGAGAAAAAGGAGAAGAGTGCTATGACAAAGACTATGAAAATCGAAGGAATGATGTGCGGACACTGTGAGGCCAGAGTGAAAAAGACCCTGGAGGGCATCGAAGGCGTAACCGAGGCAGTGGTAAGCCATGAGAAGGGAACCGCAGTCGTAACCCTGGAGAAGGAAGTTGCAGACAGCGTTCTGAAAGAGGCTGTTGAGGCACAGGATTACAAGGTCGTATCAGTACAGTAAACACGAGCGGCGCACCGACAGATGCGCCGCGAACGTATGAAGGAGAAATAAATGTCACATTCTCAGAATTCCATGGGCTATATGGTAGCTCTTTGCATTATCCTGTACATAGTAGGCGTATCCATTTATCTTTTTGTAAAATTTGTCAGAAAAAAACTGGATGAGGCGAGAGACCGCAGATTCCAGAGAGAGCACCAGGCAGACATGATGGCAGAAGCAGCCAAAGAAAAGCCGGATGAAAAATAGAGACTGAAGGAAAGACAGAAAAAAGAAGGGAGCAATCAGTCATGACAGATATCATTGTAATTTTAGTCATTGCAGTATTTGTACTTCTTGGTATCAGATCTACCATCAAGCATTTTAAGGGCGAGGGAGCCTGCTGCGGTGGCGGCGGTGGAAGCCTTCCGCCGGAAGAAAAAAAGCTGGAGAATCCGGTTATCGGAAAGAAAATCGTCAAAATCTCCGGCATGCACTGTGAGCACTGTGTGAACGCAGTCACCGAAGTCATCAACAAGATCGACGGCGCATCCGCCAAGGTCAGCCTGCACGGCAAAAAAGCCGTAGTCAGCTTCGACCGGGAGCTGGATGAGGCGGTGTTGAAGAAGACCATTGAAGATGCGGGATATACCGTAGAGGAAATGAAATAAGAATTATAAAAGCCGGAAAGTGGGTTAATAAGCTGCTTTCCGGCTTTTGTTGTTTCTAAAAAAAATGGTCTGTGTTATACTAAAAAACAAGAAACAATTGAAAATTGGGTTTTGATAAGGAGGCGGCTGAAATGGACACAAGAACTATGAAAACCATACTGGAAATAGGCGAGACTATTGCGGTCGAATTCAAAAGATGTGGAAATGGAATTGAAAGTGATGTATACGAAACAGTATGCTCGTTTTTAAACCGTTTTGGAGGAGATATATTTCTGTGGGTTCTGGATGACGGAACCGTTTCTGGTGTGCCGGAAAAGCAGGCTCCAGATATGGTAAAAAATTTTATTAGCTGTATTAGTAATCCTGCATTGTTTTCACCGACTATTTATCTCAATCCTGAGATTTTGGATTATGAAGGGAAGAAACTCATTCATATACACATTCTTCCAAGTGCAGAAGTGCACTGCTACAAAAAAGTAATCTATGATCGTGTAAATGATGCTGACGTGAAAGTTACGGCCACAGCTCAGATTGCCCAGATGTATATCTGCAAGCAAGAAATTTACACAGAAAAGAAGATTTTCCCATATGTGGGACTGGAAGATTTACGTCTGGACCTGTTGCCAAAACTCCGGATCATGGCGGCGAATAACAGTGGTCAGACACATCCGTGGAGCAGTATGTCAGACGAGGAAGTATTAAAAAGTACAAGATTGTATAGTATAGACCGTGTCACCGGAGCAAAAGGATACAATCTGGCTGCGGTCATGCTTTTGGGAAAAGATGATGTAATTGCAGATGTGGTACCGGCCTATGTGACGGATGCACTGCTTCGCAAGGTAAATATAGATCGGTATGATGAACGGGAAATTATCAAAACCAACTTGATCGAAAGTTATGAATAGCTCATGGAATTTGGCCGGAAACATCTGCCGGATCGTTTCTTTTTGGAAGAAGACCAGCGGAAGAGTCTTAGAAATATCATTACGCGAGAAATGATAGCCAATACACTGATACACCTGGAATATACCAGTTCCTATCAGGCAAAATTTGTAATAGAAAAAGACCGGATGTATGTAGAAAATGCAAATCGTGCTTCACAACAGGCAGTTCTGACACCGGATGATATCGAACCAAATCCAAAGAATCCGATCATCGCTGCATTCTTTCGGAATATCGGGTATGCGGACCAGCTTGGATCTGGTGTGAGAAATTTGTTCAAATATAGTGAAGTTTATTCAGGGAAAGAGCCAGAGTTTGTAGAGGGAGACGTATTTCGGATTATTGTGCCGTTGGATGAAGCGTTGATGAATGAAGGAACCACCCAGACCACCCAATCGACCACCCAATCGACCACCCAATCGACCACCCAATCGACCACCCAGTCCACCCAATCGACTATTGATGAAGTGGTTCATAATATGCAAGGTGAAATAGAATATGCAATTATGCAGTTGATGATAAATATTCCAGAGATTTCTCAAAAAGAGATAGCGGCAAGAAATGGGCTTAACTTGAATACGGTGAAGTATTATATCCGCAGGATGCAAAAGAAAGGAATGATTGAGCGAGAAGGAACCAACCGAAAAGGAAAATGGATCGTAAAACAATAAGAAGGATATACGAAAAATGGATCATATTGTTCGTATATTAATAGGAAACTGTATCATACAAAACAGTGCCGGTTTTCTTATCACTCATTTCTATTATCTTATTATTCTAATATGAATCAGAGAAAATCTTATGCTTATTCCAATTCATCACAATTGAAGAGCAGGAGATTTTCATAAAATTGGATTCTCCTGTCAGAAGGGAGAACAAATGAAGAAAAAGAATTCTGTAAAGGCAAGGCGAAATCACAAGGACACAATCGAGCGGAGGCGATAGAGGTGTGTATATTTGAGTATGATGAGAAACGTGAGAAGGAATTAATTCGGAAAGCAGAATATGCGGAAGGGAAAAGAGAAGGTGCGGAGCAGATTTTTACCATTTACAGGCTGCATAAAGAAAAATATACGGAGCAGCAAATCGCGGAGCAGATGGGATTAGATGTAGGAGAGGTGAAAAACGTTCTGGAACGACTTAAGTAGGATGGATATGTAAACAGAAATGAGGAGCCACAGCAGCGGCTCCTCATTTTGGCTTTTAAAAGTATATTGTTATGACAGCTTCCAGATTTCCTCATTATACTGCGCAATGGTGCGGTCGGAGGAGAAGAATCCGGCTTTGCTGATGTTGATGAGCATCTTCTTGGCCCATTCGGTGCGGTCAGAGTAGGCTGCATAGGCCTCTTCGCGGGTCTTGACGTAATCTTCAAAGTCCGGGAAGGTCATGAACCAGTCTTTGTTTAACAGTTCTTTGTAGAGACGGTCCAGATTTTCTTTCTGGCCGATCTTCATCATTTCTTTTCCGACAATGAAATCCACAGCGGCCTTTAAAGCTTTATCTTTCTCATACCAGTCTTTGGACTTGTAGTCACCGCGCTCATAGCGGGCAATGACGGTCTCGGAGGATTCGCCGAAGGTGAAGATGTTGTCTTTGCCCACCAGCTCGGCAATCTCCACATTGGCGCCGTCCATGGTTCCCAGGGTCAGGGCACCGTTTAACATGAACTTCATGTTGCCGGTTCCGGATGCTTCCTTGGAAGCCAGGGAGATCTGCTCGGAGATATCGCAGGCTGGAATCAGCTTTTCAGCCAGGGTCACATTGTAGTTTTCCACCATGAAAACGTTCAGATGTGGACTTACCTTCGGGTCTTTGTTGATAAGTTCCTGCAAACATAAAATTAAGTGGATAATATCTTTCGCAATTACGTAAGCCGGGGCAGCTTTTGCGCCGAACAGCACGGTAATCGGCTTTTTCGGAAGCTTGCCTGCCTTGATCTCCAGATACTTATGGATGACATAGAGGGCGTTCATCTGCTGGCGTTTGTATTCATGCAGACGCTTTACCTGAATGTCGAAAATGGAATCCGGGTTCAGTTCCAGTCCTTGGGTGTTCTTCAGATAGGAAACAAGCTGAGCCTTCTTTTCTGCTTTCACATCCAGAAGCTTTGTAAGTACGGACGGGTCAGACACGAACTGTCCCAGCTTTTCCAGCTCCATGGCATCTTTTTTCCAGCCTTCTCCGATGAGAGAGGTGATGAGGGCGGAAAGCTCCGGGTTGCAGGCCATGAGCCAGCGGCGGAAGGTGATGCCGTTGGTCTTATTGTTGAAGCGCTCCGGATACAGCTTATAGAAGTTGTTCAGCTCTGTATTCTTTAAAATCTCGGTGTGCAGGTAAGCAACGCCGTTGACGCTGTAGCCGTAGTGGATGTCCATGTGAGCCATATGCACCAGACCATTCTGGATGATGTAGGTAGTCTCGTCTTTTACAGTGGCGCGGATGCGGTTGTCCAGCTCGCGGATGATCGGCATTAACTGCGGAACCGCTTTTTCCAGGAAGGCAATCGGCCATTTTTCCAGTGCCTCAGCTAGGATGGTGTGGTTGGTATAAGCACACACTTTGGATACGATGGCAATCGCCTCATCCATCAAAATGCCGTGCTGTCCTAACAGGCGGATCAGCTCCGGGATAACCATGGACGGATGGGTGTCGTTGATCTGAACGGCAGCGTAGTCAGCCAGGTCGTGAAGGTCAGAACCCCGGGCGATGCACTCGTCCAGAATCAGCTGTGCAGCGTTGCTGACCATGAAATACTGCTGGTATACGCGCAGCAGGCGTCCCTTGTCATCGGAGTCATCTGGATAGAGGAAGAGCGTCAGGTTTTTCTCGATTTCGGTTTTATCGAAATCAATGCCATCCTTTACGATGCTCTCATCCACGGATTCCAGGTCGAAGAGGCGCAGGCGGGTGGAGTGGTTGTTATAACCGGTCACATCCAGGTCATAGAGACGGGAAGTAACCGTGAAGCCGCCGAACGGGACCTGATAGCTGGTTTCGGTTTTGGTAAGCCAGCTCTCGTTTTCCATCCACGGGTTCGGGGTCTCCTGCTGCAGATGCTTTTTGTTAAAGACCTGTCTGAACAGACCATAGTGGTAGTTTAAGCCAACGCCGTCTCCGTTTAATCCAAGAGTAGCAATGGAATCCACAAAGCAGGCAGCCAGACGTCCCAGGCCGCCGTTACCGAGGGATGGCTCCGGCTCCAGCTCCTCGATCTCGGCAAGGCTCTTGCCGGCAGCTGCCAGCTCTTTTTTGACTTCATCGTAAAGACCTAAGTTAATGAGATTGTTGGAGAGCAGCTTGCCGATCAGGAACTCGGCGGAGATGTAGTAGAGCTTGCGCTTTCCGGTGCCTTCAACAGCGGTTTCCTTCTCCTTTGCCAGCTTTTTCACCTGCTCTAACAGGCAAATATAGATTTCCTCGTTGGTGCAGGAAGCCAGCGGCTTTTTATATGTTTCTTTCACAGCTTTTGTCAGATCCATAATAGTAAAACTCCCTTCCTGAAGTATCATAAATCAAAAATTCGTTTATATTATAACAAAGTCAGGCGCGGTTGTGCAACTAAAAATCTCCAGGCTTTACAGAGTCGGGCAGCATGGACTGATATGTTCGATGTCCAATTACATTCTGATAATCGTCCTGGATCAGCGCACAGCGTTCGGGGCTTTCATACAGCTTCTTCGCAGCCGCAAACAGAATCCGCGCCGCGTAATGCATGCCCTTGTGGGCCAGAGGGCTTTTTCCCTGGGCTACGATCTGCCAGGTGTGAAGGGCACAGCCGGTGGCTTCGGTGGCCACGCCAATGAGTCCGGTGGGAACCTGCCAGCTTACATCGCCGACATCGGTGCTGCCGAGGTTGATGGTCTGGTCTGCAGGGAGAATATCGGTATCAATCGAAGGGGAATTTTCGTCAGCAGCAAACTGCGCGGCATACGCATAATCCTCTTCCGTATACTCCGGCTTCTCCGCCTCCTGCATGGCCTCCATCATCACTTTCTCCATAGCCGGAATGGACAGCAGATCCGCATAGGCGCTGACGGTCCGATAAGAAACTTTGGTTCCCGTCATGAGTGCAGCGCCCTTTGCAACATCACCTACCCGCTCATAAAGCTCCGCTACATAAGCACTTTCCGGTGCGCGGAGGGCGTAGAGCAGGGTGGCAGCAGCTGGGACAATGTTCGGCGCGTCGCCGCCATCGTTTAGATAAGCGTAGTGCATGCGGGCGTCACTTTTGACATGCTCCCGCAGGTAGTTGACACCCACGTTCATAAGCTCGCAGGCATCTAACGCAGAGCGGCCAAGCTCCGGGTGAGCCGCTGCGTGGGCGCTTTTTCCGGTAAAGTCAAAGATCACGCGGATATTGGCGAGCGCCTCTTTGATCAGGCCGGTTTTGGAACCCGGGTGCCAGGCCAGGGCAAAATCCAGGCCATGAAAACAGCCGGAGCGGGTTAAGAATGCCTTTCCGGCGCCGCCTTCCTCAGCCGGACAGCCAAAGTAAATGACGGTACCTTCTGAACGGGTCTGCAAAAGCCAGTCGCGGATGAGGCAGGCCGCCTCCATGGCGCCGGTTCCAAGAAGGTTGTGTCCGCAGCCATGCCCTGCCGCGCCGGGGCGCTCCGCCTGTTTTTCGGGAACATCTGCCGCCTGGTTCATGCGGGGCAGTGCATCAAACTCCCCTAAAAGTCCGATGACCGGGTGACCGGAGCCGAAGCTGGCAGAAAAGGCGGTGGCAATGCCGCCGAGATTCCGGGTTACGGTAAAACCTTCTTTTTCCAGAAAATCAGCCTGCAGGGCTCTGGAGCGGAACTCCTGGTAACGGGTCTCCGCAAATTCCCAGATCTGGTCGCTGATTGCTTCAAATTGCTGTTCAAAATCTTGTCTGTTCATAACTGAAGAGGTCCTCCAAAGATGTAGATGGGCTTAAAAAATTCCCTGTATCAAACATATTGTAATATGTCATTATCATAGCACATTTTTGAGGTCCGTTCATTATGTAATTTTGCGAAAATACAAAGGTTTTTGTGCTTTGCTTCCTGCAATTTCGGCCACATGGCATTTACAGAAGCAGCAAAACTTGATAGAATATAACGATAATCAAAAAAATAGTCAGGTGCGTGATAAGAGCGTACTGTAAAAAGGAGAACGTGAAGTATGGGGATTGAAAACAATGTATATGGGGAGCTTCTTTCCGGCCTGCAATCGGAGAACCAGAAGCTGCTGTTGACAAAATTAAATCCGGATGGAACCCTGGAAAAGCACTTATATGTGCCGGGCACAGAACCAGAAGAGGCGGAGGCACTGGCGCAGCAGGCTGCTTTTGAGAAGAAGGTATGCATTACGGGGTTTGACGATGAGCAGAAAACAGAAAAGTGGATCGCGGAGCCTTTCTGTAAGGAAAACCGCATGCTGATCTTCGGCGGTGGTCATGTTTCACTGGCACTGGCAGAGTTTGCGGCCCGCACCGGTTTTGCGGTAACGGTGACCGATGACCGGCCTTCCTTTGCCAATGAGCTTCGCTTCCCGACGGCAAAGCAGGTCCTTTGCATGGATTTTGAGACGGCGATTGAAAAGCTGCATGTCAATTCCTCTGATTTCGTGGTGCTCTTAACCAGAGGCCATCGTCACGATGGTGTCTGTCTGCGGGCCCTGGCAAAGCAGGGGGAGACGGCATATCTCGGCATGATCGGTTCCAGAAAGCGCGTCCGAGAACTGAAGGATACACTGGAGGAGGAAGGCATCAGCCGTAAGTGGCTTGACTGGATCCACACCCCGGTGGGACTTGATATCGGAGCAATAACCCCGGAGGAGATTGCGGTCGCAATCCTTGCAGAAGCAATTCAAGTGAAACGCAAACCGGAAGATGAGGCCAGAAGAGTTTCCCAGTCCGACATCGACATGGAAGTCATTCACAATCTGGCAGAGCCGGAAGAAAAATTTGCGGATCAGAAAAAGGCGGTTATTACCATTCTGAGCACAAAAGGTTCCACACCGAGAAAGGCCGGAGCCAAGATGATCGTCTACGAGACCGGGCTGATCCAGGGAACCATCGGAGGGGGGTGCGCAGAGGCAAACCTCATGCAGCATGCTCGGGAAGTGATCCGTGATGGCGGATATCAGATCCGTCATGTGGATATGACCGGAAGAGTGGCAGAGGAAGAGGGCATGGTCTGCGGCGGCGTGATGCAGGTGCTGATTGAACGGGGCTGAGTGTGCATTCTGATAAGTAACGAAACGCATGAAAAAAAGTTAGGGAAACTGTCAATAAAACAGATTAGGGGATTGCATTTCCCAGAAAAACAGATTACAATAGAATAATCTGAAAAGCCGGTTTGCCGGAAGGCAGGCCGGTTTTAAAAGTCCACCGTTATTTTCACAAAAAAATAACGAACAAAACGGATGAATGAAACAAAAAACGGAATGATAACGAAGATTCACAGGAAGATTGGGAGGCAGCACACATGAAACTGATCAAAACCGTCGATGCGGAGGGCGCAGTCCTCTGTCACGACATTACACAGATCATTCGCGGAGTCACCAAAGACGCAGTGTTCCGCAAGGGTCACATTGTTACAAAGGAAGATATTCCGGTGCTTTTAAGCGTTGGAAAGGATACCCTCTATGTCTGGGAGAAGGAAGAGGGCATGATGCATGAGGATGAGGCAGCCGAAGTGCTCTGCGAGATCTGCAGGGGTGAGCACATGGACCGTTCTTTGCCGAAGGAAGGTAAGATCGAGCTGACCGCGGCCTGCGATGGCCTGTTAAAGATTGACGCAAAGGCACTAAAGGAGGTCAATTCCTTCGGCCAGATGATGATCGCCACCCGCCACGGCAATTTTGCCGTAAAAAAGGGAGACAAGCTGGCAGGCACCCGCATTATCCCTCTGGTCATTGAGGAAGAGAAGATGAAAGCGGTGAGGGAGCGGACCATGGAGCTGACCGGCGGAAAGCCAATTCTGGAATTAAAGCCGTTTCAGCGTAAGCAGGTCGGTATTGTGACAACCGGAAATGAAGTGTTCCACGGACGTATCAAAGATACCTTCACCCCGGTCATTGTGGACAAGCTGTCTGAGTTTGACACAGAGGTCATTGACCATGTCACCTGGGATGATGATGACAAAAAGGTAACGGCCAGCATTCTGGATATGATCGGAAAGGGAGCGGATGTTGTCATCTGCACCGGAGGCATGAGTGTAGATCCGGATGACAAGACTCCGCTGGCCATCAAAAATACCGGAGCACGCATTGTTTCCTACGGTGCCCCGGTGCTTCCGGGCGCCATGTTTCTGCTGGCTTATTACGACCGCATAGAACATGGAAGGAACCGGAGAACCGTCATCATGGGGCTTCCGGGTTGCGTGATGTATGCAAAACGCACCATTTTTGATCTGGTACTTCCACGTGTCATGGCAGACGATGAGGTGACACCGGATGAGCTGGCAGCCCTTGGCATGGGCGGCCTGTGCTTAAACTGCCCGGTCTGCACCTTCCCGAACTGCGGTTTTGGAAAGGGGTATTGATATGGAATTTACCCATTTTGACGAACAGGGCAATGCCCGCATGGTCGATGTGACTGCCAAGGGCGAAACGGTACGTGAGGCGGTAGCAAAGGGCCGTATCCGCGTGAGCGAGGAATGCTTTGGAAAGATCAAAGAAGGTACTATGGCCAAGGGGGATGTGCTTGGTGTGGCCCGGATCGCTGGGATCATGGGAGCAAAGCGTACTTCGGAGTTTATTCCGCTGTGCCACATCTTAAATCTGACCAAGCTGAACGTGGATTTTAACCTGCATCCGGAAACCTGTGAGATCGAGGCAGTCTGCACGGCCAAGACCACCGGAAAGACCGGAGTGGAGATGGAAGCGCTGACCGGCGTGTCAGTGACGCTTCTGACCATCTACGATATGTGTAAGGCGGTAGATAAGGCGATGGAGATCGGAGACATCCATCTGGCAGAGAAGACAGGAGGGAAGAGCGGACATTTTGTGAATCCGCGTGAGCAGGGCGGTGAGCAGGTGTGAAGGATGCCCAGGGAAGAGAAATTAAGTATCTGCGTGTGTCCGTGACGGACCGCTGCAACCTGCGCTGCAAATACTGTATGCCAAACGGCATTGAGTGCGTGGAGCATAAGGACATATTAAGCTTTGAGGAGATACGGCAGATCGCGGTGTGCGGGGCCAGGCTCGGCATCACCAAGATCCGGCTGACCGGAGGAGAACCGCTTGCCAGGAAAGGCTGCCCGGAGCTGATCCGCATGTTAAAAGAAATTCCGGGCATTGAAAAAATTGCCATGACGACCAACGGAACCCTGGTGAGAGCTATTCTCCCGGAACTGGTAGAGGCAGGACTGGATGAGATCAACATCAGCCTGGATACGCTGGATGCCAGGACATTTGCGGCCATCACCGGTCAGGATCTTCTGCCGGAGGTCCTGCTGGCTATTGACGCGGCTCTTGCGGCAGGCTTGAAAGTAAAGGTTAACGCAGTTTCCATGCCGGATACCGACTGGAAACGTCTGATCACGCTGGCAAAGGATAAGCCTGTGGATGTCCGGTTTATTGAGCTGATGCCCATTGGAGAAGGGCGGCACTCGGAGGGACGCAGTAACGAAGATCTTTTGGAAGAGATACGCAGTGAATTTCCTCAGCTTCAGGCCGATGACAGCGTACACGGGGCCGGGCCGGCGGTCTATTATAAGATTCCGGGATATCAGGGAAGCATCGGACTCATCAGTGCCATGCACGGAAAGTTCTGCAGCTCCTGCAACCGGGTACGACTGACTTCAACAGGATTTTTGAAGACCTGTCTTTGCTATGAGGACGGGACAGACTTGAGAGAAATTCTGCGTGGTGAATGCGTGCGGCAGGAAGCGGTCAGCAAAAATCAGAAGCTTCTCAATGCCATGGCCCGCACCATATACGGCAAACCGGCAGAGCACTGCTTTGAGCAGCCGGATCAGATTACAGAAGCGCATGGCATGAGTGCAATTGGAGGGTGAGAAATATGGATTTTAACGAAACAGGCGTAGTGAAGGCTATCTGCATCAGTCCGGCCCGGGGAACGGAAAAGCATACCATCCCGGAAGGACATTTTATTCCGAACTTCGGAATTGAGGGTGATGCCCACGCGGGAACGTGGCACCGGCAGGTGAGTCTTCTTTCCTATAATAAAGTAGAAGAGTTTAATAAGCGCGGAGCAAACGTGGGCGACGGTGCCTTTGGTGAAAATCTGGTCGTAGACGGAATCGATTTCCGGGCGCTGCCGGTGGGAACCAGACTGTATGCCGGGACCGTGGAGCTTCGCATGACCCAGATCGGCAAGGAGTGCCACAGCCACTGCGCGATTTATCATCGTGTCGGGGAGTGCATCATGCCGCGGGAAGGCGTGTTTGCCGAGGTCATAAAGGAAGGCATCATCCGTCCGGGAGATGTGATGCGTGTGGAAGCACCGAATGAGAACCGTCCCTTCACGGCGGCGGTCATTGTATTAAGCGATAAAGGTTCCAGAGGGGAACGGGAGGACGCAAGCGGACCTGCAGCCGAGGAGCTGTTAAAAGAAGCAGGCTACGATGTGCTGGAACGCTTTGTGATCCCGGATGAGCCGGCGGTGTTAAAGCATCACCTGATCCGTCTGGCCGACAGCCGTCAGGTAGATCTGGTTATCACCAGCGGAGGAACCGGATTTTCCATGCGGGACCAGACACCGGAGGCAACACTGGCCGTGGCAGACCGGAATGCGCCTGGTATTGCCGAGTACATCCGCATGAAGTCCATGCAGATCACAGACCGGGCCATGCTAAGCCGCGGCGCGTCTGTGATCCGCAAAAAGACCCTGATCGTGAATCTGCCGGGAAGTCCGAAGGCCGTGAAGGAGAGCCTTGGCTTTATTCTGGGAGCGTTGGATCATGGGTTAAAGATTTTGCGTGGCACCGCGTCTGAGTGCGCGAGAAAATAAAAAACAAAACAAGGGAGAAAAACGATGAAGAAAAGGTTCGCAGTTGTAATGGCAGCTATGATGGCTGCAGGTATGATGGCAGGCTGCTCCTCCAAACCGCAGGAGACTACCGCAGCAGCAACCGAGGCAGAGACCACCGCAGAGGAGACCATTGCAGCAGAGATCGAGGCTGAGTCCAAAGAAGAGGAAAAGGCTGATCTTGGCGAGCAGAGCATTCTGGTTGCGGCAGCAGCAAGCTTAAAGAACGCATATGAGGATAAACTGATCCCGATGTTCGAGGAGCAGTATCCGGGCGTAACCGTTGAGGGAACCTACGACAGCTCAGGAAAGCTGCAGACCCAGATCGAGGAAGGACTTGAGGCAGACGTATTCATGTCCGCAGCGACCAAGCAGATGAAGGCTCTGGATGATGAAGGCATGATTGCTTCCGATAGCATTGTGAACCTGTTAGAGAATAAGATCGTTCTGATCGTTCCGGCCGGCAGTGACAGTAAGATTGATTCCTTCGAGAAGATCGGCGATGCAGCATCCATCGCTCTGGGCGATCCGGAGAGTGTTCCGGCCGGCCAGTACGCAAAAGAAGCTCTGACCAATTTAAACGTATGGGACAGCATTCAGGATAAGGTAAGCTTTGGTACCAACGTAACGGAGGTATTAAACCAGGTTGCAGCAGCAAGTGCTGACGCGGGTATCGTATACGCAACCGACGCGGCAAGCAAGGCTGATCAGGTTACTGTTGTTGCAGAGGCACCGGAGGGAAGTCTGGAGAAGAAGGTCATCTACCCGGTAGCCGTTGTAAAAGCAACTACTCATGAAGATGCAGCAAAGGCATTCGTTGATTTCTTACAGACTCCGGAAGCAATTGCGGTATTTGAGTCCTACGGCTTTGTAGCAGCAGAGTAAAGAGAAAGGAGCAAAAGATGGACTGGTCCCCGATCCTGATTTCCATGAAGACAGCCAGTGTCTCCATCGTGATTACCTTTTTCCTCGGAATCCTGGCAGCCTGGTGGGTGGTCAGCATGAAAAACGAGCGGATGAAGATCATCCTGGACGGCGTGCTGACGCTGCCGCTGGTGCTGCCGCCTACGGTGGCGGGCTTTTTTCTCTTATATCTGTTTGGGGTGAAACGGCCCATCGGCATCTTCTTTTTGCAGTATTTCGGTGTTAAGATCGCTTTCTCCTGGACAGCCACAGTGCTGGCATCGGTGGTGATGTCCTTTCCGCTCATGTACCGCTCTGCAAGGGGAGCATTTGAGCAGGTGGATCCGAACCTCATGGCTGCGGCCCGCACCCTTGGCATGAGTGAGTGGAGCATCTTCCACAAGGTGCTGATCGCCAATGCCATGCCGGGCATTGTCAGCGGTGGTGTTCTGGCCTTTGCGAGAGGCCTGGGTGAGTTTGGCGCAACGGCCATGATAGCGGGCAACATTGCAGGAAAGACCAGAACCCTGCCTATGGCCGTTTACTCTGAGGTGGCAGCAGGAAACATGGATGCGGCATACCGCTATGTTGCCATCATCGTTGTCATTGCCTTTCTTTCCGTCATCCTGATGAACCGGGCAGCACTGCGCGAGAAGAAAAGGAGATTATCATGAGTGAGGATTTTTTATCGGCAGATATCCGGAAAAAGCTGCGTGAATTTGAGCTTCAGGTTCAGTTTACCTGCCCGGCATGTCGCGGACGCGCCAGTGACGCGTCCGATGGCTCTGGGAGCAGCTGTCTTGGCATTCTTGGTCCTTCCGGCTGCGGCAAGAGCATGACCTTAAAATCCATTGCCGGCATTGTGGAGCCGGACAGCGGTTCCATCATTCTGGATGGACGGGAACTCTTCAACAGCAGCAGGAAGGTAAACCTGAAGCCGCAGAAACGCCGCGTCGGTTATCTGTTCCAGAACTATGCGCTGTTTCCGAATATGACCGTGGAGGAAAACATCCTTACCGGATTAAAGGCGGGAAAACGCTACGGGGAAGCACAGCAGAAAAAGCGGGTTTCTGAGATGATGGAGCGCTTTCGTTTAAGCGGACTGGAAAAACGCTATCCGGCACAGCTTTCCGGCGGACAGCAGCAGAGAGTGGCCCTGGCAAGGATCCTGGCTTATGAGCCGGAGGCACTGCTTCTCGATGAGCCGTTTTCCGCTATGGACACGCACTTAAGAGAGCGTCTGCGTCTGGAACTGGCCAGCGTGCTTTCGGAATACCAGGGAGCTTCCGTCATGGTTACCCATGACCGGGACGAGGCCTACCAGCTCTGTGATACGCTGCTGCTCTTAAGCAAAGGCCATGTCATCGCGGCAGGAAAAACGAAGGATATCTTCAATGATCCGGGCAGCGTTGAGGCCGCAAGGCTGACTGGCTGCAAAAACATTTCCCGCATTGAAAAAATAGACGATCACCGGGTACGCGCATTAGACTGGGATAATCTGGAGCTGAGCACGGAGAAAACCGTGACAGAGGATGTAACGTCCATTGGAATCCGTGCCCATGATTTTGAGCCGGTAAAAGATCCGGAAGGGATCAACCACATTCCGGTTGGACATGCGAAAATATCCGAGATGCCGTTTGAGTGGTATATTACCCTGCAAAACGGTCTGTGGTGGAAAATAGGAAAGACCATCCACACCCACAGTGCGGACGGTCTGATTCCGGAATACGTCAGAGTAGCCCCGGAAGCAATCCTGCTTCTTAAGGGTTAACTGAATAATCACCGAAATATTTTTCAAAGAGCTGGGCAGTTGCTGTTTTCAGCTCTTTTTCCATACCCTGATACCGGGTGAGCAGCTCCTTCGCCTCCGGTGTCAGATGGGAGGAACCGCCGGATGCGCCGCCGGATTTGGATTCGATCAGGGAATAGCCGAGATATTGCTCGGCCTTTTTAATGATTTTCCAGCCCTTGCTGTAGGACATCTCCATTTCCTTACAGGCGGTCTGCATAGAATTACTCTGGTCTACCAGAATAAGAAATTCTGCAACGCCGGGACCGAAGAAGGTGTCGTTCTTGGCCAGGCGGAAGCGTACAGACGGGCGGAGCGGAAGGTCTGCCGGGGGGATAGAGGAATCAATGGCTGGTTTTTGTCTGCGGCTCATGAAATGTTTCCTTTCTCAGCTGAAAATGCAAAACAGCTGAGTCCTTTCTGAATTAGATCGTCATGAAAAATTCTGCTCTTTATTTAGTATAGCACGGTATACGGCAGATGGGTAGGAATTTTCAGAACTTGTTCTCGACAAAACGAATGAAAACTGCTACAGTGGAAAGACAACAGGAGGATTTGACAGATATGCTAGAAACCAGTAAGATTGAACTGCATGGGGATATTTCCATCCCGTTCTTAAAAAAGAGCCGTTTTACCGGGAGCTTTAAAGGCATGCGCTATGTGCTCATCAAACATGAAAAAGAACTGGAGCCCGCCGCAGAGGAGACTCCGGCGAAAACGGAAAACGTGCTCAGGGCCATAATCTGGCCGGAACCCTTTAACTTTGAGATGACGCCGGATGAGAAAAAGCACCACAGAGATTTCCCATTTACCACAGACGGGATCTGGGAGGCGGTGGACTGGCTGAACGCGGAGCATGAGGCGGGACATTACTGATGCAGGAAGATGGATGATCATGCAAAATGACTGTCTGTGGCAGTCTGAAAACAAAGAAATGTGAGCGGGGGTTCACAGGAAACAGGAGATTGTATTATGAATATTTCACAGATTACCGGAGTTTACTTTAGTCCTACCGGAAGTACAAAGCGGGTGACGGAGTGGATCACGGAGCGGATCGCAGGTAACAGGGAGGCAGAATGCCTGGATCTCACCGATGCAGCGTCCTCCAGGCCGGATTATACCTTTACAGAGCATGAGCTGGCGGTAGTCGGCGTGCCGGTATACGGCGGACGGGTGCCGGAGACGGCGAGAGAGCGCCTGCAAAAAATCCACGGAAAGCGCACGCCGGCGGTGCTGATCGTCACCTACGGAAACCGTGCCTACGAGGACGCATTGCTGGAGCTTTCGGACATCTTAAAGGAACAGGGATTCATCCCGGCGGCAGCGGCAGCCGTAGTCACAGAGCATAACATTGCCCATGTCTATGGAACCGGACGCCCGGATGAGAAAGACAAAAAAGAGATGACTGCCTTTGCGGAGGCAGTAAAGGAAAAACTGAAAAACACAGCTGGAAGCACAAAGCTTTCAGAACTTTCCATCAAAGGAAATCGCCCGTACCGTCCCTATGGAACGCTGCCGTTAAAAATCAGTGTTTCCTCAGCTTGCGAAAACTGCGGAACCTGTATCCGCAAATGTCCGGTCCAGGCTATTTCCCGCACCGATGCGAAGGTGACCGATGAGAGTGCCTGCATCACCTGCATGCGCTGCATTGCAGTCTGCCCGAAGCACGCGAGAAGGCTGGGAACTCTGATGACTCTTGCGATCCGCCAGAAATTAAAGAAAGTCTGCACGGACAGAAAGGATGCAGAGTTTGTACTATGAAGCTGGAAAATGACTTAGACACCGATGACATACGGAGGCTGGTCCTTCGTCTTGCACTGCCATCCATGCTGGCTCAGTTCGTCAGTGTGTTTTACAGTATTGTAGACCGTATGTACATAGGAAACATCCCAAAGATCGGAGAGGTGGCTCTGGCCGGTGTCGGCATCTGTGGTCCCATTGTAACATTGGTTTCGTCCTTCGCTATTCTGGTGGGAGTAGGAGGCGCGCCGCTTATGAGCATCCGCCTGGGACAGAAGAATGAAAAGGGAGCAAGGCAGATCCTGGCGAACTGCTTTCTCATGCTGACGGTCATGGCCCTGGTTCTGACGGTCTGTGTGCTGGGAATGAGGGAAAAGCTCCTGTGGTGGTTTGGCGCTGGGGAGACCACCTTTCCCTATGCGCTGTCTTACATGACTATCTACCTGTGTGGCACGTTCTTCGCGCTGATGACTACGGGCATGAACCAGTTTATCATCTGCCAGGGCTTTGCAAAGGTTGGCATGAAGGCCGTTATGATCGGGGCGGTGGCCAATATCGTCCTGGATCCCATTTTTATTTTCGGCCTGCATCTTGATGTGCGGGGAGCAGCCCTGGCCACGGTACTGTCGCAGATGTGTTCCTGCTTTTATGTGCTGCGCTTCTTATTTGGAAAGAAGGTGCCGATCCGCATTACCTTTCATGGGTTTGATCCCAGGCTGATGCTGCAGGTAGCCAGGGTGGGCTTCTCTCCCTTTGTCATCATCGCTCTGGATAATGTGCTGATCATTTCCCAGAATATGGTGATCCAGCGTCTGGGCGGTCCGGGACAGGGCGATACCATCCTGACCTGCGCGGCAATTGTCCAGAGCTTTATGCTGATCATCACGATGCCGCTCGGAGGCATTACTTCGGGAACCCAGACGATCCTGGGCTACAACTACGGAGCAAAAAGGCCGGACCGCATCTGGAAGGCGGAGCAGTGGATCGTCACCTGCGCGCTTGTATTCAACACGGTCATGTTTCTGGCAGCCCAGTGTGTTCCGGAGATTTTCGTGCAGATCTTTACCCGCAACGAGGAATATGTAGCCTTAAGCGCCTGGGCTATCCGGATGTCCACGCTGGGCGTGATCCCGCTGGCAGTACAGTACACGATCGTGGACGGATTTACCGGAATGGGCATAGCGAAGGTGGCGATTACCCTGTCGCTCTTCCGTAAATCCATTTATTTTTTGTCGGTGGTGCTGATCCCGCTCCTGACCGGCGTGACCAATGTGTTTTTTGCGGAAACCGTCTCCGACTTTGCCGGCCCGGTATTTTCCATCATCCTGTTCCTGCTGGTATTTAAGAAGGTTGTGGGAGATCCGAAGCAGATATCTGTGGCATAACAGAAATAACAGCAATCCGATTCCAATAGAGTATCGCATGTAGCCTGTTGCGGAATAAGATACTACTAAGGAAAGAGGGTGATCTCTCATGCGAGAGGAGCTGTTTCATATTATTTTCGGGATTCTGATCCCGTTTCTTGGTACTACCATTGGAGCGGGAAGTGTGTTTTTTGTAAAAAATGAGATCAAACCGGTGATCCAGAAGCTGCTGCTGGGCTTTGCCTCCGGCATTATGGTGGCTGCTTCGGTGTGGTCACTTCTGATCCCGGCCATGGAGATGTGTGAGCCTGCCGGAAAGCTGGCGTTTGTGCCTGCCGCAGCCGGCTTTTCCATCGGCATGGTGTTTCTCTGGGGGTTAGATAAGCTGATCCCGCATCTTCACATGGGAAGCGACACGCCGGAGGGCCCAAAGAGCAATTTAAAGAAAACGACCATGCTGGTGTTTGCGGTGACGCTGCACAACCTGCCGGAGGGCATGGCAGTGGGCGTGGTGTTTGCGGGGCTTCTGACTGGAAGCGCTCCCATCACGGCAGCCGGAGCCTTTGCCCTGACCATTGGCATCGCTATTCAAAACTTTCCAGAGGGGGCCATCATTTCCCTGCCGCTGCACAGTGAGGGGCAGTCAAAGCTCAGGGCTTTTGTTATGGGTACGCTGTCCGGCGTGGTAGAGCCCATCGGTGCGCTGGTCACGATTCTGTGCGCAAAGTTTCTGGTGCCAATTGTGCCCTATATGCTGGCCTTTGCGGCGGGCGCCATGATCTATGTGGTGGTGGAAGAGCTGATCCCGGAATCGGCTCAGGGGGAACATTCCGATATGGGAACCATGGGCTTTGCGGTCGGCTTTCTGATTATGATGATTCTGGATGTGGCGCTGGGCTGAGCGCCGGAATCTGACTGGAAACATGCAAAAAGCCGGAAAGCTGACGGAAAAACGGAAGCTTTTCAGTTTGATATAAGGAGGAGTTTGTAGAATGACACAGGAAGAAGTTTTAAAGAATGCAAGGACCTGCCTTGGTCCGTATTGTAAGGGATGCCCGGTCTGCAACGGCCGGGCCTGCAAAAATACCATGCCTGGTCCGGGTGCCAAGGGCGAGGGTGACACGGCCATTCGCAATTACGAGAAATGGCGGGAAATCCGGGTACAGATGGACACGCTCTGTGAGAACTGCCCGGTGGACACCAGCCTGGAGATTTTCGGAAAGAAATTCGCTTATCCATTTTTTGCTGGCCCGGTGGGCGCAGTGAACCTTCATTATGGAGATAAGTATGATGACGCGGCCTACAATGATATTCTGGTGCGGGCCTGCGCGGACAATGGCATTGCGGCCTTTACCGGTGATGGTACGAATCCGGAGGTCATGCGGGCGGCTACCGCAGCCATTGGAAAAGCAAACGGCCTGGGTGTTCCGACGGTAAAGCCGTGGAACGCGGAAACGGTAGCAGAAAAGATGGAGTTAGTCAGAAAGTCCGGTGCTTTTGCGGCAGCAATGGACATTGACGCGGCAGGTCTTCCGTTCTTAAAAAATCTGACTCCGCCGGCCGGCAGTAAGACCGTGGAAGAGCTGGCTGGCATCATCCGCGCTGCAGGCGTTCCGTTTATTGTAAAGGGTGTTATGACGGTGAAGGGCGCGTTGAAGGCGAAGGAGGCCGGGGCAGCAGCCATTGTGGTATCCAACCACGGCGGCCGTGTTCTGGACCAGTGCCCGGCTACCGCAGAGGTGCTGCCTGAGATCGCAGAAGCTGTGGGCGGCGGTTCCATGAAGATTCTGGTGGACGGCGGTATCCGCAACGGCAGCGATGTCTTTAAGGCGCTGGCACTGGGAGCAGACGGCGTGCTGATCTGCCGCCCGTTCGTGACTGCGGTTTACGGCGGCGCGGAGGAAGGTGTGGCAGAACTGGTGAACCGCGTTGGCGGCCAGTTAAAGGACACCATGGCTATGTGTGGTGCCCATAGCCTGGCTGAAATCACCCGGGATATGGTACGGAAATTCTAAAACTGTCCGCGGAATACGGACATATGACCGTTTTCTGGATGGAACAGCGATAAATTATAACCGAAAGGAATAGTACACATTCCTTTTATATAGTTGACAAATAGTAACAGGATTGTTATCATAAAGAGAACGTGACAGAAGGGAGAACACTTATGGATAGAATCGTGTTATCATTGTTAGTAGACAACACATCAGGTGTACTGAGCCGTGTTGCTGGCTTATTCAGCCGCCGTGGCTACAACATCGAGAGTCTGACCGTTGGTGTCACTGCAGATGAGCGGTATTCCAGAATGACCGTAGTTGCTTTTGGCGATCAGAACATTTTAGAGCAGATCGAAAAGCAGCTTCGAAAACTGGAGGATGTCCGCGACATCAAGGAATTAAAACCGAGCCATTCCGTTTACCGGGAACTGATCATGGTAAAGGTACGGGCCAACGCGAGCCAGCGTCAGGCGGTCAGTGCCATTTCCGACATTTTCCGCGCAACCATCGTGGATGTAGGCAAGGATTCCCTGACTGTCATGCTGACCGGCGACCAGTCAAAGCTTGACGCGCTGATCAATCTGCTGGAAGACTACGAAATCCTGGAACTTGCAAGAACCGGCCTGACCGGCTTATCCCGCGGCTCCGATGACGTACGGTATCTTCCGTAAACAAATGAATCTAAAGATTCTTGAGGAGGAAAAGAAGATGGCAAAGATTTATTATCAGGAAGACTGTAACCTGTCCTTACTGGATGGAAAGACCATCGCTATCATTGGCTACGGCAGCCAGGGACATGCACACGCATTAAACTTAAAGGAGTCCGGATGTGACGTCATCATCGGTCTGTACGAGGGCAGCAAGTCCTGGGCAAAGGCTGAGGCACAGGGCTTTAAAGTATATACCGCAGCAGAGGCTGCAAAGAAAGCAGACATCATCATGATCCTGATCAACGATGAGCTGCAGGCTGACATGTATAAGAGAGACATCGAGCCGAACCTGGAAGAGGGCAACATGTTAATGTTCGCTCACGGCTTCAACATTCATTTCGGCTGCATCAAACCGCCGGCAAACGTAGATGTTACCATGATCGCTCCGAAGGCACCGGGCCACACTGTTCGTTCCGAGTACCAGGAGGGCAAGGGTACTCCGTGTCTGGTAGCTGTAGAGCAGGATTACACCGGTAAGGCTCTGGAGAAAGCTCTGGCATACGGCCTTGGTATCGGCGGCGCAAGAGCAGGTCTTCTGGAGACCACCTTCCGTACCGAGACTGAGACTGACCTCTTCGGCGAGCAGGCTGTTCTTTGCGGCGGCGTTTGCGCTCTGATGCAGGCTGGTTTCGAGACCCTGGTTGAGGCTGGCTATGATCCGAGAAACGCTTACTTCGAGTGCATCCACGAGATGAAGCTGATCGTTGACCTCATTTACCAGTCTGGTTTCGCTGGCATGAGATATTCCATCTCCAACACCGCTGAGTACGGCGATTACATCACCGGACCGAAGATCATCACCGAGGATACCAAGAAGGCTATGAAGAAGATCCTTTCCGATATCCAGGATGGTACCTTCGCAAAAGAGTTCCTGCTTGATATGAGCCCTGCAGGCCGTCAGGTTCACTTCAAAGCTATGAGAAAGCTTGCTTCTGAGCATCCGTCTGAGAAAGTCGGCGCAGAGATCCGTAAGCTGTACAGCTGGAACGACGAGAGCGGCAAGCTCATCAACAACTAATCGAATCTGAATTTTCATCATAAAAAAGTCGTCCAATTGGGCGACTTTTTTGTTTCATAGGAAATACAGATTCTGACTGTTCTGCTCTTTACAGAACCGGATGAAGGTGTCAAGTGCCTTGGAGGTACGGCTGCTCTGCCACAGGAAGCCAACCGTGCGCTTGTGGATCGGTGTGTCCAGTTTGAGCTGTGCCAGCCGCCCGGAGTCCAGATCCTCTTTTACAAATTCCTTGATCACGCAGCCAATGCCAAGACCGATACGGGCAAACTCAATGAGCAGGTCCATGGTGGTGACCTCCAGGAGATTGTTGGCTACAATTTCGTTGACGGACATGTAGTCGTCGATGTAATGGCGGGTAATATTGTTCTTGTCCAGAAGCATCAGGTTGCCGCTCTGGAATACATCCGTGTCGGCGCCTTCCCGCAGCTTTAAGTTTTCCAGATAGCTTGGTGTTGCCACGAAGATATCTTCAATATCCATGACCGGGATAAAATTCATGCTTTTGGCAGATTTCTGCTCCACAACCAGGCCAATGTCAATGCGCTGCTGCTCCAGCATGGAGAGCGTCTGGGTGGTGGGCTGGCTTTCGATGGTGATCTTGATATGGGGATACTGCTCAATAAAACCTTTTAAATATTTGACCATGATAAACCGGCAAAGCGTGTTGCTGACGCCGATGCGGATGTGTCCCATATTGAATTCACGGATGCGCTTTAACTCCTGCTCGCCCTTGGCCAGTTCTTCGAAAGCATCCCGGGTGTGCTCAAACAGCACCTGTCCTTCATCGGTAAGCTGCACGCCGCGGGAGTTGCGGGTGAAAAGCACAGTGTTTAAGCTATCCTCCAGCTTGCTGATGGATTTGCTGATGGCAGGCTGGCTGATGTAAAGCTCCTTTGCGGCCCGGGAAATATTACCGGCCTTGGCTACGGCGTAAAAAATACGGTACTGTGATAAGTTCTGATCCATATATTCGATGATCCCCCAATAGTTTGTAATGTCAGAGTTCGCGCGAGACACGAACTTCTTATAACTAAGTGTTATGATACATATGAGTATTATCTATTGTCATTATACCAGTAGTGATGATATAATTCAATAAGCGACAAAAAATGGAAGCGTGCGAAAACATACATTTGTGATCGCATGCGGAAAGAAAAACGAATTGTCAGGAGGACATTATGTCAGTCGGAAAAATTTTTAAATTTCACAATGACCTGGATACGGATCAGATTATCGCATCCCAGTATCTGTTACTTCCTACCATCGATGAGATGAAGGATCATACATTTGAGTCTTTAGACCCGGATTTTCCGAAAAAAGTAAAACCGGGCGATTATGTTGTAGGCGGAGAGAACTTCGGCTGCGGCTCTTCCAGAGAGCAGGCACCGAGCGTATTAAAGGCGCTGGGTGTTCAGGCCGTGGTTGCCAAATCCTTTGCCCGCATCTTTTACCGCAATGCCATCAACATTGGCCTTCCGGTTATTGTTTGCAAAGACCTGCCGGACGCAGTAAGTACCGGGGATGAGATGGATCTCTCCCTTACGGAAGGTGTTGCAAAGGCAAATGGAAAGACCTATTCCTGCACGAAACTGCCGGCTTACATGCAGCAGATCTTAAGCCAGGGCGGACTCATCGCATCACTGAACAAGGAGGAAGCATAATCATGGGAATGACAATCGCTGAAAAGATTATTGCCCTTGCAGCCGGTGTGCCGGAGGTAAAGGCAGGAGATATCCATACCGTAACCTTAGACCGCATGATGAGCAACGACGGAACCACTCATCTGACCGTCGATATGTACAACAACAAATTAAAGCATCCGCATATTGCGGACCCGAAGAAGATGGTCTTTATTGTGGATCACAACGTTCCGGCAGACAGCCCGAAGACCGCTGCATCCCAGAAGAAGATGCGCGATTTCGCGCGTGAGAACAACATTGATTTCTGGGAAGGAAAAGGCGTGTGCCACCAGATCATGATGGAAAACTATGTCTGCCCGGGTGAACTGATTTTTGGCGCAGACAGTCATACCTGCACTTACGGTGCGCTGGGCGCATTCGGTACCGGTGTCGGCTGTACGGATCTGCTCTATGGCATGGTGACCGGAACCTCCTGGGTATTAGTTCCGGAGACCGTCAAATTCAACCTGACCGGCAAGCTGCCGGAGGGCGTATATCCGAGAGACTTAATGCTCACCATCATCGGCGAGATTGGAGCCAACGGCGTGAACTACCAGGTTATGGAGTTCACTGGTGACGGCGCAAAAACCTTAAGTGTTAACGATCGTATGGTTCTGTGCAATCTGGCGGTAGAGGCAGGTGCCAAGACAGCCATCTTTGAGGCAGATGAGATCGCCCTGGAATACTTAAAGGCAAGAGGCCGTGAGCCGAAGGCTGTATTTCAGAGTGATGCCGACGCGGTTTACGCAAGAGAGTATACCTTTGACTTGTCCAAAATCCAGCCGGTCGCAGCACGCCCGGACTTTGTAGATGATGTAGTTCCGGCCAAAGAGGTCTGCGGCGTCCGCATTGACGAAGCATTCCTTGGTTCCTGCAACAATGGCCGTATCGATGATCTGCGTGTCGGAGCAGCGATTGTAAAAGGAAAGAAGATTTCTGACCATGTGCGATTCCTGGTGGTTCCGGCCAGCCGTGAGGTATACTTACAGGCACTGGATGAGGGCCTCATCCAGATCTTCATGGAGAGCGGCGCCATTGTCATGAACCCGAACTGCAGTGTCTGCTGGGGCAGCTGTCAGGGTGTCATTGGCGAGAATGAGGTGCTGATCAGTACCGGTACCCGTAACTTCAAGGGACGCGCCGGACATCCGAGTTCCAAGGTTTATTTAGGTTCCGCGGCAACGGTAGCAGCTTCCGCGGTGAAGGGTGAGATCTGCACTGCAGATATGCTGTAGGAAGAAATACAGGATAAGCATTTTGCGACCGCTTGATCAGGCAACAGTGAACGACATTGCTGCCTGTGCGGTTACTACATATTATATTAGGAAATAAGAGGTTATCATTATGGCACAATATACCGGAAAGGTCTGGGTCCTGGGCGATGACATCGATACTGACATCATCATCCCGACGGAGTACCTGGCCTTAAAGACCATTGAAGATATGAAACAGTACGGTTTCTCCCCGCTGCGCCCGGAGCTTGCGGGTCAGATCAAACCGGGAGACATCATTGTAGCAGGCAAAAACTTCGGCTGCGGCTCTTCCCGTGAACAGGCACCGGAGGTCATCAAGGCTCTTGGCATTCCCTGCATCATTGCCAAGTCCTTTGCCCGCATTTTCTACCGCAACGCGTTAAACAATGGTTTGCTTTTACTGGAGCAGCCGGAGCTTCACGATGTGGTGAAGGAGGGAGATACCATCACCGTTACCGTGAACGAGGATGTCGAGTATAATGGAAAGAAATACCCGATTGCTTCCCTGCCGGAGAACCTGATGGAGATCATTGAGGCCGGCGGCCTGGTCAAAGCCATGCGCAAGCGCAACGGACTGGATTAGGAGGATAGTATGGGACAGACAATCATCGAAAAGATTTTATCACATAATACCGGCAAAAACGTAAAGCCGGGCGATATCGTGACTGTAAATGTAGACCGCGTTATGTTAGACGATATCATGATTCCGTTCATCGTGGACAAGTTCCATGAGATGGGCTTCGCAAAAGTATGGGACCCGGATAAGGTAGTCCTGATTTACGATCATCTGGTTCCAGCCAGCCAGCAGGACGATACCCGCCATTTCCGTGTGGGCGACGCGTTCGTGGAGCAGTACGGCATTAAAAACATTCACAGAAGTGACGGTATCTGCCATCAGCTGATGACGGAGGCTGGCTACGTAAAGCCGGGCCATGTGGTATTCGGCACTGACAGCCACACCACCACCTACGGCTGTGTGGGTGCTTTCTCTACCGGAATCGGCTATACCGAGATGGCTTCCATCCTTGGAACCGGAACTCTCTGGGTCAAGGTACCGGAGACCATCAAGGTTGTGATTGATGGAGAACTTCCGGCCAATGTGATGTCCAAAGACGTGATCCTGCGCCTGATTGGTGATCTTGGCGCGGATGGCGCAACCTACCGTGCTCTGGAGTTTACTGGTTCCGCCGTGAAGAACATGAGCATTGCCAGCCGCACCACCATGGCAAACATGGCCATTGAGGCCGGCGCTAAGTGCGCGCTGTTCACTCCGGATGAAAAGACCGAGGAGTACTGTGGCATTAAGCTGGATGATTTCCAGAAGAGCCTGGTGGGCGACGCAGATGCTGTATACTTAAAAGAGCTTCACTACAAAGCAGAGAACTTCGTACCGGTGATGGCATGCCCGTCTCAGGTAGACAAGATCCGCAACGTCAGCGAGCTGGAAGGCACCGTCATCGATCAGGTCTTCATCGGTTCCTGCACCAACGGCCGTCTGGAGGACCTGCAGGCAGCAGCTGAAGTATTAAAGGGAAAGAGTGTGGCTCCGTATGTGAAGCTTATCGTCACTCCGGCCAGCCGTAAGGTATACCAGGATGCAGCAGCCTGCGGCGCCATTAAGACCTTAATGGAGGCAGGTGCCATTGTAACTCATCCGGGCTGTGGCCTCTGCTGTGGACGTACCGGTGGCATCTTAAGCGACGGAGAGCGCGTGGTAGCCACCAACAACCGCAATTTCCTGGGCCGTATGGGAACCTCTAAGGTAGAAATCTACCTGGCCTCCCCAAGAACCGCCGCAGCTTGTGCTGTAGCCGGTAAGATTGTGAGTTTGGAGAAATGACTATGAAACAGCAAAAAAAAGACAAAACCAATGTGATGCGTCTTCTGGACGCGGCTGGCATTTCTTACCGAGTTCAGGAGTATGAAGTGGATGAGAATGACCTCTCCGGCATTCATGTAGCAAACCAGATTGGCGAGGATCCGGACAGTGTTTTCAAAACCCTGGTGCTGAAGGGAGAGAAGCGCGGCTATCTGGTATGCTGTATTCCGGTGGCGGAAGAACTGGACTTAAAGAAGGTAGCCCGCGCCGTGGGAGACAAGAAAGTGGAGATGCTTCCCATGAAAGAGCTTTTGCCCACCACTGGCTACATCCGCGGTGGCTGTTCCCCCATCGGAATGAAGAAGAAGTTCCCTACTTATATAGAAGAAACAGCAGTTTTATTTGACGAAATTGCGGTCAGCGCCGGCATTCGCGGTGCCCAGGTCATTTTAAATCCGGAAGATTTAAAGGCCTACACAGAGGCAGAGTACGCCAGCCTCACAATTGAATAAAAGATAACACGGAAATTGATTTACATAAAAAAGAGCCGACATTGTTCGACTCTTTTTTTATGACGGTATAATTAACAAAAATGTAATAATTACTTAACACTTCGGAAGAAAAATGAAACAAAAAAACACCAGTTTAAGCGGAGAATCTTTGTGCAAAGCTATAGAAAAGGGAAAATCCCTGAAAATTCCGGGTGGCATATATGACAAAAGTGTGAAAAACTTATTGACAGTTTTACTTGTCCCCCACTATAATATCGCCTGACACAGAAAAACGGGTGATTTCAGGACTTAACTCCCACTTTAAGTCAGAAAAATGCCATATTTAGGGAATCACATGATTGAAAGGAGCACAATATGTATCCATTTTGCTCATTTCTCCAGGCGGTATGCCAGCTTGTAAAACACATCTTCACTCCGATGGTAAAGATGACCAGGCGTTTATACCGCAGCGCGGCCATTCTTATGACCGGGACTGCAGTGGTAGCCGTTATGACTTTTTCATCAGCCGGATTTGCGGCAGGCGGACATAACGCGCTGACCGCATATGCTGAGACCTCCAATGGAGAGGATCCGGAAACGGAAATCCCGGAAGAGGAAGCAGAGAAAGTATCTGGGGAAACGCAACAGCTTACAGAAGCAAAGATACAACTGCGTATTACAGATCCTGACAATTTGAGGAGCGGACAGCTCCTTGTGGGTGATACAATAGCAAGAAATGTACAGGAACAGAATGCTGTACGTCAGGAGCAGAAGGCGGTCATTGAAGAGACCGAGAGGGAAATTGAGCGGGTTGAGGAAGAACGCCGCAGACAGGCCGAAGCGGAAGCTGCCAGAAAGGCAGAAGAGGAACGCCGACACGCAGCGGCAGAGGCAGTACGCGCCTCGTCGATCATCTCATTTTCGGATCAGGATTATGAGGTCTTAAAGCGCATTGTGGAGGCCGAGGCAGGCGGCTGCGATATGCAGGGAAGAATCCTGGTAGCTAATGTCATTTTAAACCGTGTGCGGGATTCAGAGTTTCCATCCACCATTACGGATGTGGTATACCAGCGGTCCCAGTTCTCACCGGTCAGCGACGGACGGTTAAACAGCTGCACAGTATCGGAGAAGACTGTGGAGGCAGTGAACCGGGCACTTTCCGGGGAAGATTATTCCCAGGGCGCGCTGTTCTTCATGAACCGTATCCGGTCGCGGTCCAGCAACGTCAGCTGGTTCGACGGACATCTGACCTATCTGTTTCAACATGAAAAGCATGAGTTTTTTCGATAGAAGGCAATAATCTGATCAAAATCAGACGAACAATGCAATAAGGCAGAAAAACGAAAAGAGGGTCCGAAAGGATTCTCTTTTTGTGCATAAGGGAAAACTTAAAAAAACACTGTATACATAATTCAAAACTTATAGACCATATGAGAATTTTGTTATGGGTTTTTTATTTCCAAATATTGACTTTTTCTTCACACAATGAGATAATAAACGCGAATTTCGGAAAAAATTCATATCGAGGAAAATGAAAGAGAGGTTGAATGAAGATGGCAAATATCGATTTAAGTCAGTATGGTATTACCGGAACCACTGAGGTGGTTTACAATCCTTCTTATGAAATGTTATTTGAGGAAGAGACCAAAGAGACTCTGGAAGGATATGAAAAGGGACAGGTCAGCGAGCTTGGCGCTGTCAATGTTATGACCGGTATCTATACAGGTCGTTCACCTAAAGACAAATATATCGTGATGGATGAGAACTCCAAGGACACCGTTTGGTGGACCTCCGATGAGTATAAAAACGACAATCATCCGGCAAGCAAAGAGGCATGGGAAGCGGTTAAGGAGATCGCTAAGAAAGAGCTCTCCAACAAGAGACTGTTCGTAGTCGACGCATTCTGCGGCGCAAACAAAGATACCCGCATGGCTATCCGTTTCATCGTAGAGGTAGCATGGCAGGCACACTTCGTAACCAACATGTTCATCAAGCCAACTGCTGAAGAGCTGAAAGACTTCAAGCCGGACTTCGTTGTTTACAACGCATCCAAGGCAAAGGTTGAGAACTACAAAGAGCTTGGCTTAAACTCCGAGACCGCAGTTGTATTCAACATCACCAGCCGTGAGCAGGTTATCGTTAACACCTGGTACGGCGGCGAGATGAAGAAGGGTATGTTCTCCATGATGAACTACTACCTGCCGTTAAAGGGCATCGCTTCCATGCACTGCTCCGCTAACACTGACTTGAACGGTGAGAACACCGCTATCTTCTTTGGTCTGTCCGGTACCGGTAAGACCACCCTTTCCACCGACCCGAAGCGTCTCCTCATCGGTGATGACGAGCACGGCTGGGACGACAACGGCGTATTCAACTTCGAGGGCGGCTGCTACGCAAAGGTTATCAACCTGGACAAAGATTCCGAGCCGGACATCTACAACGCTATCAAGAGAAACGCACTGCTTGAGAACGTTACCCTGGATGCAGAAGGCAAGATTGATTTCGCAGACAAGAGCGTAACCGAGAATACCCGTGTATCTTACCCGATTGACCATATCAAGAACATTGTACGTCCGATTTCCGCAGCACCGGCAGCTAAGAACGTCATCTTCCTGTCCGCAGATGCATTCGGCGTACTTCCGCCAGTATCCATTCTGACCCCGGAGCAGACCCAGTACTACTTCCTGTCCGGTTTCACTGCTAAATTAGCAGGTACCGAGCGCGGTATTACCGAGCCGACCCCGACCTTCTCCGCTTGCTTCGGCCAGGCATTCCTGGAGCTGCATCCGACCAAGTACGCAGAAGAGCTGGTTAAGAAGATGGAGAAGAGCGGTGCAAAAGCATACCTGGTTAACACCGGATGGAACGGTACCGGCAAACGTATCTCCATCAAGGATACCCGCGGCATCATCGATGCAATCTTAAACGGTTCCATCAACAATGCACCGACCAAACAGCTTCCGTACTTCAACTTCGAGATCCCGACCGAGCTTCCGGGCGTAGACACCGGCATCCTCGATCCGAGAGATACCTACGCAGATGCTGTTGAGTGGGAGACCAAGGCAAAAGATCTGGCACAGCGTTTCACCAAGAACTTCGCAAAATACGAAGGCAACGCAGCAGGCAAGGCTCTGGTTGCAGCAGGCCCGCAGATCTAATCGAGTACAAAGCATAACATTGCAATACATATGGAAAAGCTGCCCTTGTGGCAGCTTTTCTGTTTAAGAGGAGATGACATGAAAAAATATATATTCTTTGATTTAGATGGAACCCTCACCGATTCCGCGGAGGGCATTACCAATTCCGTGGCTTATGTGCTGAAGTATTACGGCATTTCTGTGAAAGACAAAAGCACGCTGAATGTGTTTGTCGGCCCGCCGCTGGTGGAGAGCTTTATGAAATATTACGGATTTGACCGGGAACAGGCAAGAGCATCCGTAGAGATTTATCGCGAGTATTTTGAGGATAAGGGGATGTTTGAAAACGCTGTATATCCGGGCATCCCGGAACTTTTAGACGGCTTGAAAAAAGATGGATACAAGCTCTACGTGGCAACCTCCAAGCCAGAGCAGTATTCCGTAAAGATCATAGAGCATTTCGGCCTGGCGGAATATTTCGAGATGGTGGGTGGCGCGGACATGAATGAGACCAGAGTCCACAAGGGCGATGTGATCCGCTATGTTATGGAAAGCTGTGGCTTCACGGACTCGTCTGAGATCGTGATGGTCGGAGACCGGGAGAACGACATGAACGGAGCAAAGCAGAATCACATGGAATCTGTGGGCGTCCTTTATGGCTATGGAAGCCGCGAGGAACTGGAAAACTCCGGAGCCGGCCATATCGCTAAGACCGTGGAAGAACTTGGAAAGGTGCTACGCAGCCTGTAAAAAGGATTTGTGTTTGTGTGGAATGATCAGACACAAAAAGGAGTATGACCCCAATCACTCAGGCCATACTCCTTTGACATTTCAAAAAAGAATTTATTTGGACTTTCCGTATTTCTCCTCGCAGTACATGCAGCGGTAAGTCTCGGTCGTCTCATCTGCCAGATAGAAGATGTGCGGCAGCTCCTGTTCAATGGAGGTGATGCAGCGCGGATTCTTGCAGCGGATCACGTTGGTGATCTTTTTCGGCAGCTTCAGCGCTTTTTTCTCGGTGATCTTGTTGTCACGGATGACATTGACGGTAATGTTGTGGTCAATGTAGCCCAGTACATCCAGGTCAATGTTGTCGATCGGGCCCTCAACCTTGATGATGTCCTTGCGGCCCATCTTGTTGCTTCGCGCGTTCTTGATGATGGCTACCTGACAGTCGGTGAGACGGTCAAGACCAAGGTGATAGTAAATGTCAAGGCTTTTGCCAGCCTGAATATGATCCAGAACAACGCCTTCCTGTAATCCACTGATATTTAACATGGTTTTTCCACCTCCAGTAAAGTCATGATCAGAGCCATACGAACATATACACCGTACTGAGCCTGCTTGAAGTAAGCTGCTCTCGGGTCGTCATCCACCTCAGTAGAGATTTCATTTACACGCGGGAGCGGATGCAGCACGTACATATCGTCCTTAGCCAGTGCCATTTTTGCCTTGTCCAGAATGTAGCTGTCTTTTAAGCGGATGTAATCCTCCTCGTTGAAGAAACGCTCTTTCTGAACACGGGTCATGTAGAGGATATCAAGCTCCGGGATTGCTTCGTCCAGGTTGCTGACTTCCTTGAACTCAATGCCCTTTGCGCGGAGCACATCATCACGGATATATTCCGGAACCTTTAACTCGTCCGGGGAAATGAGTACGAAACGGACATTCGGGTAGCGGACCATAGCGTTGATCAGGGAATGAACGGTACGTCCGAACTTTAAGTCTCCGCAAAGACCGATGGTTAAGTTGTCCAGACGGCCCTTTAAGGAACGGATGGTCATTAAATCGGTCAGGGTCTGGGTCGGATGCTGATGTCCGCCGTCACCTGCGTTGATGACCGGAATATGGGAATGCATGGAAGCAACCAGTGCAGAACCCTCTTTCGGATGACGCATGGCAGCAATATCTGCGTAGCAGGAAATCATGCGGATGGTATCTGCAACACTCTCGCCTTTTGATGCGGAGCTGGAATTGGCCGAAGAAAAACCAAGTACGCTGCCACCTAAGCTTAACATAGCGGATTCAAAGCTAAGACGGGTTCTTGTACTTGGTTCATAGAAAAGAGTGGCCAGTTTCTTGCCATCACAAACGTGAGCATATTTTTTGAGGTTGTGTTCGATATCGGATGCCAGTGTCAATAACTCGTTGGTCTCTTCAACGGAAAAATCCAACGGATTCAACAAATGTCTCATAACGTATCTCCTTTGCTTTTTCTCTGGCGGACGGATCCCCGACCGCAGGTCTTAGGACATTATAGCGGAAAATATGTTAGATTACCAGTCCCTTTTTTAGAAAAAACTATCCAAAAATTGGCGGGTTCCGACTGCGATTTTTTGGATAGTTTTTTCCTGCCTGAGTATGTAATGAATCTGTAAGGAAGATTAAGAAAAAGCGGATATCAAAAATGACAGGTTCATGGTATGATGTGCATGAGCAGACAGAAATGCCGGAAAGCTGATCTGCCGGTTTTAGCCAGGGAATGTCTGCAAAGGGAGACGCATATTTTATGGAAGAAAAGAAAATACCCGTCATCCGGGTGAAGAACCTATATAAAATCTATCAGGTGGGCACAAACAAGGTTTATGCGCTGAATGGTGTGGATTTTACCATGTACAGGGGTGAGTTCTGTGCCATAGTCGGTCCGTCCGGCTCGGGAAAGTCCACACTCTTAAATATGCTGGCCGGCCTGGAAAAGCCGACAAAGGGTGAGATCATTATAGCAGGAAAGCATATGGAGCGGATGGATGAGAACCAGCTGGTGCAGTTTCGGCGGGAGAATGTGGGGTTTATCTTTCAGTCCTACAACCTGCTGAAAACGTTAAACGCAGTGGAAAATGTAGCGCTTCCGCTGTCGTTTCGTGGTGTACCGAAGAAAATCCGCAATGCGAGGGCGGAAGAATATCTGAAGCTGGTGGGGCTGGAAAAGCAGATGAAGCATATGGCCAACGCCATGTCCGGTGGCCAGCAGCAGCGCGTAGGCATTGCGAGAGCACTGGTCGTGGATCCCAAGATCATCTTTGCGGATGAACCGACCGGAAACCTGGATTCTAAGACGACCATGGAGGTGTTAAGGCTGATGCAGCGTATTGTCCGGGAACAGCAGCAGACTTTGGTTATGGTTACACATGATAATTACATAGCCGGATTTGCGGACCGGCAGTTCCACATCGTGGACGGAAAGATCTTAAAGATCGAGGAAAAGAAAAAAGAAACACAGGAAGCAGTGCAGGAGATGCAGGATGCTTTGCATAGAGGAGAAGAGTCATGAGAAAAATGAGATGGAAGCGGCTGGCGGCATTTGCGCTGGCAGTCCTGCTGTTTGCGGGAGCGGTACCTGCCGCAGCGCCGGTGCAGGCCTACGCATCGGAGGTATCCGTATACTCCGACAAGATCCAGCGGGGAAAAACAGGAAAGTCCCTGACGGTAAGCTTTACCATTAAGAATACCAGCGGAAGCGAGATCAAAGACGCAAAGATCGCATTCGATACCAGCGGAGGCGAGATCTGGGATGAGGACGAGGAGGACCGTCAGTATGGTTACTCCTTTCCGTTTGAGGTGACCGGAAAGCTAAACGATACCGATCATCCAAAGGGAATCGGAAGCATTTCAGACGGAAAAGAGAAGAAGGTATCTCTGACCGGTACGGTACGACGGGATCTGTCAGAGGGTTATTATAAGGTGCCTGTAGTAGTTATGGATAAGGACGGAGGCTGGATCGGCCATGAGGACCTGCGCGTCTGGATCACCAAATCCACCTCCACCTCCACCGACGACGATGACACCAACAAGACCTACGATTTTGTTCTGGGAGAGGGGCAGGACGCACCGCGCGGTGTCTACCCGAATGTCATGAATTTTTCCATCGGTCTGCGCAACAACAGTCCGGCTACCGTGTACAATGTGAAGGCCAGCATGGTCCTCGATGCGGACAGCGCCAAGTTCCCGTTTGAGATAAACGATGCTAACTACGACAGGATGTTTGACAAAATCGCGGTGGATGAGACGGTCCAGCTGGATTACAGCTTTGCCATCCGCAAGGAATCCTATACCGGCTATTATCCGATCACGATGAAGATCTATTACTCCGACAGCTCGACCGGCGAGGAGTTAAAGACCTATGAGACTTCCTTCTTTGTACATATTGTGAGCAAGCCGACCAAGGACGATTATGAAGAGTTCAATGAGCACGACCGCACCAAGGCCCGTCTCATCGTTGATGGCTACACCACGGATCCGGAGACGATCGTGGCAGGAGAAAGCTTCAATCTGCTCCTGACAGTCAAGAACGCGTCCAGCAGTGTGTCGGCTTCGGATATTCTGCTGACCATGGAATCGGAAAAGGTGTCTGACAGTCCGGTATTTACCACGGAATCCGGTTCCAGCTCTGTGGCGATCCATTCCCTGGGAGCGGGCGCGTCTGCCCAGGTAAGCTTCCGCATGATCTCCCGGTCCGGAGTAGACCAGCGCTCCTACGGACTCACCATAAAGGCAAATTATGACAGCCCGGAGTTTAAGAATGCGGAGGGCACTATGTCGGTGGACATTCCGGTTAAACAGATTCCTCGCCTGAACACCGGAACCTTTGAGGTAATGCCGGATTCTGTCAGCGTGGGTGAGGAATCCAATGTGATGTTCGGCATTAACAATACCGGAAAGGTAACGCTTTACAACGTTATGGCCCGGTTTGAAGCAGATTCCATCCAGACAACGGACACCTACGTGGGAAATATCAAATCCGGAGAGACCGGAAATGTTGACTGCATGGTAACCGGTTCGGCTCCCACCACGGATGATGGCAAGGTTAAGGTCATCATTTCCTATGAAGATGAGAATGGCGAGGTGTCGGAGGTGGAGAAGGAGCTGACCCTCTATGTCAGTGAACCGGCTCCGGACATGGATGACATGGACATGAGCGGCATGGATGAGATGCCCCAGGAAGAGCCGGGACCGGTGCAGAAGTACGGAAAAATCATTCTGGCGGCTGTGGTGATCGTGGGGGCGGTTGTGGGCATCACGGTATTCCGGAAGCACCGGAAACGGAAAAAAGACGCGGCCCTGCTGGCAAACGAAGACGAAGTGAATGAAGAACCGGATGAAACGGTGGATAAGGAAAGCAAAAATCCGTAATCCGGTGCATGAAATGGTTGAGAGGAAACGAGAACGGTCAATTACCCACCACTTAACCTAACGGCTTGAAGTGGGGGCTTGTAAAAGCCTGATTGACTAGCTTAAGTGTTTC
>NZ_QUFI01000015.1:81839-82430 GCF_003478505.1 Clostridium sp. AF27-2AA
TGGGGGCTTGTAAAAGCCTGATTGACTAGCTTAAGTGTTTCGAGCACTACGTTAGGAGAGAATGTGTAATCATTAGATTACGTAAATAGGTACCTGCAGGTGTTATACCTAGCTTGCAGCTCTACGGTATGTGGTTAAACAGTCTTGATGGGACGAGACAGTGCCGCATGCAGCAAAACCTCTCATTAACATTGGCGAAGGTATCATTACGGCAGGTGTGGCCGGCTTAAAGCATTGACACACCAATTTAAGAAAGGAGTGCCTGTTATGGTATACGTATTAGATAAAAACGGACAACCACTGATGCCTACCGACAGGCATCGTAAGGTCCGACTGATGTTACAGTCAGGCCAGGCCAAAGTAATCAAAAGGTGTCCGTTTACAATACAACTGAATTATGATTCCGGACATCAAACACAGGAAATTTCTCTTGGAATTGATGCCGGAAGCAAACATATCGGAGTATCGACAACCACAAAAATCAAAGTGTTATATGAGGCAGATGTAGAACTGAGAAACGATATCGTAAATTTATTATCGTCCAGACGGGAATTTCGCCGTGGGAGACGTAACAGGAAAACCAGGTATCGT
>NZ_QUFI01000016.1 GCF_003478505.1 Clostridium sp. AF27-2AA
GAACCTGCTCAGCTACCAAACTTGTTTGACTGCTCATAGTCCGACCTCCATAGTCGGTCAAAAAAGTTAAGTGCTCAATTTTTTTAACTCTGTGTTGTATGAGACTATTATTACAGAAAATGAATCATGAAAACAGGTACTTACTATAGTGCGTTTACGATTATATGAAGATGATGGGAAATTTATAGATGATATAATCTCATATTGCTTTAATTGGAGTCTGACGATATAATAAAATAATCATAATTGAAATAGGGCTACCGTAACCCCACTGGCTTTAGACGGTGGGTTAAGGTAGCTGAAAGTGGTGGTTTGTGCTATACTTGCGTTATGGGAACATGGAAATAAAGCAGTTTTCTTATGAGATATGTCAAAAGCATAAAGCCATTATCAGATATATGGAAACAGATAAAGACCATATCCATTACATGATAGAAACAGAATCAACAATGTTTATCAGTAAAATGGTAAATCTAATGAAGAGCTATACAACATATCATATTTGGGAAAGATATCCGAATTATTTACGAAAACATTTTTGGATTGAGCATACTTTTTGGACGGATGGATATTTTGCCTGCAGTGTAGGAAATGTTTCAGAAGAGATGTTGAGAAAATATATAGAAAATCAAGGGTAAGAAGGTGGTGACAGTCGTGTTAAAAGCATACAAGTTTAGAGTATATCCAAATATGGAGCAAAAAACACAGATTGCAAAAACATTTGGCTGTTGCCGTTTTGTTTATAACCAGACGCTGGCATACAGAAAAGAATTATACGAGAAAGAAAAGAAAACAGTTGGAAAAATTGCCTGTAATAATTATTGTAACCAAGAATTAAAGAAAAAGTGCGAATGGCTGAAAGAAGTAGATAAATTTGCTCTGACAAATGCCATATATAACATGGATGCAGCATATCGGAAGTTTTTCAGGGAACATGCAGGATATCCGAAATTCAAAAGCAAGCACGACAATCATAAAACCTATACAACCAATTTCACAAATGGAAATATTGCAGTAGATTTTGAGACAGGTACGATAAAGCTGCCAAAACTGAGAAACATAAAGGCAAAACTGCATCGAAAATTCATTGGAAAAATAAAATCGGCCACAATTTCCCAAGTTCCAAGCGGAAAGTATTATGTGTCAATCCTTGTAGAAACCGAGCACATTTCATTACCTGAAAAAGAAGGCTGTATAGGATTAGATTTGGGTATTAAGAATTTATGCATTACGTCAGCTGGAAAGAAATACGACAATCAAAAAACACTGACAAAACAGGAAAGAAAGTTAAAAAAACTGCAGCGCCAGTTAGCGCATAAAGAGAAAAGAAGTAAAAACTACTATAAAGCAAAGAAAAAGATAGCATCATGTCATGAGAAAATACGGAATACCAGAAAAGATTATCTGCATAAAGTTTCACATGAGATTATCAGCGAAAACCAAGTGATAGTTTCAGAAAACCTGCAGATAAAAAACATGATAAAAAATCATCATCTGGCAAAAGCCATAAGTGATGTATCATGGTATGAGCTGACAAGACAGTTAGAGTATAAAGCAAAATGGAATGGTAGGAAATACATCAAAATAGATACATTTTATGCCAGCAGTCAAATATGTTCTCTTTGTGGGTATCAGAATTCGGACATAAAAGATTTGTCAGTGAGAACATGGATATGTCCGAAATGTGGAGCGGAACATGACAGGGATATAAATGCTGCAAAAAATATACTGGCAGAAGGAATAAGACAAATAGCATAAAAAATAAATAGGGCAGGGACTGTCCGAATTAACGCCTGTGGAGATAGTAGGTTACGAGGTCGATGAAGCAGGAAGCCCATTGGCTTTAGACAATGGGTAGTTCACTTATTTCAAGGAGATAGAAATGGATAAATTAAAGAATGTTTGGTCTGTTTTTCAGAATTTAGGTGAATTTGTATACGCATCGGACATTGAAACTAATGAGTTGGTATATTTAAACCGTAAGGCGATGGACACATTCGGACTGAAATCCATAGATGAAATTAAGGGGCGAAAGTGCTACGAAGTGTTGCAAGGTTCAAATCTCCCTTGTGCGTTGTGTACCAACAATCAACTCTCCGTGGGGAACTATGTGGAATGGGGCTACTACAACCATGTGATCGACCGACATCTGATGGTGAAGGATACAATGGTGGAGGATCCGGACACAGGGAAAAAATACCGTATTGGGATTACCATTGATGTTACCGGCCATACCACAAAAGAAACAGCACAGGATGATATTTTAAAAATCTATCAGAAGATGGAGATGCTGGTCAATAAAGGGATGAAGGAAGCTATCTCCGCTGAGGCACCGGACGAGAGCATAGACATTATTTTGGAGTATATGGGAAAGGCTCTCTGTGGTGAGCGAACCTACGTATTTGAACAAAATCAAAATGGTGGTGATGACAACACCTATGAGTGGTGTGCATCGGGCGTTCACTCGGAGAAGGAGAACCTGCAAAACCTGACACCGGAGGTCTGTGCCCAATGGTATCGCTGCTTTGATGAGGGCAAGGATATCATGATTCAAGATTTGGAGGAAATAAAGGAAAGCGATCCGCTGCAATATGAAAACCTCAAGCGGCAGGGAATCCGTTCTCTTGTGGTGGTTCCTCTGTACGATAATGGAAAGGTTATTGCCTTCTACGGGGTGGACAATCCGCCACCAATATTTTTGGAATACTCACACGATATCCTTCAGATTGCTGCTGCCTTCCTGCTTGCCTGTCTCAAGCGGAGAAAGCTGCTGGCAAAATTGATGGAGTTAAGCTATAAGGATGCACTTACAGGGATAGGCAATCGTTTTGCTATGACCAACTATATCAGGCAGATGGATCGGAAGCAGAGTGTTGCAGTCGTGTACTGTGACGTTACAGGATTGAAGCAAGTGAACGATACACAGGGGCATGAGGCGGGCGATACCTTGATACGGAATGCCTGTGAATCTCTCAAACAGGTATTTGATGGCTATGGTCTGTTCCGCACTGGCGGTGATGAACTGATGGTAATTTGCCCGAACATTACTCATGCTATCGCAGATGATTGGGTGGCGCAGCTGAAGAAAACTATGAAGGATTATTCTGTGAATCTGGCCGTCGGTATGGTCTGGTTGGAAGAGATGGGAGTGAGTCTGGAACGCTCCGTGATGGAAGCGGAAAAGCGGATGTATGAGGACAAGGCAGAATACTATAAAACAAGCGGGATTGAACGAAGAAAAATCTGACGCACCGAATCATTTTATATCAACGAAAAACCACCGGCGTTTTCTGACGAAGCAAAACAGCACATTAACAGCTACAATTGCCGAGCTGAATCAAGCCATCAAAGAGCTGAAAGAACAACTAAACAAAAACTCCAAAAACAGTTCCAAGCCACCTTCCTCTGACGGTCTTAAGAAACCTGCGGTAAAAAAGAACCGAAGTCTTCGTGAATCTTCCGGGAAAAAGCAGGGCGCTCAGCAAGGTCACAATGGTGTCGATCTTTCTGTCATCTCCAATCCGGATCACACCATGGAACATATGCATTTTGACTGTAACGGATGTCCTTATCGCGAGAAATGTCTGGATAATGCTTGTATAAAAGAAACCCGTCATGAGATTGATGCGGTTGTGACTGTAGATGTCACTGCGCACAATCTTATTGAAGTGCGCGAATGCCCTTTGCATGGTGGCGTAAAAACAGGATCATTTCCTAAAAACATAAAAGCAACTGTCCAGTATGGCAAAAATCTTCAGGCGATGGTTGTGGCTTTCAATACGGTTGGTGCAGTCAGCATCAATCGCACTCATGAAATCCTGTCCAGTGTGTTGAATATTCCATTAGCAACGGGAACCATCAAGAACATGGTAACCCGCTGTGCGGAATCACTGAAAGATACTTATGAGCAAATCCGTCTGAAAATGATTACGCTCGGACTGATCCATTGTGATGAGACTGGTAGCTGCGTAGATGGAAAAACCTGCTGGGTTCACGTTGCATCCGATCAGAATTACACATATCTGACCATAAATCAGAAAAGTGGTCAGGCTGGCATGGATGCTGCGAATGTACTGCCGCATGCCAACGGGATCATTATGCATGATTGCTGGAATTCTTACTGGAAGTATCAAAATGTGACACATGCCATCTGCTGTGCGCATCTTCTCAGGGAATTAAACGGTGTGATTGAAAATCATCCGGAGCAGACATGGGCAGTCCGTTTTAAGAAGCTTCTGCTCGATATGAAAAAGGTGCGAGATAAAGCACTTCTTTTAGATAAGGATGAGGTTAGCTACTATCACCGCCATAAATTTGATCTGCAGACTGTATAATTATAAGGAATCAGTCTGCCTGTTTATAAAGAATCTCTGTGTACCGTTTGATAATAATCAGGTGGAACGTGATCTGAGAATGGTAAAAGTAAAAACCAAAGTCTCTGGATGCTTCCGAAATGAAGAAGGTGCACAGGAATATCTTACAATTATGAGTTATATCGGATCAGCTCGCAAGCACGGAATAAATGCTTTCACAGCTATCCGCGAAGCACTGAACGGAACCCCTGATATCATTTTCAACTAGCGGGGTTCTGAACAGTTACCAAATTTGCTCATTTATAGTAGCAAAATTAAAAAAACTTAACAAAGTATATTTATCATATTTATTGACAAAATATAACGTCTAAAATGTGCAAAATAACGGGGTGAGTTATGCAAAATCGCAATTGTATGGGCAAAATAAAAAAATAAATAGATATAATAACAAAAAAACAATGCAAATTGCTATAAAACTTTGCGACAAATTACCAATGGAAGAAAGGTGGCAGCTAAAAACATAAGACTTGAAAAAAACATAAGAATTATATATTATACAGAGTGTGTAAATAATGATAAAATACGAAAATTGTAACCCCTTCCATCAGGGGATATTAACGGTATGTATTTTTTGAAGAAAATTATATCAGCCACACAGGAGGATGAACATTTATGATGGACTTGTATGGAAATGGATTATTACTTGGAGAAAAAACCCTGGACAGCTTATGGATGAGACAGAACCTGACTATGAACAACATTGCAAATGTTGATACGCCAGGTTTTAAGTCACAATATATGACCTTTGAGAATGAACTGGCACGGAAGATCCAATCAGCTCTGTCTGTGAAGAAGACTTCTATGAAAAATGTGGCAAGAGGGATTGAAAATATGAGACCGTCTGTCCATACTACCTTAAATGAATCAACCAGGCTGGATGAGAATAATGTGGATATGGATCAGGAACAGGTTGAATTGGCAAGAACAGCTTATGAATACCAATTTATGATCAGTTCTGTGAGCAGCGATCTTTCACGTCTGCGCAGCGCAGCTAAAAACTTTTAAATCATACAAATTATACGGTTAAGGAGAAAATATAAAATGATTGAACAGGTGAATGGGTTTATTACCCCCATGAAAGAATGGGATGCTGTTGGAAAGAATGATGGAAAAATAACCGGAACAGAAAATGGCACAAAATCTGTGTTCCAGTCAGTGCTTGAAGATACAATACAAAATGTTTATGACACACAGAAGGATGTAGAACAGAAACAGTATCTTCTGGCAACGGGGCAGTTAGAAGATGCCCACAGTCTTCCAATCGCCCAGGCAAAAGCAGAACTGAGCCTGGAAGTTATGATCTCTCTTAGAAATAAAGCAATGGAAGCGTATAATGAAATTTTAAAGATGAGTGTTTAATACTGCTGGCCATGGAATGGAACAGTAGATTTTTAATATTTGCTATATATGGAAATGCAAAGGATGAATGGAACAGTGCAGAATCTAAAAGAAGCATGGCAGAAGATGCCAGGGAAAACAAAAAAAATGATCGCAGTCATTGCAGCGGGGACGATTATCCTGGCGGCAGCCGGACTTCTGGTCCTGAATATGGGCACGAAAAAAGGATACAGTACCTTGTTTACAGGAATGAGCTCGGAAGATGCCCAGGCAGTTGTAAGTCTTCTTCAGGATGAAGGTGTTGATTACAGATACAATGACAAAAACGGTTCTGTCCAGGTAATGTCAGATACAGTGGATAAGACCAGGGCGGAATTGCTAAGCAAAGGATATCCTAAAAGTGGTTTTACCTATGATATGTACCGTAATAATGCGGGGATCATGAGCACTGAAAAGGATAAGGAAAAATATACATTGTATGAGCTTCAGGATCGTCTGGGTGCCCAGATCGGATTGTTTGACGGGGTACGTGATGCCAAGGTGACCATAGCAGAAGGAGGAACCCAGAAATATGCACTGGATGATACACAGCAGACAGATGCATCGGCCTCTGTTGTGGTGACAATGGATCCTGGACAGGATCTGACAGATACAAAGGCAGCTGCTATTAAAAACCTGATCGCCAGGGCTGTAAAAGGAATGAATTTTACCAATGTTTCTGTATTTGATGCCGCTACCATGACGGAAGTTGGCGGTGAAGATGAAGCTGATAGTACTACGGGGACAGGCAAAGATGTAGCAGAGCTTACCAGCCAGATAGAAAAAAGTATAGCAGGAAATGTGCGCCGGGTCCTGGAATTAATGTATGGACAGGGAAAAGTTGCAGTTTCTGTAAAAGGTACCCTGAATATGCAGAAGCTGATCCAGGAAACAGTCCAGTATACCACTCCGGATAAGGTTGACCAGAATGATAAAACAGGACTGCTGGAAAAAGAAGAAACAGCAGGGGAGAATACAGGAAGTACGTCTTCGGGAAATGGAGGCGCAGCAGGCGCAGATGCTAATGCAGATACACCCCGTTATACGGGCAAGACAGGCACACAGGCAGGTTCAGATACATATTCCAACAACAGCGCAATAAGAGAGTGGCTGTATAATTCCACAAAAGAACAGCGTCAGATCGATCCGGGTGTTCTGGAAAATACAACAGTAGGCGTTACTATTGATACAGATGATACATCTATTGCAGACGCAGATCTGGTCAGTCTTGTAGCTAATTCAGCAGGTATTACCCAGGAGGACGCTCCTTCAAAGATCACGGTTATAAGAGCCCTTTCAGCAGCCAGTAAAAACACAGATGCAGTGCCGGTAACAGCACCGGCACAGAAAGCAAAGCTTCCATTGCCTCTTTTGATCGCCATAGGGGCAGGTGGGCTGCTTCTGGTATTGCTGATTGCTTTGCTGATACTCAGCAGGCAGCATTTGAAAGCGTCAGAAGAAGAAAGACAGGCACTGTTGGAACAGATACCGGATGGAGATGCGATTACTGAAAATCCTCAAAATGCCATTGCCGCCGACAATAAAACTAAAAATGATGGGAATATATCCTTGTTAACTGAAGAGGAACAGTCGGCGCTTCAGGGACAGGATGATGAACTTAAGAAAAATGAAGAAATTTTAAATCTGAAAATGCAGCACAGTCTGAAATTAAAACAGGAGATCGGTTCCTTTGTGGATGAAAATCCGCAGATCGCAGCAAAACTGATCCAGAATTGGCTGCTTACTGGTGGAGGAAACGATGGCAGAAATAGAGGGAAGTAAGATAACAGATATTACCGGGGGATCCGAACTGGATAAAATGGATGCGCGGGCGAAAGCAGCAGTGGTAGTTGTGTCTTTGGGAGCAGACCGCGCTTCCCAGATTTATAAATATCTCAGTGAACAGGAAATCGAAGACCTGACTTATGAGGTAGCAAAGCTTGGAAAAACAAATAATGCCCAGGTGGAGAATGCATTAGATGAGTTTTATAAAATGTGCCTTACCCACAAGATGATGACAGATGGAGGTCTGGATTATGCCAGAAGCGTACTGGAAAAAGCATTTGGAGAAACCACAGCCAGAAATCTCCTGGAAAAAGTATCCAAGACTCTCCAGTCCAAGCCATTTAACTTTTTTACAAAGGGAGATCCCAAATCCCTTCTTGCCCTGCTCCAGCATGAGCGGCCTCAGGTGATCGCTTTGATCATGGCTTATATGGATCCTCAGCAGGCTGCACAGATACTGGAACAGCTTCCAAATGAAAAAAGGATACCGGTACTGGAAGGCATGGCAAATATGAGCCGTGTATCTCCTGAGGCTATTGCCATTGTAGAAGAGGAAATGAAGAGGAAATTCGCTACGATCATTACCAGTGAGGATAATATGAACCTGGGCGGTATTGATTATGTGGCAGATGTGATGAACCATGTTGACCGAGGAAACGAGAAACAGATCTTTGATGAAATGGATAAAGATAATCCGGAACTGTCAAAAAGCATCAGGGACAAGATGTTCATGTTCGAGAATATCATCGATATGGATCCAAGGTCTGTACAGCGTTTTATCAGGGATTGCGATTCCAAGGATATTGTATATGCATTAAAGACTGCATCAGAGGATATGAAGAACGTATTCTTTGCAAATATGTCCAAGCGTATGGCAGAAACAGTCAAGGGAGACCTGGAGATCACTACCAATGTAAGGCTTAAGGAAGTGGAAGAGGCACAGCAGCGTATTGTTAATCTGATCCGTAAACTGGAAGATGCAGGAGAAGTAATAATCAATAAGGGAGGAGATGACGATAACATTGTTGTCTGATCAGGATACAGGCTTTGAAAATAAAGCCAGAGTCCGGAAGCTTCCCTTACAGGTATTTACGGCACCGGATGCACAGAAACTAGAAACAGAAAAGCAGAATAAAAAAGAAACGGAAGCTTCTTTAAATGCGGACAATGATACATACAATGGTCTGGAATGCAGTCAGGAACAAATAGAGCTGGTGCTCAGGGAAAAAGAAAAAATATTAGAAGAAGCCCGGAAAGAAGCGGCAGCCATTGAACAGGAAGCAAACGAAAAGGCAGAACAGATCTTTGAGGAAGCCCGGATGAAAGGATTTGAAGAAGGCAGACAAAAAGGCTATGAAGAGGGACTGATTAGGGCAGAAGAGGAAAATGAGGCGAAACATCATGAAAATCAGCGGTTTTTTAAAGAAAGCCTGGAAAAAGCCTTAATAGAGATCAACAAAGAAAAAGAAAAATGCCTCAGAGAATATCTGGAAGAATTAAAAGATATTGCTGTGGCAGTGGCTGAAAAAGTGATCCATATCAGCCTGAGATCCAGCGGTTCTGTTATAAGCAGGATGATAGAAGCTGAAACAGAAAAACTGCAGAAAATGGACTGGGTCAAGATCTATATGGAAAAAGAAGACTATGAGACCATGGTTCAGGCAGATGGACATCTGGCAGAGAAACTGTCACGGCTCTCTGACAACGTCAAATTTATAGTAATGGAGGACGGAAAATGCGGAAGCTGTATCATCGAAATGCCGGACGGGATCATAGATATGAGTGTAGATACCCAGCTTGAAAATATACACAGACTTGTAGACAACGCCAATACATAAAGATTTTATGGATACATAAAGTACACAGAGGTGAAAACCATGTATGAAAATCTCCTGAAGTTAATACAGCAGGCAGAAACAGCAGACCGCATTGGAAAAATTGAAAATGTAGTGGGAATGTCAATGGAAGCTTCCGGAGGCAGATCCGGTGTTGGTGATATTGTTATGATCTACAATGAAGCTGAGAACTGTCAGGTTCCTGCGGAAGTGGTAGGATTCAAAAATGGCAAAATACAGCTGATGACCTATGAAAATATCAGCGGGATCACAGCGGGAAGTTTTGTCCGCAATACCGGATGCCGTTTGCAGATACCGGTGGGTGACTTCCTGAAAGGCCGTATCATCAACGCGCTGGGGCATCCCATTGACGAAAAAGGAGAGTTTCCCCCAGGGAAGCTTTATACAGTAGACAGTGCCTATATCAACCCTCTTAACCGTCCTCCTATCAGGGAACATCTGGAATTTGGGATTAAGGCCATTGATGGTTTAAATACCATTGGAAAAGGTCAGAGAATGGGGATTTTTGCAGGCTCCGGTGTTGGAAAAAGTACACTGATGGGAATGATCGCCCGGAATGTAAAAACAGATATCAATGTGATCGCCCTGGTAGGACAGCGAGGCAGGGAGGTTCTGGAATTTGTTAAAAAGGATCTGGGAGAAGAGGGCATGAAACGTTCTGTCCTTATTGTAGCCACATCAGACCAGCCGGCAATGCTGCGTATGAAATGTCCCCTGGTTGCAACAACGATCGCTGAATATTTCAGGGATCAGGGAGCAGATGTGCTGCTGATGATGGATTCTCTTACCAGATATGCCATGGCACAGAGGGAGATCGGTCTTGCTATTGGAGAACCGCCTATAGCCAGAGGTTATACACCTTCTATTTATGCAGAATTTCCAAGGCTTCTGGAAAGAAGCGGGAATTTTGCAAAAGGTTCCATTACCGGGATTTATACGGTACTGGTGGAGGGAGACGATACCAATGAGCCGGTGGCTGATACAGTCAGAGGTATTTTGGATGGTCATATTGTTTTAAGCAGGCAGCTGGCTAATGCAAACCATTTTCCGGCTATTGATATCAGTGCAAGTATTTCACGTCTTATGAATGATATAGCCGGGGAAGAACACAGGAAAGCAGCTTCAAGGTTCCGGAACATGTTAAGCCTTTATCAGAAAAATGCAGACCTGATCTCCATTGGCGCTTACAAAAAAGGTGCAAACAGTGCTCTGGATGAAGCAGTTGACCGCATAGGTGATATGAATACATTTCTGGAACAGGAAACAGATGAAAATATCCCTTATGAGGAAAGCATAAGGAGAATGGAAAAAATCGTGGGTTAGCAGTTATAGGAGATGATACTTAAGATGAAGCGATTTAAATACAGTCTTGAAAATGTACTTCATTATAAGGAACAGATTCTGGACAGCATTAAGGCAGAACATGGTACACTTCTGGCACAGATCCGGAAAAAAGAAGCAGAGATACAGGAACTGGAGAACAAGCTGGTATCTGCCCAGAATAAGATGGATGATTTGAAAAAACAGGATGTACAGATAAAAGATATTTGTCTTTATGGTATGTATATCAGTGAAATGGAAGATCAGATCCGGAAAAAACAGGAACAGTTAAAGCTTTTACAGCAGCAGGAAGAAAAGAAAAAAGAACAAGTGATCGCTGCAAAGATAGATACGTCCCGTTATGAAAAGTTAAAGGACAGGCGGCAGAGTGAGTATGAAAAAGCAGCAAAAAAGGCACAGGAGCTGTTTATAGAAGAATATGCTTCAAGAACAGCCAGGTATTCTCAAAACAGGGAGGTGGTCTAGGTTGAACAGGATTGAAAATGCCGGTCAGGTAAAGACAGGATATTCTGTGAAGTCAGGTACGAACTCAGAAGAAAAAGTAGGGAATGGGTCAGATTTTGCATCTATGCTGACAAAATACAAGAAAAGAGCAGCCCAGGATGACGAAACAAAAAAAGCAGAAACAGGGGAAACAAAAAATAAAGAAACACAGCCAGAAGAAACCAAAAACAGGGAAAATGAAAAACAGGTTAATGGCAGGCAGTCCGGAGAAAACGAAAAAACAGATGAAATAAAAGCAGAAATAAAAGTAACGGACATACAGGACGAAAAGAACAGCCAGGATGGAGAAAAAGAGCAGGAACTGGCAGCTGCCTATGCTTCTGAAACCTGTTACAGGACCTTTGTACAGATAACAGCAGAAAATAGTAAAACGCCTGCTGTTTACAACAATGAAATAAATGGAATACAAGATCTGGCTGTACAGACAACGTCGGAAGCAGGAATGGAGGATCAGTCGGCAGCTGTCAGTACCATACAGAAGACCGAAGCCCCCCACACAGAAACAGCTGTCCATGCAGATGGCTTAAAACTCCAGAACAGGCTGGAACAGACCGGAGAGACAGAAGATACAGGACGGACCGGAGAAGCCGGGCAGTCAAAGCAAACTGCCAAAATGAACCGGGAAGAAGAGATGCCAGACCGGAAGGAACATATTTCCGGAAAGGAAATGACAGCCCTGGCATCGCCCGGTTATACAGGAACTGTTGAAAGTTCAGCTGGAACAGCAGCAAAACCAGCTGCTGTTGATACAGGACCGGCAGACCGGCTGACAACAGCCCAGGATACATTGACAGAGGATCTGGGAAACTACCTGGATACAAAGATCAGTGAAAAAAAAGGAAAGCTGGAGCTTTCCCTGGAGCCGGAAAGGCTTGGAAAGCTGACTATCCGGCTGGAGTATGAAAAAGGAAAAACAGAGGTCACTATTTTTTCAACCAGTGCAAAAACACTGGAGATATTAAGCAAAGAAGCAGGGCATCTGGCGCAGATCCTGGAAGAAAAAACAGGAACTCCTACTGTTATTTACACACCGGAACAGACTGAAAACAGGCAAAATATGGATCAGGATACCGGTCATGGCAGAAATGGCAGGCAGGGCCCAAAAGAGCAGCGCCAGAAGCAGGATGACAGCTTTGCCCAACAGCTGAGGCTGGGACTGGCCTAGAAGGAGGATTAAAGTGATATGGCAGATCAAATAACAGTCAGCAGCACTGCAAACCCGTATCAGGCAGGTGTTTACAGTGCCGGATCCAACAGCAAGAACACGATGGATGTAAACAGCTTTATCAAGCTGTTAGCAGCACAGCTTGCAAATCAGGATATGACAAGCCCTATGGATAACAGTGAAATGATGTCCCAGATGACCAATATGGCAATGGTTCAGTCACTTACTGCCATGACAAAGTCATTAAATACATCAGCTGCTGTTACAACACAGACGTATGCAGGCAGCCTGATCGGTCAGGAGGTAACTGTGGCAGTTACAGATCCTGATACCGGGAAAGCAAATGGCGTGAAATACGGAAAGGTAGTTTCTGTTGATTTTACCAAGGGAGATCCGGTAGTACGTCTGGAAGGTGATGATACTGGTTATAAGATGTCCAGTGTCCTGGGAGTAGGAAAGCTTCAGGACACACAGGATACAACAGATAAGTCAGAGGCAGCAGGTGAAAAAGATCCTGACAGGGGATCTGAAAAAACAGATAAGATCACAGGACAGTTAGCAAATGCAGATCTGAAAGACACAGGATCTGAAGATACAGAAACAGAAGAAATGTAAAAAGGAGCAAAAGAATATGTTAAGAGCAATGGATTCAGCAGTATCAGGTCTTCGGGCGCATCAGAACAAACTGGACGTCATCGGCAACAATATTGCAAACGTAAATACATTTGGTTTTAAGTCCCAGAGTTACAGCTTTAAAGAGGCAATGTACCAGACTTCCACCACTTCCACAAAGGGAAGCGAGAATGCCGGTGGTGTAAATGCAGCCCAGTATGGATATGGTTCCATGATGGGTTCCATCAGTACAGATATGGGTGCCTCTACACCAACCTATGTAGGTGGTCTTAATGCAAGTGTAGACGGAGAAGGCTTCTTTATTACATTTCCAAAGAGTACAGAAACGGTTGCAGTAGCGGATATGAAGAAAACGGACTTTGATTATACCAGAGTTGGCCAGTTCAATATTGACGGAAATGGATATCTTACAGATGCCAACGGAAATTTTGTTTATGGTTTCCGGCCGGATAACGTAGCAGCTCCAACAAAATTTGACGGAGCCCTTGTAGCCATCAAGGTTCCTACAGATGTAGATGGCGCAAGCTTTGACGGAAATGATTCCCTTCAGCTGACGGATGTAAAAATCAACAGTCTGGGAGAGATTTCAGGTACAGTAAAGTCAACGGACAAGGATAAGGATGGAAAAACCGTCAGCATCGGTAAGGTTGCCATTGCTACTTTCCAGAATCCGGAGGGCTTAAGCAAAAAGGGTTCTTTTTACTATGGAGCAGCAGAAAGCGATAACAGTGGTAATGCTTCCGCTACAATCCCAGGAGGAAGCACCTCTTCTTTAATGACTGGATATCTGGAGGCTTCCAATGTGGATCTTGCAAAGGAATTTTCTGATATGATCACAACACAGAGAGGCTTTCAGGCCAATTCAAAGATCATAACAGTCAGTGATGAGATCCTGTCTGACCTGATCAACATGAAGCGGTAAGTAATATGATCTGTGTAGAACGTCTTAACGGAGAGATTTTATATCTGAACTGGCTTCAGGTTGAACTGATTGAACAGATTCCGGAAACAAAGATCCGTATGATGAATGGAGATTACTATCTGGTAAAAGACAGTGTAGAAAGCATCAAAGATCAGGTGACCGGGTTCTTTCAAAGATGTGTCAGCATAAAAAAAGAGGAGCAGATTTAGGAGGAAAAGCAGGTGGATCCTACAACATTACTAGGTATAATCCTGGGTTTTGCTTTAATTGTAAACGGAATCAGTTTTGCCAAGATTGGTAACTTTATTGATATCCCCAGTATGGTCATTGTAATTGGTGGGGCTCTGTCAGCAACTTTGTCCAGCTATCCATTAGGGATATTAAAAGATATCCCAAAGCATTTTGCAGTACTTATAAGGGGAAACCGCTATAATATCCCCAAATTGATCGAACAGCTTGTAGATCTGGGAACCATAGCAAGGCAGAGCGGCCTTCTGGCGTTGGAGGATAAAGCGGCGGAGATCAAGGATCCTTTCTTTAAGCAGAGTGTCCTGATGATCGTAGATGCAAACGATCCGGACAAAGTAAGGCTGGTTCTGGAAAGAGAACTGGATAATATGATGGTCCGTCACGACCAGGCGGCAGGTCTTTATGAAAAAGCTGCATCTTATGCACCGTCCTTTGGCATGATAGGTACCCTGATCGGTCTGATCAACATGCTGAAGGGAATGAATATGGATGCAGGCGGTTCATCTACTATCGGAAGCGACATGTCAGTAGCATTGATCACAACCTTTTACGGCTGTATTCTTGCAAATGTTATTTTTAATCCGATCGCAAAGAAACTGAGGATCCGTCAGGATGAGGAAGAACTGTATTGTTCTACTATCATTGAAGGGATCATTGCCATACAGGCAGGAGAAAATCCAAAATACCTGAGAGAACATCTTCTTGCATCGATTAAACAGTCACAGCAGCAGAAGATTCTTGCAAAAGCAGGAGATGGAGGTTCCCAGGGGAAGGAACAGGAAGATAAATGAGTAAGAAAAATCGCCCCACAGACAGCGGCGGCAACTGGATGGATACTTATGGAGACATGGTAACATTGCTGCTTACATTTTTTATCATGCTGTATTCCATGTCTAACCTGGACGCACAAAAATGGAGTGTTTTTGTGAAAAGCATTCCAAGCATACAGAACCAGGGATCAGAGAATATTACCATTAATTCCCAGATGTCAGATACACCAGATGTGGATAGCAAAGGCCAGGAGATCGGCCAGGAGATTGCCCAGGAAGCTCTTCAGACAGAAGATGTAAATAAGCTGTATCTTACGATTGCTGAAAGCCTGAATGAGTCGGGGGTCAAGGATGCTACGGTCATCAGAGGAGATGATTATACTTATGTTTCTTTTGCAAATAGTGTATTTTTCGATGCAAACAGCTCCGTGCTTACACGGGAAGGACAGGCAGTCCTCTATACATTTGCAAAAGCCATAGCTCCTGCAGCAGGTGGGATTGAACAGGTTAATATCATGTCCCACACTGCGAAAGTAACAGATAATTCACAGATCAATCCACAGACTATACGAAAAGACCGTATCCTTTCGGCGATGAGATCTGCAGAAGTATCTATTTACCTGCAGCACCAGAATGTAATAAAGCCGGAGAAGCTGGTGGATATAAGTTATGGTGAATATCGCCCCATAGCAGATAATTCCACAGAAGAAGGAAGGATAAAAAACCGCAGGATTGAATTTTTGCTTTTAGATAATGGGGCAAAAGAAAAAGACCTGGATGAGTATTATAAAGAGTTTAAGAGCGGTGAATATACGAATACTACAGTAGTAACGGTAGGGCAGTCACAAAGCTCCTCCCAGGGTGGTGAAACCGTACCGGCAGATACAGAGGCACCGGCAGATACCGGTGCAGCAGATGCAGAAACTGTAGAGGCAGGTGCAGAAGATGCAGGAACTGTAGAGGCAGGCGCAGAAGATGCAGGAACAGCAGCAGATACAGGAACAGCAGCAGATACAGGGCCTGTGGAGGAAATGCAAAATACCAGTGAATAAGAGAGGTCAGGAAGAATGGCAGATGTTTTATCACAAAGCCAGATAGATGCACTTTTAAAATCCATGAGTGCAGATGCACCAGCACAGGAAACGAAAACCGAATCTGTACAGCCTCTGTCGCCAGAAGAAAAGAACTATATTAAATACGACTTTTTCAGCCCGAGGAAATTCACAAAAGAAAAAATGAAGATCCTCAGGAGTGTATTTGAGAATTATGCTCGTATTCTTACTTCCCAGATCAACGGTATTTTCCGCGTGATGACGGACATAACGGTGCTGGATGTACAGGAAAGAAGGTATTACGAATACGTAAATGCCCTTCACGAAAACGACTGCATGACACTGATAGACGCATCAATAGCAGGAGAAGAAAAAATGAGTGTTCCCCTGATGCTGTTTGTAACTCCGGGTATGGTGATTACACTGATCAACCATATGCTGGGGGGCGAAGATGTTGTAGCAGTAGAGGATGATTACCGGTATTCCGACGTGGAACGTGCTTTGTACAAGCGGATTGTAGAATATATGACAGGTGCCTTAAAGGATGGATTTTCAAATTATGTGAGCATTGATTTTTCCGTAGAACATGTAGAAGAAAATCCAACCATGGTCCAGGATGTAGGTCTGGATGAAACAGTAGCCATTATCATTTTAAATGTGGACATATCTGGACAGGCACAGGAAAAATTAAAGATCTGCCTTCCGGGCAATCTTCTTACGGTGATCTTTCACAGTATTGACGACCGTAAGCACCTGGCAAGAGGATTTTCTTATCAGGATAATAAAGAGAAGATCATGGATAATATCCGTTACTCCAAACTGCCTATTACAGGACAGCTTGGCACGGTACAGCTGGATCTGAAAGGACTTTATCAGATCCAGGTAGGAGATGTGATCGATCTTGGAAAGTCAAAAGACAGTCCGGTCAGACTTTTTGTAGGACGTCAGCCTTGGTTTACAGGACAAATGGGATGTTATAAGAAAAATGTGGCTGTGAAGATTGAAAAATGCATTGCGTCACAAATAGAAGAAAAGAAAACGGATATAATGCCGCAGAAGGAAGAAGATCCTGATAACAGTGACGGATCTGTAAAAGAACAAGGATAAATACGCTCCGAAATACGGGAGTATAAATTAAGAATGAAGGAAGAAGAGGAATAAGAAATGGCTAAGATAATGCTGGTAGATGATGCTGCTTTTATGAGGATGATGATCAAGAAAGCTCTCAGTTCAAGTGGATATAACGATTTTATCGAGGCACAGGATGGGGCAGAAGCAGTGAAAAAATACAGTGAGGAAAAACCGGACATGGTAATTATGGATATCACCATGCCAAATATGGACGGGCTTCAGGCTTTGAAAAAAATTCGTGAAGGTGATCCAAATGCCAAAGTTGTTATGTGTACAGCAATGGGACAGGAAAGCATGGTTGTAGATGCGATCAAATCAGGTGCCCGTGATTTTGTGGTGAAGCCTTTTGATGCACAGAGAATTGTAAAAACTGTAAATGACATTTTAGGAAAATGATCCATAAGGAGGGAACTGTTATGGCATTTTTAGGTTCATTTGATATAAGCGCTTCTGGAATGAGCGCACAGCGTGTCAGGATGGATATTGCGGCAGAAAACATAGCAAATATGGACACAACGCGGACAGAGTCAGGTGGTCCATACCGAAGGAAAAATGTACTTCTTGAAAGCTATTCAGATACGTCTTTTGCCCAGGCGATGGAAAATGCAGCACGGGGAAAAGGAATAACCAGCCGTCATGCAGGAGTAAGAGTTTCTGGCATTGTGGAAGATGACAGAGAAGCTAAGAAAGTTTACAATCCGGACCATCCGGATGCGGATGCGGACGGCTATGTGACTATGCCAAATGTGGATGTGCTGAAGGAAACGGTAGACAGCATGTCAGCTACCCGGTCTTATGAAGCAAATGTAACAGCGTTAAACGCAATTAAGCTGATGGCTCAGAAAGCACTGGAAATTGGTAAGTAAAAAACAGGAGGAAAATAAAAAATGGGTGCACTCAGCTTTAATGAGATGGAGATAGATGCTCTTGGGGAGATGATGAATATCAGCCTCGGAGCATCAGCGACAGCAATGTCTACCCTTTTAGGATCTACCGTTCACATTACGACGCCAAAGGTAAAGATCCTTACAAGGGATCAGTTTGAGTTTAAAAAGCTAGAACCGGCAGTAGGAGTAGAGATCGCTTATGTAGAGGGTCTGGAAGGAAGCAATATTATGATGTTTAGCAGAAATGACGTGCGCATCATAGTAGGAACCCTTCTGGGAGAAGAACTTTCAGATGATGAATTTGAACTGGATGAGATCAATAGAAGTGCGATCTGTGAGGTAATGAACCAGATGATGGGTGCTTCTGCAACAGCACTTTCGGAATTTCTGAAATTTACAGTTAATATATCCACGCCGGTTTCTTTTGAGATCACAGACGCAGAAAGCTTTAAAAACAAGTATTTCCCGGAAGCAACTCCTATGGTAGTCATTTCCTTTATCCTTGAGATCGAAGGAAAACTGAAAAGTGAGTTTTTAAATATCATGCCGGAGAAGCTTGCAAAAAGGCTTCTGGAACCATTTGAGATATCCCTGGAAGAAGCAGCAGAGATCCCGGCAGAAAATAAAGAGTCAGGATCAAAGGCAGCAGAAGAAGCCGCCCCGGTTCCGCAGCCTGAGCCAGAACTGCAGCCAGTCCCGGCCCCGCAGCCTGAGCCAGAACCGCAGCCAGCCCCGGCCCCGCAGCCTGTACCAGACCCGCAGCCAGTCCCGGCCCCGCAGCCAGTACCAGAACCGCAGCCAGCCCCGGCCCCCCAGCCTGTATATACCCAGATGCCGGCAGGTATGGCGGCTGGCATTTCCACAGATATGAATCCGGCTTTATTGCAGCTTTTAAATCAGATGCAGCAGTCACAGATGCAGATGATGCAGATGATGCAGGGCATGGAAAAACGGGAAGAGGATGAGAAAACGGAATCCAGGGAACCGGCCCTGATCCGGCCGGCAATAGCACCCGGTCTTGAAGCTTCCGGAATTGAAAAGGGAGAAGAAAGTGCCAACCAGGAAATGCTTATGAAGGTGCCATTGGAGATATCTGTGGAGATAGGACGCACCAAGAAGCTGGTAAAAGACATTCTGGAGTTTACCCAGGGATCTCTTGTGGTCCTGGACAAAATGGCAGGAGAACAGGCAGACCTGTATGTAAATGGACAGTGTGTTGCCAGAGGAGATATTGTAGTAGTAGAGGATAATTTTGGTATCCGTATTACTGATATTGTAACCAGGGATATCAATCCGGAGAGCCTTTAATATGATAACAGATATTGTTTCTACAACAGGTATGCTGCTTGCTTTTGTAGTCATTTTGTTTTTGGCATGGCAGGCAAGCCGGTACCTGGGGAAAAATGCCCCTTATGGAAATAAAGGGGGGAAGGTGCGGATACTGGAACAACTAAAAGTAGGAAACGATCAGTACATTATCCTTCTTAAACTGGATGAAAACCAATATCTGCTTGGGACCAGTCAGACGGGGATCCAGGTTCTGGAACGGTTTAAGGAGGAGAAAACGAATGAATGAGCTGATTACAGGCTTAAATGGAGGAAATGTTCCTGCGCTGGATATTATCATGCTGCTTACCTTTGCAGCATTGCTTCCTTCCATTGTGGTTATGATGAGTTCCTTTATGCGCATCATAATCATACTTTCTTTTACGAGAAATGCAATGGGAGTCCAGCAGACGCCGCCTAATATGGTATTAACAGGCATGGCACTTTTTTTGTCGCTGTATATTATGAGTCCGGTTATAGGCCAGATCAATACGGTTGCCTACGAGCCCTATAAAAATGGGGAGATCACACAGCAGGAGGCAGTAAGCCGCATGGCAGATCCACTGAAGCAATTCATGCTTCGCAATACAGAGAAGGATACGCTGGATCATTTTGTACAGATGTCAAAACAGGAAGTTAAGAAAGATGTGAAAGAATATCCTCTTACTGTTGTTGTACCGGCTTTTATGACCAGCGAATTAAAAAAAGGGTTTCTTGCAGGATTTCTGATTTATCTTCCATTTCTGCTTATAGATATAGTGGTGTCTACCACCCTTATGTCCATGGGTATGGTAATGCTTCCGCCAACTATGGTCTCTCTTCCCTTTAAGTTACTTTTATTTATTACAGTAAATGGCTGGGAACTTTTATTTTCAAGTCTGGTACAAAGCTTCCGGTAGGAAAGAGGTGGGAATATGACAGAAGTGCAGATCCTGGATATCATGTATGAAGCATTTCAGCTGGCAATGAAGCTGTCGCTGCCATTTCTGTTGCTCAGTATGATCGTAGGTGTGGTCATTGCTGTTTTTCAGGCAGCCACACAGATCAATGAACAGACAATGACATTTGTCCCCAAGCTGCTGGCTATTATGGTGCTTTTAGGTTTTTTAGGAAGTTCTATGCTGGTTATGCTTCAGGAATTTTTTCAATACATAGTGGAATTGATCGCAAAGGGGTAAAGAAGATCTATGTTTATCACATTTTCAATGGCAGTGATGCGTATGAGCGGAGCCATCGGATTCAATCCCCTTTTTGGAAAAAGTAATTTTCCTGTAAAAATAAGGGCATATTTTATTTTTGCCCTGTCACTGCTCCTGTATCTGTCTGCAGACCAGACCCAGATGGCATATCCGGGATCAATGGCAGAATACATCCTGATGCTTGCGGGAGAGCTTTTTCTTGGGGCAGTGTTGGCCTTTGCAATGGAACTGGCATTCCTTACTATCCGGTTTGCTTCTTCCATTATGGATTATTCAATGGGACTTAGCATGGCTCAGGTTTATGATCCCCAGTATGGAACCCAGTCAACGGTCAGTTCCGGTATTTATTATGCATTTATGGTACTTATCTTTTTTGCCAGCAACAGTCATTTACGGCTGTTAGCATTGTTTTACCAGTCGGTACAGCTGATCCCTTTTGGAAAAGTGACATTTAATCCCATGCTGGTCCATGTGATCACAGCTGGATTCTGCCAGGGAATCCTTACTGGTATGCAGTTTGCATTTCCAATGATAGCAATTGAGCTTGTATCAGAACTGGCAATGGGGATTCTGATGCGTATCATTCCCCAGATCAATGTTTTTACGGTAAATTTCCAGGTAAAGATCATAATGGGGCTTTTGATGATGCTGCTGCTGTTTTCGCCAATGGCAGATTATATAAATACCATCTTTACATATATGTATCAGATGATGTGGAAGCTTTTAAGCAATATGAAACCAGTCTGAAGGGAGTGTAACAGAAGATGGGACAGAGTGGTCAGGAGAAAACAGAACAGCCTACCGCCAAAAAGAGGCAGGATGCCAGAAAAGAAGGAAATATCTTCCAAAGCAGGGATGTAGCTACCGTATTGATCCTGGCAGGCATATTTTTCGGGATCCGCATATGGCTTCCTTTTATATACGGACAGCTGAAAACTTATATGACCTGGGTCATAGATGGAGCAGCCCGGTCCTCAGAAGATATGCTTTCAGCCAGCCTTGTTTTTGTTACACTGTCTGTGTTTTTAAAATGTGCGCTTCCTCTGTTGCTTTTAGCCCTTTTACTTGGAATTGTGGCGCATGGAGTACAGACACGTTTTAATGTATCTTTTAAATCCATACGGCCAAAATGGAACAGGCTTAATCCTCTTTCAGGTATAAAACGTCTGTTTTCCATGAAAAATGTAGTAGAGTTGGTGAAAAACTCCATCAAGATAACCCTGCTGCTGGTATTGCTTTATAACATACTGAAACGGGATCTGCAGCCCATGGCATCAATGATCGATATGAATCCTACAGCATCTGCGGCTTATATGATGAAAATGATCTTTGATCTGCTGATACGTGTATGTATTGCCTTTACGGTCATTGCCTTTGGCGATTATCTGTATCAGCGCTGGGAATATGAAAAAGAGCTTCGCATGACAAAGCAGGAAGTAAAAGATGAGTATAAACAGACAGAAGGTAATCCTGAGATTAAAAACAGGATCAAAAGCCTGCAGCGTCAGATGGCATCAAGCCGGATGATGCAGAAGGTTCCCCAGGCAGATGTGATCATACGAAATCCTACCCATGTGGCCATTGCTTTAAAATATGATCCTGATCATGACAATGCTCCGGTAGTACTTGCCAAGGGATTAGATGAACTGGCGTTAAGAATCGTAAAGGTGGGGGAGGAAAACAATGTTTATACCATTGAAAATAAACCACTTGCACGGGCTATGTACAATTCCTGTGAACTGGACAGGCCGATCCCCTCAGAATTTTATACAGCAGTAGCGGAAATCCTGGTATATCTGTATAAACAGGACAACGGGAAAAATAAAGATAAAAAATAATAGTTGGAGATTAATGGACGAATGAAACGGTTATTGAGTTACTCAGTGGTTATGTTTGTGATCACGATCATATTGCTTTTGATCATTCCCCTTCCGGCGGGACTGGTGGATGTGGCGATCATATTGAATATGTCCCTTTCCATGATGATCCTGGTAATAACCATGACCATTCGGGAGCCATTGGAATTCTCCATATTCCCCTCTCTTTTGCTTATTACCACGCTGTTCCGTCTGGGTATCAATGTTTCAACCACGAGAAATATCCTTTCTCAGGGAGGTTCATCAGGCCGTGTCATTGCTGCCTTTGGTGATTTCGTTTTAAGAGGAAACGTAGTAGTAGGTCTGATCATCTTCCTGATCATCGTGTTGATGCAGTTTATTGTTATCACAAAAGGTGCAGAACGAGTGGCAGAGGTGGCAGCCAGATTTAATCTGGATGCCATGCCGGGAAAACAGATGGCTATTGATGCAGACCTTAGTTCTGGCCTGATCAATGAAACACAGGCAAAGGAACGGCGTGCCAAGGTTCAGAGAGAAGCAGATTTTTATGGTGCAATGGATGGTGCGACTAAGATTGTAAAGGGCGATGCAGTTATGTCACTTATCACAACTGCCATTAATCTGATCGGCGGCAGTATCATCGGTATTGTACAGTCCGGCAGCAGCATCTCAGCGGTACTGAGTACCTATTCCATTGCGACAGTAGGTGATGGTCTGGTATCCCAGATACCAGCTCTTCTTATTTCTACTGCAACAGGAATGATCGTTACAAGAGCTGTTTCAGAAGGCAGCTTAAATGAAGATGTATCAAAGCAGTTTCTGGCCCAGCCTCATGCTATGATCGTTAGTGGTGCAGCAGTGGCGGTTATGGCTGTGATACCTGGAATGCCGGCAGTAAGGACTCTGGTTGTGGCTGCATGTCTTATGGGAAGCGGATTTTATCTTTCCGGAAAGATAAAAAAAGAGCCACAGGCATTGGCAGAAATGGCAATGGCTCCTTCTACCCAGCTTCAGGATTCCCCACAGGCTCAGGCAGCTGCTGCAAAAGAGGAAGTAAGTGAGGAAGAATATTTTAAAGATGTAAATAATGTATACAGCCTTCTTACACTGGAGCCAGTGGAGATCGAGTTTGGTTATAGTCTAATCCCTCTGGCAGATGAGTCAGTAGGCGGAAGGCTGATCAGCAGGATCGTTATATTCCGCCGCCAATATGCCCAGGATATGGGATTTGTGATCCCATCCATCCGGCTCCGGGACAGTTCTTCCCTGGGACCAAGTCAGTATAGTATCCGCATAAAAGGAGAAGAAATTGCAGGAGGAGAGATCCTGATTGATTATTTCCTTGCTCTGGAACCAGAGAAGGTGGAAGAAGAAATTGAAGGTATTGAGGCCATTGAACCGGCATACGGTATACCCAGCAGGTGGATCAAGCCTGAAAACAGAGATCGAGCTGAATTATATGGTTATACGGTCATTGATCCTCTGTCTGTATTGCTCATGCATCTTTCAGAAGTCATCCGGCAGCATTCATACGAACTGCTTACAAGACAGGAAGTGGTAAGGCTTACGGAAAATCTCAAAAAAACAGCTCCTGAACTGGTGGAAGAGGCAATACCACAGATGATCAGCTACAGTTATTTCCAGAGAGTTCTTACAAACCTTCTAAAAGAAGGAATCCCGATCCGCGACCTGGAGACCATTGTAGAGAATCTGATGCAGACAGCTTCAGAAACAGGTCTTCCTCCAAGAGAGCTGGACCAGACAGTAGAAAAGATCAGGACAGCTCTTAAACGTACCATTACCCGCATGTACTGTACAGATGGATGCATGAAAGTCATCACACTGGATGCCCAGCTGGAACGGGAAATGGTCGCATCCTTGTCAAAAGGGGAAAATGGCTTATATCTGGCATTAAACCCGGAAATGCTCCAGCATGTCATCCGGCAGCTGGCAGAGCAGATAAAAAAGTTCAGTGGTTTATCACAGAACCCGGTGATTCTGACTTCACAGGTTATGAGGATTCATTTTTACCATCTGGTAGAACCCTTTTATCCTAATATCAGGGTGCTTTCATTTAATGAGATCGCAAATAATGTGCAGATCCAGTCAATTGGAAATATAAGTACAATGAAAAAAGGATCATAAGTGTACGGTCAAATGATATAAACAGCAGATAACAGGAGTGAAAAAGTTATGGTAGAAAATCAAGAAAAAGCAGAAAAGGAGTTATTTGCGCTTTATAAAGAAACGAAAGATCTAGAAATAAAGAAAGAGATCACCATGAGGTATCTGTACATAGCAAGAACCATGGCAGCAAAGTTATACGATCTTTATTCTACCACTATGCAGATGGAAGATGCAGTAAATGAGGGTGTGGTGGCGATCATAAAAGGGATCGATATGTATGATCCGGATAAAAACATTAAGTTTTCCACTTACATTACAACGCGGGTAAGAGGAGCAATGCTGGATTATGTAAGAAAACAGGAGTGGATGCCCCGGGGATTTTACAAGCAGTTGGGTATTATAGAATCTGCATGCGAGGACATGAAGCGGGAATTAGGAAGAATACCAACAGTTGATGAACTGGCCAAGCATCTTGGAATAGAAAAAAAACGCTGCCAGAGGATCATTTCCATGAAAAACAGGAGAAATATCCAGTCTCTTGATTTTTTACTGGAAAACCAGAATACATCCAATGGAGTCCAGATCACAAACAACGATACCCAGGTACAGCCTGAGGAGGCATGCTTGTGGGAAGAGGATATGCGGGTGCTGGCGGAAGGCATAGCCCAGCTAAATGAAAAAGAGCAGAAAACACTGGCACTGCATTATATGGAAGGGTTGAAAATGGAACAGGTGGGCCGGGTCATAGGTGTCAGCCAGCCCAGAGCATCCCAGATCCACACGATCGCCTTGCGTAAGCTGCGCCATTTTATAGAAACAAAAGATGGAAAGGGGATAAAGTCAGATGTATCAGGGATTTTATAATCTGGCGTCAGGCATGCTGACCCAGAGCAGGAACTTAAATACCATCAGCAATAATATGGTGAATATCCAGACTCCTGGATATAAAAATGAAACAATGGTAAGCAGTACTTTCAAGGAAGAAATGCTTTATCGTACAGGACAGTATAGCAAAGAAAATCCAACCCAGCTGGCAACTGTTTCAAAAATAAAGACAGCAAAGCAGGTTTATACCAATTATAACCAGGGCGGTCTGGAACAGACAGATGGGATCTATGACTTTGCCTTAAATGGAAATGGCTTTTTCTGCATCCAGACATCACAGGGCATCCGGTATACAAGGAATGGTTCATTTTCAGTAGATAAAGATGGATATCTGGTTTTAAACCAGGCAGGAAGAGTCTTAAACAAAGAAGGACAGCCTGTCCAGATCAAAAATGAGAACTTTACAGTTGATTCCAAAGGACACATTACTGCTGCTATTACAAATCAGTCTGATGGTGAAGAAAGCGGCAGCCAGGAAGTTACCATAGAGGATTATGGAACTTTGAAAGTAGTGGATTTTCCAGATCAGGGGCAGCTTCATGCAGAGGATAATGGACTTTTCTCTACTGCACAGGCAGAAACAACGCCTGCAGATACAACCGTTCAATGGAAAATGCTGGAAAAATCCAATGTAGACATGGTGGAGCAGATGACAGCTATGATGTCATCCCAGAGAGCGCTTCAAAGCGCAGCCCAGTCACTGAGAATGTATGATCAAATCATGAGTAAGTCTGTGTCAGATGTCGGTAAGCTGTAAGGAGGATAAAGAAATGAATATGTCATTTTATACAGGAGCAGCAGGAGCCGGACAGTTTACAAAAAAACTGTCAGTTGTATCCAATAACCTGGCCAATATCAACAATACAGGCTTTAAACCTAAAACAGCGGCTTTTTCTGAACTGATCCACTATAATCTTAATGATTCTGAAAATGCCCAGACAGAGCTGCAGACAGGTTCAGGAGCCAGATTGGAGCGTACCTGGACGGATTTTAGTACAGCCGGTGCTACTCAGACCGGAAAAGAATATGATTATGCAATTATGGAGCCTAATGCATTTTTTATGATACAGGATCCTGCATCAGGTGAGATCACCTATACAAGAAACGGTCATTTTCACAGGGGAGAACGTGAAGATGGATTTTATCTTACAACAGAAGATGGAAAGCTGGTGCTGGACCAAAACCGGCAGCCTCTTAAGCTGGAAGTAACAGATGTAGAAAAGCTGCAGGAGGAATCAGAGTCAGAAGACGATGACTACGATACAGATGATACAGACAGCACAGAGGATGATACTGACCTTCCTAAGGTAAGTGTATACACATTTTCAAATCCCAGCCGTCTCTTAAGCGTAGGAGATAATGAATATAAAGTACAGGATGAAATGGAAGCTTCTTTAAAATCAGATGCGGTCCTGCAAAAGGGGGCACTGGAGAATTCAGGCACCGATATGGCAAAAGAAATGGTCCATGTGATCGAATGCCAGAGAGCCTTTTCCTATGCTGTAAAAATGATCACTACATCAGATGATATAGAGGGAACGATCAATTCACTGAGAGGATAAGGTAAAAAATGGAAATAAAGCGATATGAAGATATGGACCTGCAGGCTCTGGATGTAATGCGGGAGATCGGCAGTATCGGTACCAGTCATGCAGCAACTGCTCTTTCCAAGCTTCTGCAGAAAGAAGTCCGGATCTCGATCCCATCTGTGAATATCCTGGGATACAATGATGCCATGAACCGGATCGGTGATGCGGAGGAGCTTGTTGCAGCAGCTCTTGTAAAAATGTCAGGTGATATTGAGGGGTTGATGCTGTTCCTTTTCGACCTGGATTTTGCAAATGAGGTATTGGAAAAACTGCTTGGAAGCCGTTATAAGTCCTTTCTGGATATGGACGAAATGGCCAGATCAGCACTGGTAGAAGTAGGAAACATCATTATCTGTTCTTATATAAATGCTTTTTCACAACTTGTAAATGTAGAGGTGGAACTGTCTGTTCCAAGTGCTACCATCAACATGCTGGGTGGGATCTTAATGGTACCTATTGCTGAGTATGGATATGAAACAGATAAACTGATGTATTGCAATGCAGATTTTGTGATCGGCGGAAAAGCACTTTCTGACTGGCTGCTCATGCTGCCGGATATTCGTTCTCTAAACGATATTTTAGAGAGGTTGGGAGTTTCATAATGATCGGAGGCACAGAATTAAAAGTAGGAATCGGTGATATGAAGTTTTCACGAGGGGAAGGAAGGATCATAACCTATGCTTTGGGTTCCTGTATCGGGATAACCTTTTATGATCCGGTTACCCGTCTGGGAGCACTTCTGCACATCATGCTTCCGGCACAGTTTGAAGGAAAGGATTCCAATCCATTTAAATTTGCAGACAGCGGCATCAGGGAAACCCTCAGAAAGCTGAAAATATTCGGTATGGTAAAAAGCCGGATGGTAGTTAAGATCGCAGGGGGAGCCAAGATGTTTGAGATCAGCGGAAACAGCAGCTTTGGAAATATCGGGCAGAGAAATGCAGAAAGTGTAAAAAAAGTCATGGCCCAGGAAGGAATCTGTATCGCAGCAGAGGATACAGGAGGAAATTATGCCCGTACCATGCTTTTAGATCTTGCAACAGGCGATGTGATCGTGCGTACAGTGGGACGACCGGAACGCCATCTATAGCCAGGGCTTTCATTTGTGGTGGTGTCACCATCTGTGACATGCCTGTTTACAGAAAAAAGGAGAGAAGATCATGGTCAAAAATGAAAAAGAAGGGATTCTTTTAGAATCAGGAACAAACGAGATCGAAGTAATGAAATTCACAGTTATGGGCGAATTTTATGGCATTAATGTAGCAAAAGTCCAAGAGATCATCATGAGTGAAAAGGTAAAACCGATGCCTCATGCAAACCCGGCAGTAGAAGGTATCTTTAAACCAAGGGATGAGCTGATCACAGTGATCAACCTGGCAAAATATCTTACAGGAAATGATCGGGAAAATGGGCCAAGAGATTTGTTTATTGTAACAAATTTTAATAAAATGACCGTTGCTTTCCGGGTAGACAGCATCGAAGGTATCAGTAGGATCTCATGGAAAGACATACAGAAGCCAGATAAGACCATTGCAAATGGAGATGACAGTGTTGCTACCGGTATTGCCCAGTGCGGAAAAGAGCTGGTGATCATCCTGGATTTTGAAAAGATCGTGGCAGAGATCGCACCGGAAACAACCATACAGGTGACAGATGTAGATAAGATGGGAGACCGTCCTATCTGCAACAGTCCTATTGTGATCGCGGAAGATTCCATTCTTTTAAGTAAAATGATCGATGATTCCCTGGAAAGAGCCGGATTTACCAATATAAAGAATTTTTCCAATGGTCAGGAGGCATGGGATTATCTTTCACAAATACATAATGATTCTGATCTGTATGATAAGGTCAATCTGGTCATTACAGATATCGAAATGCCGGAAATGGATGGCCACAGGCTTACAAAGCTGATCAAGGATGACGAACATTTAAAGAAAATCCCGGTTATCATCTTCTCGTCCCTGATCAATGAGCAGATGAGGCAGAAGGGGAAAGAATTAGGTGCAGACGAACAGCTTTCCAAGCCGGAGATCGGGCATCTGATCACAGTAATGGATGAATTGCTTGCCCGTTTTAAAAAACAGCACAGTCAGCAGTAAGGAGGACTCTAAGGATGGAAAAATATGTATTAACACAAGATCTTGTAACAGGAAATGAACTGATCGACAGTGAGCACAGGAAGATTTTTGACGAAGTCAATACCCTTCTGGATGCATGCTCAAAGGGAAAGGGAAGAGAAAATCTTTCAAGTCTGGGAGAATTTCTTGTTGAATATGTAACGAAACACTTTTCAGATGAGGAGGATCTCCAGAAGCAGTCAAAATATCCGGAATATACAGAACATCATAAATTTCATGAATGGTATAAACAGAAACTGGGTGATGCCATTATAAAGCTGGAGCAGGAAGGCCCGACGATCAATTCCCTTGGCGAGATCAACTATATGGTAAGCGTGCTGGTTAAGCATATCCGGGAAACAGACCGCAAGCTGGCCCAGTGGATCCAGAATGGAGCCAAAAATGAAGTTACAGCTTCTAAAGTGGCAACAGGATCAGCTGTATCAGGGAAAACTTCCTATATGGATACCGTTACAAAAGATGAAAGTACAGAAAATCTGGATATCCGTCAGATCCTGGATATGAAAGAGCTTCAGAGGATCCAGGATTTGTTTTTAACGGCTACAGGCATGACAGCAGCAGTAGTGGATATGAAGGGAAAATATATTATAAGAGGAAGCTCCTTTACCAGTTTTTACAGCCGTTATACCAGTGGAAAACACAATGAACTGCGTGAGTTTACCCAGGATCTTACAGTAGGAGGATTCCGTGCAGGTACAGTGATCGGAGGTATCGTCCTTGGAGATTACCCGGGTGATTCAGCCCCGAGCCAGGAAGTAGTAAGTGCCAGTGGACAGCTTTTAGCTGAGATGCTGAATCTGTGGGCTAATGCCCTTTATTACCGGAAGAGCAATGCAGACAGCGTAGAAGCATTTGCAAAAGAGGAAAAGAAAGTACGGGATGCAGTAGGACAGATCAAATATAAGGCAAAAGGACTGGAGCAGACAGCCACAATGGAAAAAATGCTTTCCCTGAATGCAGCCATTGAAGCAGGACGCGCAGGAAAAGCAGGTGTAGGCTTCGGGGTCGTGGCAGATGAGATCGGCCGTATGGCAAATGAGTCAGCAGCTGTATATCAGGAAATCCAGGAGCTGGTAAAACAGGTAGAGGAATCCATGGAACGCCTTGGCGAATAATACAGTGTATTTTTCTGATATCATGGTGTCAGAAAAACGGCTGGCACCTGTGTCATTGTATGCAGAAAAGAGGATAAAAGGAGATACATAAATGGTCATTACGGTTTCAAATCAAAAAGGCGGTGTGGGAAAGACCACAACATCAGCAGCGCTGGCGGCAGGATTTTCAATGGCAGGTAAAAAAGTTCTGTGTATAGACCTGGATCCACAGGGAAATCTTGGATTCTGCCTTGGTCTGGATACCGAAGGAGGATCTACCATACTGGATGTATTAAAAGGAGATATATCCATACAAAAGGCTATCAGCCGCACAGAAGGGATCGATATCCTTCCTTCTGATATTACATTAAGCAGCAGTGGTCTGGAGTATAATCCGGGAGAAGAAAAAGAATCTATTTTAAAAAATGTTTTAAAGCCGGTAATGGATTTTTATGACTATATTGTGATCGATACACCCCCTGCCTTAAATCTTCTCACAGTTAACGCATATGCAGTTTCTGATTATCTTATTATACCAATGGCATCGGATATCCTCAGTCTGGTTGGTCTGTCACAGTTAAAGGAAACAGTAGAATCTGTCCGCATACAGATCAATCCCGGCCTTAAGATCATGGGTATCCTGCTAAACCGCTTTAATTCAAGAACATGTCTTTGCAGGGATGTATTGGAAATGGCCGGGCAGCTGGCCGCGCAGCTGGAAACCCGGGTATTTGACACAAAAATAAGGTCCGGAGTGGCTATTGCAGAAGCACCGGCCCATGGAGAAAGTATTTTTGAGTACAGTCCGAGAGCATCAGCTGTAAAGGACTATGGAAAGTTTTTAGATGAGGTAGAAAAGATCATAGGTTTCAGGGAGAAATAATATGGCAAAAAAAACAAATAAAACCTCACATGTGCTGAACCTCATCACAGGTTCACAGCCGCCAGTTGCGTCTTCTGGCGAAACACAGCCGTCTTCTTCAGCTTCCGGTGAAACACAGCAGGAAGGATCAGCTGCTGAAGAACCGGTAAGAGTGCCTTCCGCTAATGTGACTGTAGTTGATCCAAGAGAAGAAGGAAAGCTGTCAGAAGAGATCCAGAAGAATCTGATCCGTGAGCTGGAAAAAGAACAGGAAGAAAAACATGCAGAAGAGCAGGCAGAACAGTCCCGGGAGCAGGAAGAACAGCCAGAACAGCCCCAGGAGCAGACAAAACAAACGCAGGAACAGCCAGAGCAGCCCGAAGAGCAGCCCCAAATAAAGGTCGGGACACCTGTACAGGAAAAAACTAAAGAGCCGGGATCTCAGGAAGAGCCGGGATCTCAGGAAGAGCAGAAGCAGGAAGATGGTCCAGGTTACCGGGTCGTAAACATTATGGAGGAGATCCTTACTCCGGAACTGATCCTTGACGCCTTAAAAAGCAATGGCACCTGTACCTGCAGCCGCTGTCAGGCAGATGTAAAAGCGCTGATGCTTACCAGGCTGCCTCCAAAATATATTGTAGCAGATAATACGGCAGTTCCGATGCTGTTAACTTATTACCACAATAAATTCCGTGTGGCTGTTATAAGCCAGTCCATAAGAGCCTGTATGGATGTAAAAGAACGTCCACGCCATATCTTATAAATTTTCATGCTGCGCCGAAATATTTATATAGAATCTATAGGATCACAGGGATAAAGTATACAGAAGCGGCGCATTTTATGTACTCCGCGACATCACATGACTGAAAGGAGCAGCAGATATGTCAAGTGTATCAAGTACAAGCAGCAGTCTTGGAAATACAGCTTTAAGAGGATTTGGTGGTTTAGCTTCCGGTATTGACAGGGATGCACTGATCGAACAGATGACAGCAAGAACAACATCCAAGATCACAGCCAAGAAGCAGGCTATGACTAAACTGGAATGGAAGCGGGATGCATATCGTTCTATCAGCAATAAGATCATAGATCTTCAGGACAATTACCTTAGCTATTCAGCAACAAAGAGCTTAAAAAACAGTGATTTCTTTGCAAAAAACCAGGTCAGTGCACAGGGAGATCCTGCCTATACAAAATATATATCAGCGACAGGAAATGCAGACACTGCATCCAGGGTATCAGTTCTGGGGGTAAACCAATTAGCAACATCTGCCACATTGATCTCCGGCGAAAAAGGAGCTTCACCTATTACCTTAGGCGGCATCAGCGCGTCTGATTTTAAAAATAAAGAAGTAAAGACCTCCAATCTTTCCGGAACGAAGCTGACATTTGGAACCTACAGTATTACAGATAAGAAATTCACAGAGGAGGCAACCTTTACGTTCCCCACCAGTTATGAAAAAAAGCTGGACGGTGGAAAAACAGAGACAGTCACCATTGATTATACAGCTAGTTCTAAAGATATAGTAAACCAGCTGAATGAAGCCCTTGATTCCCAAGGATTTCTCGGAAAAGATGGAAAGAGCGGTATTAAATTTGAACTGAGTGGTGCTCAGATCCAGATCAGTCAGACACCAAATATTACCGATAAAGGAAAAAGCTGTGTGATCAGGGGAACATCATCTGCTTTAAAGAGTCTTGGCTTTAATTCCGACAAAAAAATGAATCAGGATGATATAGATAACGGCATTTCACTTAAGGAATTTAACGACCATACATCTTCATTCGAGGCTGCAGCTATAACAAAGCAGTCCCTTTCCAGCTATCTTAAGGGAAAATCAATTTCTGTTTCTTATGGCGGACAGACAAAGAATATTGAACTGATCGGCGATAAGGAAGAGATAAAAGAATTTTCAGATTTTAAGACTAGCTTACAGACAAAACTGAATAAAGCCTTCGGTTCAGGAAAGGTTACTGTAGGTGAGGATGATGAACACAGACTGACGTTTACTATTCCAAAAGACAACACTGCAACAGACAGCACTGCAAAAGACAACAAACAGACATTACAGATATCCGCAGACTCAAAGGAACTTCAGAATGCCCTGGGTATCACATCTACCCAGTCAAACAAGATCAGTACAGGAAGCAGCCTGTGGGAGAACAGGGGCAAGCTGGGACTGGAAAAGTACAAGACAAAAGAAGACTTAAACAATGCATTAGAGAACTTTACAGTCAATGGTACAAAAATAGAAGGCATTACTGTTGATACTACAGTTAGCGAACTGCTTACTGCGATCAATAATAATAAAGATGCAGGAGTAACTGCCACCTATCTGGGCAGGGAAAATAAATTTGTTCTTTCTTCCAATGAAAAAGGTGAGGGCCGTGAGATCAGCCTTGGTGCGGAAGATGATGCAGCAAATCTCATTTTCGGCGGGGTAAGCCAAGATGGCACAGACGGTGAGATGAGTATTCTCTATAATGGTGTAAAGACCACCATTACCAGCAGCAGCAATACCTTCTCCATTGACGGTCTGGATATTAGAGCCACTAATACATTTAATACAGGCTCTGCCACTGCTGAAGGAGGCGTCAGCTTTACTGCTTCAGCAGATACAGAAAAGGTGACAGAGACTGTAAAGAAATTCATTGAAGCTTATAATGCCATGATCGATGAGGTCCGCACCCAGGCAACAACCAAGCCGGACAGTAATTATAAGCCTCTGACAGATGACCAGAAAAATGAAATGAATGAAACCTCCATTAAAAACTGGGAGGATAAGGCAAAAGAGGGTATTCTGTACAACAGCAGCGCTTTAAAAGATCTGGACAATGCTACCCAGGGTATTTTCTCTTCAATGATGATAAACGGTGTTTCTTATGACGATCTTGAAAAGATCGGAATTTCCTTCTCAGATGATTACACAGCAGGTGGAAAGATCGTATTTGATGAAGAAAAGTTTAAAACTGCCATGGACAGTGATCCGGAAAAGGTATCAGACCTGTTCACAGGCACGCATGGTATTGTAAACACCATAGACAGTACTCTTTCTACTTATGCCACCAGATATGCAAGCAGGAATGGAAATTCCTATGGTGTGCTTATTGAAGAGGCAGGATCTGAAAAACTAAGCCTGACCCTGACTAACAACAGTATTTATAAAGAATTAAAGGATATGCAGGAAACCATCACAAACCTGCAGTCCCAGCTGTCAACTGAGCAGGACCGTTATATCAGCCAGTTTACGCAGATGGAAAGGCTGATCAATCAGATGAATTCACAGTCCAGCTACCTGTCACAGTTAGGTGGCTGATGGGGGTAAGGAAACATGTATGAAAAGTTTAAGCAGTACAAGGAAAGTACGATCTATTCTATGAGCAATCTGGAGTTGTTGCTTTTATTGTATGACGAAGCAGTGAAGCGTCTGAAAATGGCACAGATCGCACTTGAGGATAAAAAATATGAGACTTTTGAAGAATGTCTCGAAAGAACAGGACGGATCGTCCGGTATTTAATACAGATACTGGATATGCAGTATCCCATCAGCAAGGATCTGAAACGTATCTATGAGTACCTGATCTATGATATCAGCCGTGTTAAAGCAGGAAGGGAACGCAGGGCAGAAGAGCTTCCAAGGATCAGCCACATACTTTCTGAATTAAGAGATGCATTTAACCAGGCGGGAAAGATTTCCGGTGATCAGCACATTGTGAGAGAACGAAGTGTTTTCGGTTAAAGGAGAATATATGAGTGCAGACTTGGAAACAATTGTGATATATCTTCAAAGGAGATATAATATATTAAGAGAAGTTTGTAGTCTGACGGAAGAACTGGCGGAGGCAGTGGAGCGAGGCGACACAGTCTCCGCCTCTCTTCTTTTAGATATGAGGGGAGAACAGCTGCAGCGCCATGCAGACTGTGAAGAACAGATCATCCTGCAGACTGCGGGAAACAGCCTTCAGGCCCGGTATCTACGAGATCTGGCTAAAGGTCCATTAAAGAATGTAAAAAGCTGTTTTCAGGGAAAGACAGAGCAGGAAAAAATGCTGGAGAAGCGTATTGAGGATCTGCGTTGCCGCACAGAAAAGCTTTTAGATAAGATACGCAGGATCGATGGGGGACTTAACAGAAGAATATCAAAAAACAGGTGAAGTTAAATGGAAAATCAAAACTTTTATGAAGGCCGCATACTGGTAAATATGGCTGCATTTGTTATGCGCCAGGATGATTTAAAGCCGCTTCATGGAAATCTGGACTGGGAAAAGCTGTTCCGGGTTGCAGATTATAATAAAATTTCAAACCTGATCTATCTTGCAATCCTTGGAAATAATGAAAAAATACCGGAACGGTGGAAAACACGCTTTTATGAGCGCTACAGTGATATTCTGAAATTCAACGAAAGCTGCACAGAAGGAGAACGGGAGATACTGGTCCTTCTGGAATTAAAAAAAATCCCGGTACTTGTCCTTTCCTCCAGCAGCCGCAGACAGCTGTATCCAAGAGAGGAAATGGCGGGGGAAAGCTCTCTGAAGCTTTTTTTTCTTGACCCGGAAGATTATCTTTTTGCAAAAGGCTATCTGGTCAATATAGGCTACGAAACGGATACGCTCTATCCGGGAGTGGGTGAAAAGATGCGTATACCAGGCCGCTTTTCTGTTGAAATCTATGATACCTTTCCTTTTAAAACCCAGGTATACCAGAGGGGGATGGAAAAGCTGATCCAGCGTGCTTTCCTGAAAGAAAATGAAAACTACATTTATGAATGGAATGCCATAGACCAGCTGGTATACCTTATGGTGCAGTCTTCTTACCTATATGTAACAGGACATCTGCAGATACGCCACCTGGCAGACTTATATGTATTTTACAGAAAAACAGCAGCAGAAAACCAGCTTCAGGATCTTGAGAACCGGTTAAAGGAATTTAAAGTAAATATACTGGCGCAGAAGCTTCTGCATTTAAGCTATATGTGGTTTGGAACACGGGAAGAATGTGCCAGCATGGAGACAGAGGAAGAAGAACTCCAGGTATTTGATATACTGGAGAAAAATGTATTCTATGGCATGACTGGGAAATTTGGGCCGGAAACAGATGAACAGGCGCTGGATCTTAGATCAGACATATTGAAAGAAGAAGAATGGGAAAACCGCATGGAAAAAAGAGCATTATTTTACCGGCGTCTGAGAGAGTTTTTTTCTCTCGTACGCCGGCAGCTGAAAGAGCTATATGATATTTGGTTTAGCAGATAAGAGTCATTTTATCAGTATTCACCCGTTTGCGGGTCACTAAGCTTATGGTCTATTTCTTCATATAAGAATTCAGTCCTTTTTCAATAGAGCGCAGTGAATCTGTATCAGATAATAAGGCATCCAGGTTGCTGCGTTCTGCTTCTGTCAATTCTTCCCGCAAAATAGAAATATGCTTCGGGGCATTTATAGCCAGGCTGACAGATCCATTGTCGCAGTCAAGTACAGTGATGCGTATGTCATTCCCGATCAGGATACTGTCATTTTTTTTACGTTTCAGTATCAGCATGGCTATTTATCTCCTTTTTAGTGTCCTGTTCCTTTATCTCTTTACCAAGAAGAGAACGTAAGGTATGGCGGTAATTATAGTCAGCGTTGGATAAGATCACCTGGATCCCTTTGCGGGTATCCGGATTAATGGCAAGAGGACATTTCAAGTTGACGGTTCCATCCAGATAATCCTTCTTTACAGTACATATGGCATAATAAGACAATTCATCACTGGAATTTACTTCCAGAAAGGATAATTCTTCCGGTAGAAGAACCGGTGAATAAGAAGGAAAGAGTGCTGCTGCATCGATGAGAAAAAAGGCTACATAAGGTTCGTCTACAGACTGCAATATCAGCAGGGAGCTGTCATCTTCCTCCATAGAGAGGGGAAGATAGTCATGGTACTGGGAAAAACCAAATAAACCATCTGGAAATACAACCAGCTCGTCTTTCGTATAATCCATCTCGCCGTAATATTTTGTATCAATCTTCATGCTTGTATAAGCCTCCGGGGATCAGTTTTTATATGGTAATATTAAGAGCAGGGGAATCCGGCTCTTTTTTTGGTGGAACATAATTGGGGGTGCCGGTATATATAAATTCTACTTCAGGGTAAGAGGTTATGATGGTCATTTCCAGGGCTGGTATGTATTCCAGATCGCCAGATGCCACACGAAATTCAAATTCACCTCTCTGAAGGGTATACAACCCATTATTGTCAGGGCTTCCAGAAAATGGATCACCAAAGCTGTTTCCTGATCCAGAGACGTTTGCTGCGCCATGTACTCTTTGCACAGTATCCTGGAGATCAAAAGCTTGTCTGATCTCCTGGATACAGGTCATGCTTTCCGGAAAACTGATCCCGTAATTTTGAGCCTGGCGTGCTTTCAGGCGGTATTGGGAAATAGCCTGATGCTGTCTTGCTGCCAGCTGGTCCTTTGAAACCAGCCTGGCATTTTGACGGAAACGGACAGATTCAAAAGGTTTAAAATTTGCTTCAATCACAGGTTTCATACATTTTCACCTTCTTCAGACCTGAAAATAGAAAGTTATTTTTTGCTTGTTTTTTGTAAACAATGTATCGGTATCATTTTATAAAATCAAAAAGAGATGACTGCATCAGGTTTGACCCCATTTTTAAAGCAGCAGAATAGGAGTACTGGTAAGAGTACATTTCTGTGATGGCCTCATAAGGATCAGCTCCGAGAATGTCTTTGTATTCCTCTGTCAGGTTGTCGCTTAAAGTATCAAGACGGGTTTTTGTAGTTTCTACCAGGGAATATTTATTGCCAAGGTCGCTGTAAACGGTGCTGATGGTATGCTCTGTATTAGCTGCATCCTTAAGTACACTGCCCATAGTATCTGTAAATTGATCAACGGTTGTAGTATCACTGATATAATTATCACAGGCCATAACCGAACGGCTGAGAAGTGCCACAGGAGTGGTTTCCAGGGCAGCTTTGACCGCTTTCTTTGCATCCGCATCAGACATGGCATTTAAGGAATCTGAAGTAAGCCCCGTAAGCATATTCAGTCCTCCTGTATAGGTATCTAAAAGAGACTGGCGGTTGGAAATATCGCCATAACCGATATCTACCCGGCCTTGTTCTCTCATAGCTGTCACAAGGTTGTTCAGGGCATCATCAGGGTTAGGGCCTAAATCATAACTGTAAGTATTTGTATTTTTATCATATGCCATGGTCATATTGACCGTCTTTGTGGTACCGTCTGAATACTTATGGGTATAAGTAAGGGTTTTTCCATCTCCGCTTAGAGAAAACGGAGCTGTTGTAATATCATTTCCGCCGTAAACATAGAAATCCTGATACTGGCTGTTCAGATTGCTGACCATGCTCTGCACATCCTGAAGAAGAGCATCTCTTTTTGTCTGGACAGAAGTTTTTGAGCTGTTATGGGAGGAATCCAGCACATACTGCATGGAAGTCTTACTGTTGCTTAAAGTTTTCTGGATATCCCTTGCACCCTGCTCCTGTTGGTACAGACGGTTTTTAATATCACCTAAAATAGAACTTTTACTCTTTGCATCCTGATATAAATGATCCATTTTCTTTCCCTGATAATAAGCAAGAGGATTATCAGCAGCTGTTTCATAAGCAGCGCCGGTAGAAACCTTGTTCATGCTTTTGTTCAGATTGCTTTGAAGATCATTTAAAGAAGAAGTATACCTGCGGTAAACAGATGAACGTACAACTCTCATAATTTATTAATCCTCCTTATATTTATGCACCAGTATTACTGATCAGGGTATTCAACACTTCATCAAGGGCAGTCATCAGACGGGAAGCAGCATTATAGGCTGAAACGTAGGCCATCATATTGGTTGCTTCTTCATCCAGGCTGACACCGGAAAGAGATTCTCTGGAGTCCTGGATACTGTTTAAAACAGTTGTGCCCGTCTTTAATGCAGTCTGGTTGGAACTGGAATCAGATGCCAGCTGGGTGGAAAGGTTATTCATATAATCAGCAAATGTCTTTCCATTCAATTTCTTGGTATCCTTCATAGCTGCGATCATATCAAGGACTGTATCTGTGCGGTTGGTGCCGTCTGTAGAAATATGGACCGTTCCACTGGTCCAGCCTTTGCTGATACCGATATTTCCGGCTGTTATACCAGTTGTTGAGTCATCGGTGGAATTAGATAAAAGATTCTGATCCGTGTGGTTTTTGCCATTGTTGATGTCATTCATGGATTTTGCGAAAGTGGAAGCTAACTGATTCAGTTTTTCTGAGTAATACTGGTATCCACGGACATCATCCACAGCAGTAGATCCATTTATCACATTGCCGGTACCTGTTTTCTGGAGCATATCCAGGCTTGCCTGAAGAGAGCCGCCTTCAAAATGGATCCCTTTTGACTCTGCGTATACATCTGCAGCTGCCTGTCCATTCCCTTTATAGCTGGGGGCTTTTTCAAACTTGATGGAAATGTTTGCAGGATCAGAAACAGAAGCAGCTGTCTGGTGATCGCCTTTTAACACACTTAACTGACCGTAGTTTTTTGTGAGACCGTTAGCACCAAGGTCAGATCCGTTTACCAGGATCAGCTTCTGGCTCTTTCCCTGGGCATCAATATAATTCATGCTCACTTCCAGGTCATCAGGCCAATCTTTCTTGCCGATCACAGCACCATTTGCATCATAGTCATAGGCGTTATTCCCGGAATGGGCATCATCCTTGTAATATCTGGTTTCAACAGGAATATAACCGGAAAGCTCATCCAGGAGAAGATTACGTTCATCCTGCAGTTCCAGAGAAGGATGACCGGCAACCTGGTTACGTTTGATCTGTACGTTCAGGTCACCGATCTGGCGGAGGATGTCATTGATCTTCTGCACATCGCCCTGTTCACTGCTGCCTTCCCCTGTGAGCCTTTGAAATTCATTCTGTTCGGCCTGTGTGATCTGTCTGGATGCCTGGTTAAAAAGATTACATACAGACTGCATTTTAGTTCGCAGCTCACTTTCATAGATGGGATCGGATACCTTTGCAGGATCTTGCATGCTTGTAAGGGTAGACTGGACATCATCAAATGCCTGACGGATGCCGGAAATGGTTGTTTCGTCCAGTACCTTTGACAGGGAATTAAGGGCAGTCTGTAAACGATTGGTATAGCTGCAGTCAGCAGACTGGCTGCGGTATTGGATATCCAGATAAGGATCTCTGATCTGTGAGACCCGGTTCATGCTTACCCCAAAGCCTACTGCAGTTTCATTCCCATTAGAATAATGGGAAACAGGATTCGTATAATTAAGGCTGGATGCCTCTAACTGCTGCCTGGTATATCCGGCAGTATTCATATTTGACAAATTCTGTCCTGTAATATCCAGACGTTTCTGGTTGGCCTGGAGAGCGGACAGAGCGGTATTAAAACCGGAAAAAGTTGCTCTTACCATAAAGTATTATTACCTCCAAAATATAAATATCCTGCAGTCCCCACAGTTTTATCAGACATATTTGTCATAAACATGAGGATCGCTCTGCTTCGCACCGGAAAGGCGCTGTTCTAACTGCTTCATGCGGATCCGGATCAGACGGTCTGTGCCACCTTTTATCTTTTTCAGCTTTTCAGCCTGGCTGGATAACCGTTCCAGGATCGGAGAGAGAAGTGCCACAGCCTCCTCGCTGTCCTCCTGCATCAAAATCTGGCGGAAAGTAAGGCCCTCAAGACCCGACTTGCGAAGAAGATCACTTCGTTTTTTATCTAGTCCGCGCAGCTGCAGTAAAAGCATGTTTTCATCATTTAAAAGAGATTCCAGCTGATCGGGATGATCAGCTGAAATAACAGTTAGTTTATCAGCCTCAACCTGGCATAACTGTTCTAATACAGTACACAGCTGTTCTAATACCGGGATCAGGCTTTCAGGCGCCCTCATAGATTATACATGGCCCTTGCAATGGCCATGGGATCCGGTTCGTAGGTTCCTTCCTCAACCTGTTTTTTCAGTTGGGCAGCCTTTTCAACGGAAACGCCTTTCTCGCGGCAGACATCTTCTGTAATGCTGTGAGCCAGAGATCGTGCAAAAAGTGTTTCATCAGCCGAAATACCTTCGGTGTATTCAAAACTGGCTCGGTCAAGATCAGCCGGTTTTGCAGAAATTTTATCAGACAAAGCAATGTTGCTTTGTCTCATTGATACATGTTCCATGTGTATTTGCTCCTGGATAGAATCTTGAATTTTCATACAATTACTCCTCACCTTAAAATAAAACGGCAGGACCACAAAAGTATCCTGTGATTCTCACATGCTTACTGAATCTATGTAAATTATCGCCTTTTTTCTTGAAAATATAAGAAAAATTATATTTATAAAAAACGGGAAAACGACGACTAAATAAACATATGGAAGTATGCAGGATAAACTCATATTAGTATAATATATAGAATTAAAAAGAAAAGGAATAAAACATGTCTAATATATTACAGGTAACAGATCCTTCTACATATATAGATAATAGAAATGTCCATACAGGCCAGGAGCAGCAAAGCGCCCTGAACAGTTCCCAGATCCAGAATCCTTCTGACCCATCTCGTGTAGTGCGGGCAGATGGACAGAAAAGCGGTACCGCTGGTGACCAGGAAAATGAAAGTGGCTTCAGCGTCCGCAATTATAATGGAAATTATACTGACTTTCTTCAGAAGCTGGGGCAGGAAAATGAAATAAAGGATTCCCTGGGCCGGATCCTGTTCCGGGATGGAGCCTTTATCGCTAAAGGTGATGAAGGTCTGGGCAAAATGGTGCAGCAGCTGCTGGATTCTGCCAGTTTTGAAGATCCTGGCCAGCTGCTGGATTTTTTGAAAATGCAGGGACAGACAAAATTTTCCGGTACTTTCTTCGAAAACCTGAGAACTCTTTTGCAGCAGGAAGGAAACAGAGGCCTGCAGGAAACAGCCCTCAAATTCCTTCAGGTATTCAACAATTATTCCAGCGGCGAGCATCTTTTAGGACAGATGCAGGAACTGACAGATGATATAAAAGGAATGCTTTACACCTCTGCAAGACAGGAATACGCATCGATTCTGGATCAGCTGGACTGGAATGCAGAAAATGGGGAAACGAAAGAAAATGCCCAGGTTTTGTTTCAGAAGCTGGTCCCCTTTCTTTCAAAATATATTTCCCGTACCCATGATTATGGCAGTGTAAGAAGCAGCGTGATCCAGCTGATCCTTTATGGGGCACGTTATGAAAACGGAAGCAGTGTCCTTCTCAGGAGCCTTTTTGAACAAATTGCAGCTAATAGGGATTTTAAACGTTTTTTTGAAACAGAGCCTGAAGAACTGTATGCTGTACTTACCGGTTCAGAAGGAAAAAAAGGAAATATTTATGGAGATATCTTTGGCGCACTTGTGGAAAGAGGAGCAAAAGGAGAAGCCGGGCTGGAACAGGTACAGGATTTTTACCAGCTAATGCGTGGGATGCTGGTAAACGAAAGCGTATATATGCCTGTCAATCATTTTATCCTTCCTTTTCAATATCAGGGAAAAGAGGCGGTATCTGAATTTTGGATCGATCCGGATGCAGAGAAAAAAGAAGAAGAGAAAGATGGCGGCAGGAAAATACGCCTTCTGGTGGACTTTGAGATCAGGGGATTGGGAGATTTCCAGCTTCTGGCAGATCTCCAGGATCATAAAATATCCATGGAATTGGGAGTTCCTAAAAATCTTTCTGCCGGTGCCGGAGAGATACAGGCAAAGCTTCAGGAAATATGTACCAGAAACGGGATGCGCGTGAAAATGATGCAGGTACAGGAAAGAAAAGCTCATTACCGTCTTCTGGATGTTTTCCCAAAGATAAGAAAAAAGGAGAATGGAATCAATGTCAGCGTTTGAGCGGCTATTAGAGCAAAAGGCAGTTGCGCTTCAATATTCACCGGAAAAGGACACTGCCCCGGTGATCGTTGCTTCCGGAATGGGATATATGGCAGAAAAGATCACAGAAGCAGCCAGAAAATCAGGAGTTCCTGTTTATGAGGATGATTCCCTTGCAACTCTTTTAAGCAGATTACAGCTGGGAGCGGCAGTGCCGGAAGAATTATATCAGGCGATCATAGAAATCTACATTTATTTTTTAGGATATGTGCCGTCATCGGAGGAAAAAGAGAATGAAACAAAATCCAAAAATACCTGATAGAAAGTTCAGACACAGACATAAAATGTTTCTGCTCCTTCTTTCGGGAGTCTTGCTGTTTCAGTGGGGAAAGATAGATGCTTTTGCAGCAGCAAAAGAGATAAAAACAGTAAATATCCGTGTTACATCCAAGCTGGAAGCAGGCAGCAAGCTTCCAGATATAAAACTGGAAACGACCACGGTTTCAGATGGAGAAGTGGCAGTAGATGCAAGTGGAGGTAAATACAGCGTTTCCGAGGCCGAATGGACGGATAAAAGTTCCAATGAACTGAAAGCTGCTGAAGAGCCTCAGATGAAAGTCACCCTGGAACCGGAAGATGTCAGTGAAGATTATTTTGTTTCCAGCTATAAAAAAGCGAATGTAAAGATCAGTGGAGGCACATTTGTGTCTGCCAGACGAGATGGAGATGAACTGGTAGTTACCCTGCGGGTAAAAGGGATCAAAGGAGACTATGCTGCTCCGGAAGATGCCTGGTGGAATGAAAAAAGCCTGGGACAGGCTAAATGGGAAAAGCCGGATAACACATCCGGTTATTACGAGGTACAGCTTTACAGAGGAAAATCGAAAGTTTACAGCGTCTCCCAGACCAGTGCAGTCCAGTATAATTTTTATCCATATATGACAAAAACAGGAGAGTATACCTTTAAGGTGCGAACGGTACCGGGAACGGATTCCCAAAAAAAATATGGTGGAAAAAGTGAATGGATAGAATCCGGGGAGCTTTCCATTACAGACCGGTATGTATCAGATGGTAAAGGACAGCAATCAAAAAATCCTTCTGCAAAGCCCGGAACCACAGATACAGTAGGCTGGGTAAAAAAAGACAATATATGGAATTACAGATTTCCGGATGGCTCTATATGCCGGGGTGCATGGCAGTCGCTCAACGGATACTGGTATTATTTTGATGTCAATGGCACGATGCTCACCGGCTGGCAGAAGCTGGCAAATGACTGGTATTACCTGTATGATACCGGGGAAATGGCAGCCGGATGGGCAAAGATCAATGGACAGTGGTATTATTTCTGGCCATTAACGGAAAATGGGCATACACAGGGAACCATGGCTTATGGAGGCTGGAAGATCATAGGGGCGGATTATTACTTTTTCAGGGAAGACGGCTCCTTATATACCGGCTGGCTGGAACAGAATGGTTCCTGGTATTACTTAAACACACTTGACAACAGCCTTCAGGGAGCTATGCTTACCGGCTGGATGATCCGGGAAGGGAAAACTTATTTCCTGGATGCTGACGGAGTTATGGCTACCGGCTGGTATCAGATTGACGGGAATTGGTATTATTTTTGGCCGGATTCAGGTGAAATGGCAAAAAACCAGTATATCAATGGATTTTATGTTAATGAGGACGGGATCTGGTACAGGTAAAGATATGTGAGGAATGGATATGAAAATGATCAGAAAAATACTCCTTTGTGCCGGAACAGGACTGCTGCTTGGAACAGGAAGCTTACAGTCTTTACCGGGGGGAATCTTTCATATGTATACAGCTTATGGGGCAGAGAGCAGCATCATCGAGACCATGAGTATTAAATTTGACACCACTTTTGGAGATCCGGAGGAAATACCACAGCCCCAGATCACCATCAGCGGATCAGGGGTATCCATTGGGGATATTTATTACAAAACAGAATATGAAAACTGGAAACCTGGTAAAAAGGTACGGATGGAGATCACGGTGGATGCTGCACAGGGAAAGTATTTTCCTGTGTCCCTTGGACGATCCAAATGCCGTGTGACCGGGGCGGATTTTGTATCGGCGAAAGCCCTGGATAATACCACCATGCAGGTAAAAGTGGACTATACGCCGGTCACTGTTCTGGGTGACACAGCTTTAGCAGGCTGGAGTTCACTTGACTCAGAAAAGGCAGTGTGGAAGAAGGTAGACTATGCTCCGGGCTATACCCTGACTTTATATGGAAATGATAAAGTGGTAAAACGGATGACAGTTACAGATAACTCTGTCAGCTTAAAGGAGTACATGACAGATCCGGACAAGATCTACTATTATCAGGTAAAAGCGGTCCCGGTTACAGCAGAACAGAAAAAATACTTAAAAGAAGGGGAATTTGTTACATCACAGGAACAGGATATAGATGACAGTGAGGAAGAGGAGAAAGAAAAAAAACATGCAGCAACTTCCCAGAGCAGCAGTACTGGTCCCGGCGTAGCAGGTTCTCTAAAGGGAGACAACTTTGTTATGCCGGATGGGACTCTGGCAGTCAATACCTGGAAGCTGGTGGGAGGTATATGGTACTACTTTAACGCTGAAGGAAACCGTACCAGGGGATGGTTCCTGTATGGTGGAAAATGGTATTATTTCGATGGAAATGGCTGTATGAAGACCGGCTGGGTGGATACTGGAAATGGAACATGGTATTACTTAAACCCGGATGGGGATATGAAGACCGGCTGGTTTTATGATAAAAATATCTGGTATTATTTAAATAACGATGGATCTATGGCAGTAAACCGTTCTCAGGACGGCTGGTACCTTGGAGCAGACGGCGCAGGCCGAAAGGAGTAAGAAATATGAGTTTAGCACCGATAACAGGAGATGGAGTAAAGTTAGCTGCACAGGCAGCAGATCAGACACAGAAGACAACACCGGTCCAGGAATTTCAGGGGATACTGAAAAATGGGCTGAATGCCATAAAAGAAGATATGGATTCTATTTTCGAAGAAGCTTCTGCTTTATATCAGATCCCTTCTAAACTTCTCAGGGCGGTGGCAAAGGCGGAGTCAGGGTTTAATCCAAAGGCTGTATCCAAAGCAGGGGCTATGGGCGTGATGCAGCTGATGCCGGGAACAGCCCGTTCTCTTGGAGTAAGCGATCCTTACAATGCCAGACAAAATATCCTTGGCGGGGCAAAATACTTAAAACAAAATCTGGACCGGTTCGGAGGAGACGTAAGCCTTGCACTGGCAGCCTATAACGCTGGACCGGGCAGTGTGACCAAATACGGAGGCATCCCACCATATAAAGAAACCCAGAATTATGTAAAAAAGATCATGGCAGATTATGCGGGAAACAATACGATCCTGGCAGGACGTACGGTGAGTACCGGAACATATGGTAAAACATCCGGCAGTATAGCAGTGAGCAGCCTTATAGGAAGTGGCCTTACAGGAAGCAGCCTTGGTACACTTTTGGCAGCAGGAAAGGGAGAGAACCTTTCCGGGGAAGACTGGTCTAATATGGTGCAGATTCTCCGTCTTCAGATGATGATGAATATGGGTAAGGATAGGGGTACGCTGATCTGACAGACAGATACCGCATTGCTGCGTGCTTTGCACTCCCGCAATTCCGGCTTCTTGACGCTGGTATCAATAAAGTAAGGCATTTTGCCGATAATAAAAACAAATGGTTATTTGATGATATTCTCATAGAAGATACAAAGGAAGGTGAAACATCATGCAGGTACAGAATAACATAGCATCCATAAATGCTGCCAGAAATCAAGGGATCGAAACAGGAAAGCTGAAAAAGTCCCTTGAAAAGCTGTCTTCCGGCTTTCGGATCGTCCGTGCAGGAGATGATGCAGCTGGCCTGACGATCTCGGAAGGTATGCGCAGCAGGATCAACAGCCTGAACCAGGCGATGAGAAACATTGATGACGGCATCGGACTTACCAATGTAGGAGATGGCGCTTTGACAGAGGTCCATTCCATGCTCCAGAGACTGAAGACTCTGGCTTTAAAATCTGCAAATGGAACTTACGATCAATCCAACAGGGAAACCTTGAACATGGAAAAAGACCAGATCCTTGAGGAGATTGACAGGATTGGTTCTACCACTAAATTTGGAGAAATCTCCCTGTTTTCCAGGGCAGATGCCAAGACAGATACAACGCTCTGGCAGCCGCCAAAGCTGGACGATACGATCCCGCTCCAGATCGGCGGTTCAGCTCAGGCTGAAGAAGTTCTGGATGTAGAACGCTATTATATAGGAAGCAAGGAACTACAGTTGGATAAGACAGATTTTTCCGATGTAGAAAAGGGACATAAATCTGTGGGATACATTGAAAACGCGATAGAGGCTGTTTCTAAGGTCAGGGCATCTTTTGGAGCTGCTTATATGCATCTGGAGCATACTCACAATAACTTGAGTGTTACAAGTGAAAACATGCAGGCGGCAGAAAGCCAGATCCGTGATACCAATATGGCAGAGGAGATCACAAAATATACCAGCAGTAACATCGTCCTACAGTCCTCTAATATGATGCTTACAAATGCAAATAATCTCCCTCAGACCATACTTGAACTTTTAAAATAAAAATGAAAGAAATAATGAAAAACAGGCTTATGTTTTTTTTACATAAGACGATATATATATATAGAAAGAAAATTCTGCTGTTCCAGAATGGGCCCTTGGGACAATAGAAGACAGAGGAAAGGAGTCCACTGCCATATTTTCTTTTATAAAAGGAGGAATTCATTATGGTAATTCAGCATAATATTGCAGCGATCAATTCTTACAGAAACTTAAGTACCAACCAGAGTGCACTGAGCAAAAACTTAGAGAAGCTGTCTTCCGGTTACAAGATCAACCGTGCAGGCGATGACGCAGCAGGTCTGGCTATTTCCGAGACCATGCGTTCCCAGATCAATGGTTTAAACCAGGCTGTAAACAACGCAAACGATGCGATCGGTCTGATCCAGACAGCAGAAGGTGCTATGACAGAGACCCACTCCATGCTTCAGCGTATGAAGACTCTGACCACCCAGGCAGCAAATGGTACTTATACCAAGACTGCAAGAGATAACATCCAGGCTGAGGTCGATGCACTGAACAAGGAGATTACCCGTATCGCTTCTACTACAAAGTTCAATGGTGAGACACCTTTAAGTCCTGCGAAGAAAGGGCAGAACCTGACTTTCTTCATCGGTGCTACTGCAGATAAGACCAACGCAATGACCGTTGCACAGCTGACTATGACAGCGGCAGCATTAACTATTGATCAGATCAAAGTTAGTACTACAACGGATGCATTCAAGGCAATGGCATCTGTAGATGCTGCAATTGAGAGAGTATCTACTTACCGTGCGACCCTTGGTGCTGCCCAGAACCGTCTGGAGCATACAGTAAACAACCTGAAGGTAACTTCTGAAAATATTACATCAGCGGAAAGCCGTATCCGTGATACTGATATGGCAGATGAGATCACAGCTTATACAAAGAACAACATTCTTTTACAGGCTGCTCAGTCTATGCTTTCCCAGTCCAACGCTATGCCTCAGGGTGTATTAAGTATGCTGCAGTAATCTTGAAATTGATTCTGCATCTTTTAGGGGATCTGCTTTGCGCAGATCCTCTTTTTTTAAATATGTCCTTTAGAACTTAAAAAGAAGGTAACCGATGATGAAAAAAACCATATCACAGTGTATGATCGTGAAAAATGAAGAAAAAAATATCCGCCGTGCCCTTTCCTGGGGGAAGGATATCATGTGTGAACAGATCGTAGTAGATACAGGAAGCAGTGACCGTACTGTGGAGATTGCCAGGGAAATGGGGGCAAAGATATTTTTCTTCCCATGGATCAATGATTTTGCTGCTGCCAAAAATTTTGCCATTGACCAGGCAAAAGGAGACTGGATCGCCTTTCTTGATGCAGATGAAAGCTTTACTCCGGAGGATACAAAGAAGATACCGGAGATATTGGAATATGTTGGAGACGATGTAGATGGTCTTCTTACAGGGATTGTAGATCTGGATGAAAACAACCATATTACAAGCGGCGGCACCATGATCCGCTTTTTTGTAAACCGGCCGGACCTGCGCTATGTAGGAAAAATACACGAACACCTGGTCAGAAAAGGAAGATCCGGACTGCATCTGACAGATGCTACAAAGCAGCTGGCTTTCCTTCATACCGGATACCAGGAACAGGAGAAGAAGGATAAGTCAAAATTTGAAAGGAATCGGAACATCATCCTGGAGATCCTGAAGCAGGAGCCTGAAAACTGTGATTATCTTGGATATCTGGGAGATACCTATTCTTCAGACGGAAAAAATGAAGAAGCAAGGGATGCATACAAAAAGGCGGTGGCAGCCATGCCGGAAAAACTGGGGGTATATGATCAGCGAAGTTCTTATACCTATACAAACCTGTTAAGGGTCTCCCAGTGCCTGAATGCACCGGAAGCCGAGGTGGAAGCTATTTATAAAGAAGCAGTGGAAAAGCTTCCGAAAGAGCCTGATTTTGACTGTGTTATGGGGGACTGGTACTGGAGAAAGGGGCAATATGAAAAAGCGGTACAGATGTATGAACTGGCTATAGCAAAGCTGGAAACCTATGGGACAGTGAACAGGGGGATCATTACCACCTCTATGCTGATCCAGATGTATGAGTGTCTGGGAGAAGGCTGCAGAAGGCTGGGAGATTACCAGAAAGCGGTCCGCTATTGTGTGATCGTACTGAATACTGACCACAAAGATATGAATGCGCTGCTGACTCTGATCAACTGTTTTACAGAGAGCAATGTCAGCGCAGAAGAGGTAGTTCAGTTTTTAGGTAAGATTTATGATTATTCTGATATAAAAGACAAGGTGATCCTTCTGCGGGTGGCTATGGCAATAGGCAGAAAGGATCTGGAGCGGATGTTCAGGGGAATCCTCCTTCCTCAGGAGAGGGAAGAGTTTGATGCAGCCATGGAAACGGCCCAGAGCGGGGCACCGCTGTCATAGACTTTTTTCAACTCTTCCATGAGAAGAGGAAGCTCCCATTCGCAGGTGCTGTTATCAAAGCTGTTAGGATCTGCGATAGAAACATTACCGTCAGGAAGGAGTTTTGTGATCAGGACAAAGTGACCGTTTTGCGTCAGGCTTCCCTTACCCATAAGGGCGACCAGGATATGACCGGAAGAAAGAAGGGAAGCTGCATTCTGGGGAGAATGGTCTGTTACAGATTCCACCTGGAAGCCATAGGCTGCAAGGACAGAAGGAATCAGGCTATGATAGGAACCTCCCTGGGGGGCATAATAGCCATTGGCAGCAGACCAGTCTGCGATCGTTACCGGGGTAATGGCTTCTCCGTCATTTGTGAAGCTGGAGATGAGCATGGCTGCAGCAGTAGGACCACATCCATACTGGAGCATGGGATCTGAACCGCCGTAGAGATAACTGCTCCAGCGGGTATCTCCCTGATTATAGTAGTACATCGGTCCCATACTGGTATCCAGGATGGCAGCATCTAAAGAATTGCCGTCTGATCCCGGTTTTGCCTCCATATCCAGGTTTTCTGCTTTACCAAGGATCACCGGAGAGGTCTTTGAGGTGACAGAAGATGTATCTGGACCCCCCTGTATTCCGGAAGTATCCTTTGAAAGCTCTGTCTTTGATTGTGCTCCCTGTTTTGTCTGATTCTGTTTTTTTAAAAAGTCTTCCAGCTCCTGAAATTTACGGTGGCTGGCAGTCTGTACAAAGTAAATGCCAGATCTGGCCTCATCTACGACCTGGGAAGAAAAGCCTGGGCAAAAATAAAAGCTCAGGCTGGCAGTGATCACCGAAACTGTACCGGTAATAGAAAGTTGGATCAGCGTTTTCGCAAGTCGGAACTGTTTCAAGGTTTTATTTATATGTTTTTTTTGATTCTTTAAAGTTCTATCTTTCATTTTTTATCCATTCATTTCTTATCCGTTAACGAAGGGATAGACGGGCCAGGACAGTCTGACCAATGGTATTTAAAGGACACTGCTGGCATACAGCGCCAATCTTATGTGCTTCCATAGGCATGCCGTAGACAACACAGCTGTTCTTGTCCTGTCCGATGGTATAAGCGCCGTTTTTGCGCATACGCAAAAGACCGGCAGCTCCATCTGCTCCCATTCCTGTGAGAAGAACGCCGATGGCGTGTTCCCGCACATGTAATGCGACTGAGTCAAAAAGCACATCCACAGAAGGCCTGTGTCCGTTTACCTTTTCTCCTTCCTGCACACTGACTGCATAGGAGTTTCCAAGAGGTACCACACGCATCTGCAGACCTCCGGGAGCTAAAAGCATGAGACCTTTGCGGATCCGGTCTCCATTTTTCGCCTCCCGTACTTCCATTTTGCAGATCTTGTTTAAACGGTCTGCATACATGGCTGTAAAACCGGCAGGCATGTGCTGGGTGATGACAACTCCGGGAGTATCTGCAGGAAAATTCTTTACTACTTCGAGAATGGCTTCTGTACCGCCTGTAGATGCCCCGATAGCGATCACTGTTTCAGGGGAAGCACCCAGAGGAATCTTTGGTTTCTGCAGGAAAGTATTTCTGGCAGGAGGTAAAGAAGAAACCTTGCGGATACCACCTGCCTGAGGGTCTGAGAGAGCAGAAGGAAGGTGTACGTGGGAAGCAGCCGCTACCATAAGTTTGGAGCGGAGTGTAGAAAGAAAGATCTCTTTAGACAGTCCATTGGTTTCATCCGGTTTCCGTACAAAATCCACAGCTCCTGCTTCCAGGGCATCAAAAACCCTCAGGTTCAGGGAAGATACCAGAATCACCGGGATAGGGTGGACTGGAAGAAGCTGCTTTAAAAAATCAATGCCGGACATTCCCGGCATTTCAATATCCAGGGTAAGCATATCCGGCTGCAGTAGCGGGATCTTTTCCTGGGCGTCAAGGGCATTTACTGCATATCCTACAATCTGGAAACGGTCATCCGCAGAGAGAGAACGGATCAGCCAGGTGCGGAACAAGGGTGAATCGTCCACCACCATTAATTTTAATTTATGATCCATGATCATAATGCCTCCTTAATAAGATAAGTGTAACAACGTATGAGATAACCTACGGGATCAGATCTTTCGGTAAATAGCCGGTTCAATATAGGAAAACGGGCAGCTTTCCTTATCCAGGCTTTCAGAATGTCCGATAAATAAGTAGCCTCCCGGAGCGGTAGCATCATAAAAGCGCCTTACCAGTGCCGCCTTCGTAGGACGATCAAAATAGATCATCACGTTTCTGCAGAAGATCAGGTCAAACTTTTTGCGGAAATGGATGGGATCCATCAGGTTAAAGGAACGAAAGATCACATTTTTCCTTAAAGCATCTGAAACGGTATAGGTTTTATATCCTATGGGAACAAAATAGCGTTCCTGCCAGGAAGGAGGAAGCTCTTTTAAGCTTTCAAGGGAATATCTGGGATCCATGGCAGAATCCAGAACACGCTGGGAAATGTCCGTAGCAAGGATACGGGTATCCCAGCTTCCGGGAATAGCGGAAAAATATTCTTTCAGATACATAGAAATGTTATAAGGTTCTTCACCGGAGGAGCAGCCGGCACTCCAGATCGCAATAGAACGGTCCCGGGAGTGCTTGTTTGCAAGCTCAGGAAGAATCTGCTTCTGGAGAAAGTCAAAATGTTCTTTTTCCCGCATAAAATAGGTATAGTTGGTAGTCAGCTTGTTTAACATAACAGAAACCATCTCAGGATCTTTACCTGAGATGATCTCATCTATGTATTCTGTAAAACTATGAAACCCTTTCTGCTGCAGCATATTAGTAAGACGGCTGGTGATCAGCTGTTTTTTGTGGCTCAGATTGATGCCATAGTGCTGTTGAATATAAGTGTAAAGACGGTTAAAATCCCCGTCACTTAATGTAAGCATTGTATGACCTCCTTAGGAATCGGATGTACTCTCGGAGTCTTTCCTGCACCTGCCTTTGCGACTGACAAAAAATCTTCTCGCAAAATCAAGTACAAAAAGATTCCGGGAGTACATTAAGAGCTGACCAGGGACTTGCAGTCAAAAGACATAAGCACAGTCCCATTTTCAAGTGTGATCATACCATCTAACAGCTTCTGTCTGCGTTTGATAGGGATCGGACGTACATCCTGAAGATCAATATCGATCACCTGCTGTACAGAATCCACAACGATGCATACAGGAAGATCGTCTACATTTAAAACGATAAAGCAGGTCTTACTGTTATATTCCAAAGCAGGCTTGCCCATATAGAGCCGTATATCTACTACCGGAAGGATCTGACCACGCAGATTGATGATTCCTTTAATATAATCAGGTACCAGTGGAAGATGAGTGATCGCACAGTCATTGATGATCTCCGTTACGTTATTGATACTTAAAAACAGAGTCATATCTCCCGACTCAAAGGTAAGACAGCGTTCAACGGACTGGTTTTCAGCCGGTACGTCTGTCTGGATATTTGTTTCTGTTACTTCAGCCATTTTAAAACCTCCTGTTTACGCATTCTCTACAGCTATGGAATATAAGCTGAGGATATCCAGAATGATGCTGATATTGCCATCACCCATAATAGTACAGCCGGTGATGCCGTGGTCTTTCAGGTTAAATTCACTGAGAAAAGCAGGAAGCGGCTTTACTACCACCTGCTGCTCGCCGATCAGATCATCTACAAACAGGCAGTAAGAACGGTCATTTGCTTCCACCCATAAAAGGATACCGTCTTCCATCTGGGTAACCTCAGTTGGAAGGTGATAGAAGGAATGAAGGCGGACGATAGGATAAAAGTGGTCAACACGTTCTACCATTTCATTGCCATATTCATCTTTGATCACCTGATCCGCTTTCACCTTAAAGGACTGACGGATATTGGCGATAGGTATAGTAAAAATAGAATCACCTACCGTTACCTTCATGCCGTCAACAATAGCCAGAGTCAGCGGGATCTTCATGGAAATCGTAGTTCCTTCACCGTAGGTACTGGATACAGAAACGATACCGCCTAAGGATTCTACATTTTTCTTTACAACATCCATTCCAACACCACGACCGGAATATTCAGTTACCGCTGTATTGGTGGAAAATCCGGGAAGCATGATCAGCCCCAGGATCTCCTTCTGGCTGTATTCAGAATCAGGCTTGGTCAGCATGTTCTTTGACCGGGCTTTTTCAAGAATCTTCTGGGGATCCATGCCATATCCGTCATCTTTAACGGAGATAACAACCTCACTGCTGGTATGGGAAGCGGAAAGAACGATCTCGCCCTGGGGATCCTTACCGGCAGCAATACGTTCCTGGGCTGTTTCTTCAATCCCATGATCCATGCTGTTACGCACGATATGCATGATAGGATCCTGTATATTGTCTACGATCGTCTTATCTACCTCTGTATCTTCACCTACAATGGTCAGACGGACGTCTTTTCCCAGGCTTTGCTTCATATCACGCACAATACGGTTCATTTTCTGGAATACGCCGGAAATCGGGACCATGCGTAAAGACATGGCAATATCCTGCAGATCATTGGTGAGCTTACGCAGCTGACGTGCAGATTTCATAAAATTATCCCTGTTGTCCCTTGGCAGCAGGTTTAATTCAGGGGAAGATGTGACCATGGATTCAGTGATCACGATCTCACCAACAATATCCATCAGGCTGTCCAGCTTCATCAGGTTGACGCTGATCAGATTCTGCTTGACCGGGGCATGGGAAAGCATAGGAGCTGCTTTCCCGGCAGCTGTATCTGTGGATGCAGGTGCTGGTGCCGTGGATTTGGAAACAGATGCCTTTTTTTCCTCAGCTTTTGCGGGAGGAGCGGCTTTTGGGACATTTACAAGCTCATAAGATCGGATGTGGTTCTGGGTTTTTAAAATCCCTTCAGCCTTAGAAGCGTCTTCACTGGAGTCAAAAGCAAGGAAAAAGCCATTTTCTGCGATCTTCTGTGAAGTATCCGAATCTGTTTCCATATCACTGGGATAGAAACGAAAAGTCACTTCACATTCCCTTACTGCATTTACGATCATATAAGCCCGCAGATTCTCCATTCCCACGCCTTCTTCCAGAAAAACATGGAAAAAGCAGACAGCATCCTTATCATCAGGGAGAGAAGCAGGAGCGGCAGGACTGGAAGATCCGGGAGCAGCCTGTGAAGCTTCCGGCTGTGCAGGTGCAGCGCCGCTGATCTTCTTCAAAAAAGAATTGATCTCATTGGAGAACGCATCAATATCAGTAGAAAGAGGTACTCCCTGTTCTACTTTCTCGATTTCGCTTCTTAAATAATCCTCTGAACGGAACATCAGGTTGAAAAGTTCTTTCTTATGTTCAGGATCCAGAGTTTCGATTCCTTTATCACGGATATAAAAAAATACATCTTCAATATGATGGGCGATCGTGGAGATCGAATTAAATTCCATCATTGCAGAAGAGCCTTTGATCGTATGCATGATACGGAAGATCTCATTTACGTCATCGGTGGAAAAATCACCGTTTTTCTCATCAGCAACCAGCATTTCGTCTAACTGGTCTAAAAGATTGTTTTCTTCATAAAGGTATGTATCCAGAATACTGCTGTCCATACCACTGCTCATATTGTACACCGCCTTTTTTCATAATAATCAGAATAGTATTTCTTTTAACTTTATCGGCGGTGGTTGAAAATGGATAAGGGGATTTCCAAAAAGAAACAGTGAGTTGATAAAACAGTTATAAAAAAAAAGAAAACGCCGATAAAATTATCTGAGATAGGATATCTGATCATTTTTGGAGGAAACCGTAAAAATGGCGATCAAAAGAAAAGAAAAAAGAAGGCTTTTGCAGACAGCGGCCCTCTTAATGCGGGCAAATGAAAGAGTGTTCATGGGATTCGGCCAGAATACAGAAGAAGTGATGATTGATGCTCTTTCACAATCTCAGGAAACAGCCCTTTTGTTGGGAACAGAGCTGGAAAATGTGGGGAAAGCAGATCTGGTCCCCCTTCTGGAAGCATATTGTGAAGATCTTTATGAGATGAGTCAGAATCTTCACAGTAAAAAACAGATTGCAAGGCTGTATAAAAAAATAAAGAAAGAATTGAAACTTTTATACGAACGCATGGAGAATGATATGGAAACAGACCGTCTCTGTTTTGTCTTTCTTCCATATAAAGTGTCTATGTGGGATTCTATGGAAACCGTCTGGAAAGCATCAGATAAGGATCCGGATTGCGATGCCTACGTTGTACCGATCCCCTATTTTGATAAAGACCAGGAAGGAAATCTTGCAGTAGAACACTACGAGGGAGATCAGTATCCACCAGATGTTCCTGTCACAGATTACCGCACATTCCGCCTGGAAGATAAAAAACCGGATGCGGTGTTTATCCACAATCCCTATGACCAGAACAATAGATTGACCAGTGTCCATCCGGATTTTTATAGCAGCAGATTGAAGAAATATGCAGATCAGCTTGTATATCTGCCTTATTATACCACAGCAAGTACTGGAAACGTAGAATCCGCGGAACGCCAGGCGAGAAGCACTGGGTTTGTCATGGAGCCTGGAGCTGTTAATGCAGACTGTATTGTTACGGCAACAGAGCAGGAAAGAGAACTGTTTATCAATATTTTGTGTTCCGGACTCAAAGGAGTTCCAACAGAGCAATGGGAAGAGAAAGTGCAGAACTTTGGATCACCAAAGATTGAACGTGCCCGAAGTACGAAAAGACAGGACAGTTCTCTTCCAGAAAAATGGAGGGAATGTCTTTACAGACCTGACGGAGCCAGGAAAAAGACTGTATTTTACAGTCCGTCTGTAGAGGCACTTCTGAACCAGCCAGATATGATGCAGAAGATAGAAGAGGTGCTTCAATATTTTAGAAACAGAAAAGATCTCGCTTTATGGCTTCGTCCTCATCCACTGTATGAACAGACACTGGAGGTGATGCGGCCCCAGCTTTTACAGAAATATAGAGAACTTCTGGCTTCTTATGAAGAAGAAGGCTGGGGAATCTTGGACAGCGGATACGATCTTGATCTTGCCATTGCTTCCTGCGACTGCTATTACGGGGATTACAGCTCTGTAGCCCAGTTGTTCTGGGAAACAGGAAAACCGGTTTTATATCAGGATTCCCTGGTAAGAGAAAAAGAATATAAGATCCCATGCTGGCCGGGGGCTTTTTGTGAGGATGAAAAAGAAGTGTGGTTTGTCCATGGAAAAGTAAATCTGCTGTTCCATTATGATAAACAAAAGAAATTGCTTTCCTGTATAGGAAAGGTTCCGGGAGAACTGGCGTTTAAGAGGGATTTATTCCGCTCAATTGTATGGGTGGAAGATAAATTGTATCTTATCCCGTATTTTGCTAGAAACCTGGCCATTTACCATATAGATAAGGATCAGTTTGAGTCCGTACAGATCCGTGATGCAGAGCATTTTATAGAACAGCCGTTATTCCTGAAAGGCTTTCAGAGAGGTAATGTACTATATTGTATGCCTGCATGGTACAACAGCATCCTTTGCATAGATCTTACTTCCGGACATGTAACCTATACAATGGCGGATAAGAATAAGGTACGTGGTATTCCGGGGGTATTTGGTGGGGCTGTTTCCATAGGCAGAAACATTTTATGTCCGCAGACTTACAAAAAGAGGTGGCTGATCCTGAACACGGATACAGGAAAAGTATCCTGGTGCAGTTTTGCAGACCAGGAGAGGGAAATCACTTCAGTTACAGTCTGTGGTGATACGCTGGTATTTTTCGATGCCAAAACAGGATGTATCCTGAAAGAAACCAGAGAAGAGGGGAAAATAGAGGAGCTTTTATATATTGACAGCAACGAAATACAGCTATATGCAGTATCCGAAAATGAAGTGATCGCAGATGATCTGGGATCAGGAAACTATTTAAAGCTTTGTCTGGATGGAACAGTGGTTTGGAGAAAGGAACGGAAAGAAGAAAAGACCGTATTAGGCAGCGGATTTAGGAAAGTTACAGAAGGAGAAAAAAACTGTGATATCCGTTTTACAGAGCAGGAATATCAGGAATGGAATTCTCCGTCAGTAGCAGTTTGTAAGGATATCCTTCCTGCAGATCTGTATTATGTAGAGAAGGAAAATGAAGTCCTTACGCTGGACAAATGGCTTTCTCTCTGTGACCGGATCCATATGCCAGTACCAGATGATAGACACAGCGGTGAAATGATCAAGGACTATGTAAAAAGCAAGCTTGCAAATGGATGAAAAGAGAAGAATCATGAAAAGCTATTTTGAAAATGCATTGCCTTATCTTGAGGTTTTTTATCAGCCGATCTACGATTTAAATAAAAAAAAGTTGAATGTTGCAGAAGCACTTTTACGGTATGATGACGGACACCATCAGAATATTGAACAGGTGATCCGCAAAGCAGAGGAAATGGGCTGTGTCAGCTGTTTTGATCTGTGGGTTTTAAATAAAGTGTTAGAACAGCTGCCAGAGCTGAAAAAAAGAAACATTGAAAGAATAAATGTAAATCTGTCCCCGGTCACATGCTCCAGCGTGGAAGCAGAAAGGGGGCTCTTTGCCATACTAGATGAATGTACATCAGATAAATCTGTTATATGTTTTGAAATCACAGAAAGTAATCAAATACAGGATATGCAGCAGGTCATTAAGCTGGCAGAAAAACTGATGAAAAGAGGATGCCACGTAGCTATTGATGATTTTGGAAAAGAAGAGTCAAATCTCCTGCGGCTTATGCAGATGCCGTTTTCTGTGTTGAAAATAGACAAGGCAGTTGTTTGGACTATAGATACAACGAGTTTTTCAAAAGATCTTATTTCGGAGATCATATATTTTTTGCACAAATATGGGATCCAGATCACGGCCGAGGGGATAGAAAACCAGCTCCAGGCGAAAGAACTTTCGGATATGGGCTGTGATTTCCTTCAGGGTTATCTGATCTCAAAGCCTGTGTCATTTAAAGATTTTTGTGCATTTATAGATGCGCATAATAAAAAAGGATCTGCAGAAATGAAAGAAACACCGGAAGAAAAAGGAAAAAATGAACCGCAGAAAAGAAAAATGAAAAAATCAAACATCCCTTATGATTTTCCTGTACTTGCCGAATAATAAAAATAGGGATTAAATTCCACAATATTCCACGAAAGAAATAACAAAGAGAGGGAAGAAACATGAAGAACCGTACGATGAAGCAAAAAATCACGATTGCTTTTGGAGTAGTAGTCATCTGTTTTTTTGTAACAGTTGGCGCGCTGTTTTATGGAATGATCAACATCAGCACACAGTATAACCAGTTCTATAAGAATAACCACGAAGCGATCGTACGTGTAGACAAGTTAAAAATCTATATGCTGGCAACAATCCAGAATCTGGTGGAGTCTATGATTAATGATGACCCCACCGCCACAAAAGCATATCTTTCAGACATTGATTCGTATAGAGCCGGCCTTGCGGAGAACGCAGACTGGTTCATGGAGTGTTATAATGGAGATATGACACTGGTAAACCAGTTTCATACACAGCTTCAGGTAACTTCTGAGGTCACAAACAAGATCTTAGAGGATCTGTCCACTGGTTCTGACCGTGCGAAAGAGCAGGCAAGGCGCACGTTTATCGATGAGTTTGACCCGGAAGTGTCCAAGCTGGAAGGAATTCTGGATCAGTTTAGCGATCAGGTGACAGACCTTGTTGATAATAATTACAGTTCTTCCATGAAGACCAGAAACATCCTGTTTATTGTAGGGATCATAATTGTTATCGTTGCACTGATCCTTACCGTTATTATGGCAACGATCCTGATACGTTCCGTAGTAGAGCCGGTAAAACACTTGCAGGAAGCTATGGAAAAAATGAGACGCGGTAATATGGATATTGATATCGAGTACAAGGCAGAAGATGAGCTTGGAAATCTTTCCGATGATTTGCGGTCTGTAGCAGCGTTCCTGAAAGCGGTAGTGGCAGATGAGACAAATATCCTTACAGAGATGAGCCGCGGAAACTTTAATGTTTATTCTTCCATGTCAAAGGATTATGTAGGAAGCTTTGTTGCGATCTATAACTCTATGGTTCTTCTGAGAGATAATTTAAGCAGTACGCTTTCGAGTGTTACCCAGTCAGCTGATCAGGTGGCAGCAGGCTCCGAGCAGGTATCCTCCGGAGCACAGGCATTATCCCAGGGTGCTACCGAGCAGGCTTCTTCCGTAGAAGAACTGGCAGCGACCATTAATGAAATTTCCAATAATGTTGAAAAGAATGCCGAGAATGCAAAGTCAGCCAGTGATATGGCAGATAATGTAAGAGAACAGGCAGGAGAAAGCAGACAGCGTATGCAGGAGATGCTTTCTGCCATGTCGGACATCAGCAACAGCTCCAGTGAGATTGGAAAGATCATCAAGACGATTGAGGATATTGCATTCCAGACCAATATTCTTGCTTTGAACGCAGCTGTAGAAGCAGCTCGTGCAGGAGCAGCAGGAAAAGGATTTGCAGTAGTAGCAGACGAGGTTCGTAATCTTGCAGGAAAATCAGCAGAAGCTTCAAAGAATACGTCTGCTCTCATTGAAGGTTCTCTTCACGCAGTTGACCGTGGTACAAAGATTGCAAATGAAACGGCCAAGGCATTGCAGCAGCTGACCGAAGGCGTTCAGGGAGTAGCACAGACCATTGAGGAGATCTCTTCTGCCAGCGAGTCACAGGCAGTTTCAGTAAAACAGGTAAATGAAGGAATCAGCCAGATTTCCAGCGTTGTACAGAGCAACTCTGCAACTGCAGAAGAAAGTGCTGCAGCCAGTGAGGAACTTTCCAGCCAGTCACAGCTTTTGAAAGAATTGGTAGGTAAATTCACATTGAAGGATGCTTCTGCAGATCCTGTATCGCAGACAGCACAGCCAGCTAAGACAGCAGGTGAAAAAGAACCGTCATCCACCATTTCTTATGAAGATAATGACAAATACTAAGGCTGTGCTTTAATAAAGAATAGATAGTGTGTATGAGCCCACAGCAGATTTTATTTTCTGTTGTGGGCTTGATTAAAATTGGAAAGGAAACTGAAAAATGGCAGCGCCAAGAAAATTATCACCGGAAGAATTCAGGACAATGCAGCTGTTAGAGCTGGATATGCTGGAGGAATTGGACCGGGTATGTAGAAAATATGATATTAAATACTGTATTACCTATGGAACCCTCCTGGGAGCTGTCAGACATAAGGGATTTATCCCATGGGATGATGACTCTGATATAGCAATGCTTAGGGAAGAGTATGAAAAATTTCGTAAGGTTGCACACGAAATGGATCCTTCTATCTGCTATTTCCAGGATCATTTTAATGACCCGGAGTATCTTTGGCAGTATGGGAAACTGCGGCGCACTGGAACTACATTTGTCCGTGCAGGTCAGGAGCATATGAAGGGAAAAAATGGGGTATTTGTGGATATCTTTGTGATGGATGACTGCCCCAAAAGCTTATTGGGGATGATATTTCATAGGTTCTGGTGCTTTTTTCTTCGAAAAATCCTCTATGCTCGGGTAGGAAAAGCAAATGCCAAAGGTTTACCGAAGCTCTGCTATCAACTTTTAAATTTGATTTCTGTAAACTGGGTATATAAACAGGTTGGGAAAATGTCAAAAAAAAGTAGTAACACCAGCCCAAATAGAGTGAGAACTTTATTATATCCATTATTTCAATATCAAAAAAACTATAATCACGGAAAAGCACATTTTGGAATGCTTAAAAGTTGGTTTTTAGAGCGTGCAGAATATGATTTTGAAGGGCATAAATTTTATGGAACAAAGGATTATGATGGATATTTAAAATATATTTATAATGATTATATGACACCTCTTCCAGTAGAAAAAAGGCAGCCACATGCTCCTGTATCAAGTTTTGACTTTAATGTAAAAAGCAAAAATGTAAAAGAAAAACTGAAATAAAAAGTAACCTGTCAACAAAGATTCATGCATTGTTTGTGCCGAAGGCAGGAGCGATGCAAGGAGGACATGTCGCGACGGCATGTTTAAATTAATGAAAATAGCAGTTTTATCAGATATACATGGTAATATGGAAGCTTTTCGTGAAGTTGTAAAATATCTGGAAAAAGAACAGATAAAAAAAGTGCTCATTCTGGGAGATATTATTGATTATGGTCCTCACTCAAATGAGGTGATTACCTGCTTAATGGATCTTCCATGGGAAATAATCGGTAATATACGTGGAAATCATGAGGAAGCAGTCATAGAACAAAAATATGACATGTTTTCTTCTGACAGGGGTAGAAAATGTGCAGAAAATACCAGAAGATCATTAAATCAGCAAAGTTGGTATTATCTGAATACAATAATGGAGCCAACTGCATCATTGGAAATTGAACTAGAAGGAAAAAAGTGCCTAGCTATCCATGGTAGTCTTAAAGACGAGATGTGGGTTGCAGTCAATCCAGAACAGGATTTAATGGAATATAAAAAGTATGACTATGTTTTTTCTGGACATTCTCATTTACCGTGCGTATTTGGTAAATATTATGATGTGGATAATAAAAAGTATAGAAATAAGAAACGTACAATGTTCATTAATCCAGGTTCTGTAGGACAGCCAAGAAATCATAATCCTAGAGCACAATTTGTTTTATGGGATACTGAAACAGATGAGTTTAGGATGTGTGCTGTTAATTATGATATAAAAAAAGAACAGCAAGCTTTTTCAGGTAAAATAGATGATTTTTATAAAAACAGGTTGCAGATAGGAATATGACTATGAAAAACCTATATGTGATAAGTGGAGTAACAGGGGTGACAGGAAATGAGCTGATGAGACATCTTCCCAGAAATAGGAGCAGATATTTATTTGTATAAATTGTTCAATAAAAGTTAGATTCGGAGCGAAGACAGTTAAATAAAGACAAGATTCCGAATGATTTTGGAAAAGGAATTGAAGAGTGTTAAAAGGAATAAAAAAATGAAAGCATTGATTGTAACAGTGGCTGGTATGTCTGCAAGATTCAGCCGTTCAGCAGGTGAACAGATTATTAAGTGTCTGTATCATACAAATTCAATGAAAGAAAGTTTGCTCTATACTTTGCTAAATGATAGTAGTGACATTGATTACTTTATTATTGTAGGTGGATACAGATACGAAGAATTATGTAAAACAGTTCGGGAATATTTTGAAAAATTTTCAAATAAGATTCTTATGGTCGAAAATCCATACTATAAACGTTATGGTTCAGGATATAGTCTTTATATAGGCTTACAAAAGGCCTTTGAAACAGAGGCAGATGAAATTCTGTTTGCGGAGGGAGATCTGCATTTGAGTACTAATGATTACAAAAAGGTCTGCAATGCAAAAAAAAGTGTGGTCACTGTTAATAGAGATCCTATCCTTGCAGATAAAGCAGTAGCTCTTTACTTTGATACTTCGGATAAAATTCATTACGTATATGATACAGGGCATAATGTACTGACTATTAACGAACCCTTTCTTGCAATTTACAATTCTGGACAGGTATGGAAATTTGCTGATAAAAATCTGACTGAAAAAATATACAGTCAAATGGAACAGGAAGAATGGCAGGGAACGAATCTGGTTTTTGTTGAAAAGTATTTTACTACCTTGAGAAGAGATGAGTATGAACTGATTACGTTTAATAACTGGATTAATTGCAACACCATAGACGATTATAACAGGATTAAGGAGAGATAAAATGAAGACAATCAATGAAAGGCTGATTAAATTAAAAAATGAACTTAAGAACAGAAAAATAAGAATCATGATTATTGGTCTGGGAAGTGTAGGAAATTATCTGTTGGATTATCTGGTTTCTGTGGCAGATGAAAATATGGAAATCTGTGTGGTGGGAAGAAATGAAAATAAGATGGAGTCAGATGTAAATATTGTCAGAGTTGCTTCATTGATCAGGAGACAAAACAGGTGCCAGATAAGTATAGACAGTTCAGTTGATCTTAACAGCATAGAGTTGATTACGAAAGCAATAGAGCGATTTGCTCCAGATATTATTGTCAACAGTAGCCGTGCGTATTCAGGATTGAAGTATGGCAGTATCTCGTGGAAAGCAGTACGAGCTTATGGAATATGGTCTCCACTGTCTATACGTTATACGAAAAATATTATGGAAGCGTATGAAAAGGCTGGTTCTGATGCAATTGTTATCAATACATCTTATTCTGACGCAGTTATACCATGGCTTAAATCGGCAAATAAGGCATATCCAGACTTTGGAAGTGGCAATATTAATCATTTGGTATACAGATTTAAACTTGCTGCAGGAAATATCCTTTCAATCAAAGATTATTGGAATATAGATATCACATTTGCAGTTTCTCATTTTCACGATGTATGTATCAGTAAAGAAGGACATACAGATGGAATGAAAATGCTAATCGATATAAAATATCATGATAATCAGCTTTTGTTGGGGATTGATGAGATTATATCCAGATGCAATATACCAATGCCGGTGGATGCAAAAAGAAATATGATGAATGCCTCCAGCAATTTTGAGATTATTCAGGCAATCCTTGGGGCGGTAAGAGATGGAAAAAGAACAAAACTCCACTGCCCTGGAGCTTTTGGCGAGATTGGTGGATATCCGGTTATTATTGATGGAAGTGGAGAATCTCCTCAGGCTTATATTGATAAAACTGTTTTTTCTTTAGATGAGATGAGAAGAAAAAATAGGGAATCTATTTATCTGGACGGAATTGAGAATATCCAGAATGGTGTTCTTACCTACACAGATGAATTGTTGCATAAGGTAAAAAAGGCGTTTGACGTGGATTTAGTAAAGCAGGTTCCGTATGACCAGATAGATAGTACAGCAGAATTTATTATCAAGGAAATAATAGAAAAAAATAAGTGAAATTGCAGATGAGGTGATAAAAATATGAGTATTGTATATACTTGTTTTACAACAGATGTAATCCATGGAGGACATTTAAATATTATCCGTGAGGCACAAAAGTATGGAAATGTAGTAGTTGGTGTCATGACAGATCAGGCCTTAGTTCAGTTTAATCGTTTTCCTACGATTTCTTTTTGCGAGAGAAAAAAGCTTATAGAAGCAATTTCTGGTGTTTCTAAGGTAATTGAACAGGATTCTATTATGTATGATAAGATTATAAGGAAGCTGAAACCAGATTATGTTATTCATGGTGATAATTGGTGTGAAGGTCCTATGAAAGCAATTCGTGAAAACGCAAAAAAGGCATTGGAGCATTATGGAGGCAAGATTATTGATGTGCCATATACATATAATCCTGAGATTACAGCCCTTACCAATAAAATGAGAGCAAAGCTTGCTATGCCAGAGTATAGACGCAAAAGGCTAAAGCAGCTTATCAGCATCCGGCCAATTGTAAAGGCATTGGAAGTTCACAATGGGATCACAGGCCTAATTGCAGAGAAAACAGTAGTTGAACATGGTGGTAGGCTGGACCAATTTGATGCGATGTGGATATCATCTCTTTGTGATTCTACTGCTAAGGGCAAACCAGATATTGAACTTGTGGATATGACAAGCCGTTTCAGGACGATTGATGATGTGACAGAGGTCACAACCAAGCCGATTATTTTTGATGGAGATACAGGTGGTCTTACAGAGCATTTTGTATATACCGTGAGAACCCTTGAAAAAATGGGAGTGTCAGCTGTAATTATTGAAGATAAAACCGGGCCTAAGAAAAACTCATTGTTTGGAACGGATGTAGTACAGACACAAGATACGGTTGAGCATTTCAGTGAGAAGATACAGGCAGCAAAAAATGCTCAGCTTACAGATGATTTTATGATTATTGCAAGGATTGAAAGCCTTATCCTGGAACGCGGGATGCAGGATGCATTAGATCGTGCAGATGCTTTTGTCAAAGCAGGGGCAGATGGAATCATGATCCACAGTAGGAAAAAGAATCCAGGAGAGATACTGGAGTTTTGCGATAAATTCAGGGCAGAAAATAAGGTAACTCCTCTTGTGGTGGTTCCTACTACTTTTAATACTATTACAGAAGAAGAACTGGCAGCTCATGGTGTGAACTTGGTGATCTACGCAAATCAGTTAACACGAAGCGCTTTTGTTGCTATGCAGGATACGGCAAAAGACATACTAAGATGTCACAGAGCAAAAGAAGTAGAGGACAGATTGCTTCCTATTAAGGATATCATTACTTTAATTGATAAACTACAATAAAATGGGAAGAAGAGTAAGGAGAAGCTTTATGAAAGCAGAAGATTTGATCCAGATTATAGGAGCAGATTTTTATACAGGAGTGCCAGACTCACAATTAAAAGCACTTTGTGATTACCTGATGGTGAAGTATGGGATTGATGAGCAACATCATATTATAGCTGCAAATGAAGGTAATTGCGTGGCTTTAGCGGCTGGATATTATCTGGCAACGGGTAAAATACCTGTGGTATATATGCAAAATTCAGGTGAAGGCAATATCATTAATCCTGTGGTATCACTGTTAAATGATAAAGTCTATGCTATACCTATGGTGTTTATCATAGGCTGGAGAGGTGAACCGGGAATTCATGATGAGCCACAACATATTTATCAAGGGGAGATAACATTAAAACTTCTTGAGGATCTTGGAATATCGGTGTTTGTAATTCGTAAGGAAACAACATACATAGAAGTGGAAGAGCAAATGCAAATATTTAGAAAGAAATTGTCAGTTGGAAAAAATGTGGCGTTTGTGATTTGCAAGGGAGCGATTTTTACTGATGCGAAGACTTTGTATGGAAATCATAATAAAATATTACGGGAAGATGCCATCAGGTATGTTGCAAAAAATGCTGATAAAGATCCGATTGTTTCGACTACTGGAAAAATATCCAGAGAACTTTTTGAAATAAGGACAGTAAATGGACAGGGACATCAGTTTGATTTTCTAACAGTTGGATCCATGGGACATTCTTCATCTATTGCTCTTGGCATAGCGCTTAATAAGCCAAATACAAAAATATGGTGTATTGATGGAGATGGAGCGGTGCTTATGCATATGGGAGCTATGGCAGTCATTGGTGCTGCTGCACCAATGAACTTGGTCCATGTGATCATTAATAATGAAGCTCATGAAACAGTTGGAGGAATGCCAACAGTAGCGTCTACCGTTAAGTTTACAAAATTAGCAGAAGCCTGCGGATATCCTTATGCAGTTTGTGTTGATACATTGGAGGATCTTGATTATGAACTTACAAAAGCAAAAAAATGTCAGCAGCTGAGGTTGATAGAAGTTAAATGTTCTGTTGAATCAAGATCGAATCTGGGCAGACCTACAACATTGGCCATAGAAAACAAAGAAAACTTTATGAAATATTTAAAAATGTTGTGATATCTATGAATAATTTGGTATTATTGTATCTTTACCAACAAAAAACAGCAAGCCAAGGAGTGGACTCAGGATACACCTTCTTTGACAGAGAGTACAACAGTGAGTGATCAGTTAGCAATATCGGCTCCACAAACCCAGCTTTCTTTACTTACCCCTGATCAGGCAAAACAGAAGGTAGCAGAACGTATCCAGGGGGTTGATATAAACAGCATTTTAAAGCATTTGATCCATTTCCTTTTATTTTGTTAAATCTGGTTTTATCCTGTGTTGCTGCAATTCAGGCGCCGCTGATTATGATGAGCCAGAACCGCCAGGAAGAAAAAGACCGCAGACGGGCAGAGAATGATTACAAGGTAAATCTAAAGACCGAAATTATGATTGAAGATCTTTACGATAAGATCAATACAATTTTAAAAAAGCAGATTCTGTTGGAAAAGAAGTTGTTGGAAAAAATGAGACGGAAACTTCAAAAATGAAAATATAAACTTAAGAGTGCTTATAAATTTAGAAACTAGTGCCTATAAAAGTTATTGAACAGAGACAAAAATAAGTATATTCTGAATGGTTTATGACGGAGAAGGGGAGAAAAGTGTACTATTTAGATACATACATAAAAGATCTGGTTAGAATTTTTGATCAAAACGAACGGAAGGATTATTTACGCTTAGATTTAAATGAAAATCCAGGAGGTCTTCCAGATAAATTTATTAAAAAGATTTTGAAAAAAGTGACCCCGCAATTGATTTCACAATATCCAGAAACTCTGCATTTTACTAAAGTTTTAGCAGACTATTTAAACACGGATGTGCAGCATTTGTGTTTGGTCAATGGTTCAGCTGAAGGAATCCGATATATTATTCAGGCTTTTACATCGGAAAATGGACGTATTGTTGGTGTTGTACCCTCTTATTTTATGTTTCAGGTTTATTCGGAAATGTATGGAAGAAATTTTGTGAAGATTCCGTATAATGATGATTTGACTATGGATATAAAAAAAATAATCGCGGAATTAACTGAGGATACGCAGTTGTTAGTTCTCCTTAATCCTAATAATCCAATGGGAAATGTATATTCTGATGAAGAAATGGAAAAAGTTATGGAAATATGCAGACAAAGAGAGATAACAGTCTTAATTGATGAGGCCTATTATTATTTTTATCCGAATACTTTCCTACATTATGCATTAACGCAGCGACATGTTTTTGTTACAAGGACATTTTCAAAATTATTTTCATTAGCAGGTTGTCGATTAGGTTATGTGGTAGGTCATCCAGATGATCTGAAATATGTTCAGAAGTATTGTACACCCCATAATACCAACACAATTGCAATGTTATTTGCAGAAGAAATTTTAACAAGCCCTGATTTGATTGAAAAACTTATTTCTGATTTCAGAAAGGGAAGATCATATTTGATTTCGGAATTACAGAAAAATGGATATTCCTATCATGGTGAAGCAGGGAACTTTTTGTTTATTAAACCGAAAACAGATGCAAAGTCCATTATGGAAAGAATGAAGGCAGAGAAAAAAATTCTGATAAAAACATATTCAAATGTTGGCAAATTTGGAGATTGTCTGAGAGTTTCAATTGGAGCTGAAGAATTTATGGAGAAGTTTCTGCATGCATTATTGGAATTGGACAGATAGCGTGTCTAAGAAAAAATGAGGTTTGCAAATGAAAAAAGTGATAACATATGGCACCTATGATCTGTTTCATGAAGGTCATTACAGACTGCTAAAAAGAGCAAAAGAATTGGGAGACTATTTAATAGTCGGAGTGACAACAGAACATTTTGATGAATGCCGTGGAAAGCTGAATGTTGTAGACCCTATTTTGAAGCGGATTGAAAATGTAAAAAAGACCGGATTTGCAGATATGATAATAGTGGAGGATCATGAGGGGCAGAAAATTGAGGATATCCAAAAATATGGTGTAGATATCTTTACAGTGGGATCAGATTGGATCGGAACATTTGATTATCTGAATGCATTTTGTAAGGTTGTATATTTGGAAAGAACTCCCAATATATCTTCTACCATGCTTCGTGGAAATGCCTACAAGCTTATAAAAATAGGAATTGTGGGTACGGGACGTATTGCAGGAAGGTTTGTATCCGAAGCCAGATATACAAGTGGTATTGTGGTTTCTGATGCATATAATCCTGAAATAGAAAGTGCAAGTCAGTTTAAAAAGAAATACTCAGAATATGATATTGCTATTGAGATAGAGGATTACGAAAAGTTTTTAGGTAACGTAGATGCAGTATATATTGCATCTACTAATGAAACACATTATGAATATGCAAAGCAGGCTTTAATCCATGGAAAAAGCGTTTTATGTGAAAAGCCTTTGGCATTTACTAAGAGAGAAAGCATGGAATTGTATGACCTTGCTTTGAAAAATCACGTAGTTTTAATGGAAGCAATAAAAGCTGCATATTGCCCAGGATTTCAACAGCTGCTAAATGTGGTTCTGAGCGGGAAAATAGGAAAAATAAAAGACGTGGAAGCATGCTTTACCAGAATTGCCAATATTCATTCAAGAGAAAGAACAGATCCGAAATATGGAGGTGCATTTCTAGAATATAGTGGGAATGTGCTTATGCCTATTATAAAAATATTGGGAACAGATTATCAGTCGGTTACATTTGACAGCTTTGACAATGAACTGGGAACAGATGATTATACCAAAATCCAGATTAGGTACAAAGATGCCATGGCAACAGCTAAAGTTGGAATGGCAGTGAAGTCAGAAGGACAGCTTATTGTTGCAGGGACAGAAGGATATGTGATTGCCCAATCCCCCTGGTGGTTGACGGAAAAATTTGATGTAAGATATGAGAATGAGACTATTGTTGAACACTATGAGCCTAGATTTGTAGGGGATGGATTACGATATGAAATAAGTGAATTCATAGCTAAAATACGGGGAACAGGAGAAAAATCTTATAAGCTGACAGCAAAAGAGTCTATTTCTATAACTGGAATCGTAGAAAAATTTGTTAAAGACAGATGTATTGAAAAATGACAGATAAGTTAGAATGAAGAATGATTTTTAACAAAAAGTTGAAAGAAGACTTAAAAATAGAGGAGTTGGAAATTATGGATCGTATCGATTATATTTTTAGTATGACATCAAAATTTGCAAATGGACGAAAGATAGTTCTTTATGGTTATAATGAAAGAACCAGAGGAATCAAAAGCAAACTTGTAGAAAAAGGGGTAAACATAGAATTTTTTGTGGATCATTCTCTTTATCAGAATAAAAAACCAGGGGTTTATGACAGCAAAATATTACAGGGAAGATCAGATGAATTTTATGTAATTGTTGGAATGCTGAATCGTTTAGATATTATCCAGAGGCTTCAGTCATTTGGATATTTCAGTAAAAAAGATTATCTGTACCTAGGAGATATTGAATACTGTGTTTTACGAGATGAAGATGGTTATTTTGAAGATAATTATGGAAATCAACTGATAATGAATAGAAAATTACGGTCACATATCACCTTGAATGGATTTAATTCTCGTGTAGTGATACCAGATAGCTGTGTGGTCAGCCCTGACTTCCATTTACTGATAACTGATGAATGTATCGTCGAAATAGGAAATGGAACATGGTTGGATGGAAATTTTACCTTTTTTGATCAAAGTCACTTTAAATGCGGAGAAAGATGTATATTTGCTAAAGGACTTTTGGAGGTTGAAGCAGCTAATGTCAGGATTGGAAATGATCTTACAACAGAGAGTGGTTATGTTATCCGCGCATCTAAAAAATCTTCTATTCTTATCGGTAATGATTGTATGTTTTCATATAATTTGAATATGAGAACCAAGGATGGTCATGTGATATTTGACGTCAAGACGGAAAAAAATATTAATTCAACAGATGAATTATGCAAAAGCAGGAATATTAGAATTGGGGATCATGTGTGGATTGGAATGAATGTCTGTATTTTGTACAATACGGATATTTCAGCTGGGAGCGTGATCGGGGCAATGAGCTTGGTGAAAGCAAAAATACCTAATAACTGCATTGCAGCTGGAAATCCGGTTCGTGTGATCCGGACAGATATCGCCTGGAGTAGAAATGATAATCTTTCTACAGATATAGGTGAATGTGGTGATGAATTTATAAAATGTACAGAAAACAGATAGTTCTATTTTAAGAGGGCAAAGAAAAAATGCCGAGTTTTACAGTTGGACCTGTTATGTCAACGGATGATGTCCTTCGTATAGGGGCAGAGTAGGCTCCTTATTTCAGAACCCCAGAGTTTTCCAGTATGATGTTGGAAAATGAAAGGCTCATAAAAGAGTTTGCAAAAGCAGAAGCGAATGCCAGGGCTGTTTTTATGACAGGATCCGGGATGTCCGGCGGCACATTGCGGTAGGCGCAAACCGCACGGTATTTTCTCCAGATTCGCCTACCCGATTGTGCCGTGCCGGGACTTACCGCGCTTTTCTCCCGGCTTGGTGGCACGTTGTCGTAGCCTTGTTTGAAAGGCAACATTGCTGCTTTTGAAACAAGAACTTTGAAAACTTCATCAATAAAGTCCCTGGTTTTCGACAGCAGCCCGGATCGTTTCCGCATCAATGACTTTCAGTTCCTGCTAGGAACCGAAAGTCAGAGCATCGGTCATCAGGTTGTCAATCAGTCTGGGATTTCCCTGAGTGAAACTATGCGCAGCGGCCAGGGCTGCAGGATCAATGATGCTTGTGGATGCCCCTACCAGCTGAAGCTTGTGCAGGATGTATCTGGAGACTTCGTCGTCAGACAGTCCGGCATAGTTGTAATGGACAGTGATCCGTTGGCGCAGTGCTTCATGAACTGGTTTTCGGAGCGTGTCATTGAGATGGGATTCCCCGCACAGGATCAATGTAAAGTAATTAACCGAGTCGTAGCCGTAGTTCATGAGCATCTTGATGTCATTCAGGATTCCGGTATTCAGGTACTGTGCTTCATCAATGGCGAGAAGAAGCGGCTGGCGTTTTTCTTTGTAAAGATAGGTGATCTGTTCCTGGATAGCCTTGAACATCCCGGTTTTGCCGCCTTTTTCCGGAACTCCAAGAATGAAGCAAAGCTGCTTGTAAAAGTCAGCAACGCTGATGGTGGAGAGACACAGGTATTCCATATGGAACAGGCTTGGATTTAAACTGGCGGCGAAGCAGCGAAGGGCATACGATTTTCCCATTCCGGGGCGGGCAGTAAAAACGCCAATCCCGCGGATATCTTTCAGATAGTTCAGCCGGTTGGTTATTTCGGTGAAATCTCTGGAAATGAAATGATCTTTTTCCTTCAGCTGCTGTTTGTCAAACGGATTGAACGTGAGTCCGTAAAAAGAACTGTACATCAGGATTCACCTCCGGCTTTGGAATAATCGATGCCAGGTAGATTGTTGCGTTTGGTATGGCAGTTTTCGTTGCGATTGGTTTGGCGAATCGGGAACTTCTGATCATCAAACAGAATAAATGCAGAAGACATGTCATCTGGCTGGAAACGGATATCGACCTTTGCGGAGATGAATTGCATGGGAACATCATAGCAGACGCCATCAATCGTAACCGTGGAGTCCTTACGGACTTTTCTGGTAATCCGGTTATAAAAACAGTCATCTAGCCATTGTCTGGACTCTGGCTTGCGTGGATGTTCTTTGGAGGCTTCATAACGGTCAAGGGGCACGCCATTGATTCCCCGATGAAATGTGGTGTTGTAAGAACGTATGTAGTCTCTCAGAAGCCCATTAAACTGAGCCAGGGAGCTGATTGCAGCTATATCCAAGGTATAAAGCCAACGCTCTTTCAGAGTGCGGAAATGGCGTTCTACCTTGCCTTTGCTAGCCCCATCACGGACACGGGTATGCAACAAAAGGATTCCAAGGGATACGCAGATCATGGAAAGCTGTTCGTTTGAGTAGCTGCAGCCGTTATCAACGTAAAGCTTGTCTGGAATTCCATAGGCCGCAATGGCATTTTTCAGGACTTTTTGAAAGTTGCAGGCATTGTCATGGTAGAACAGCTCGCCACCAACCAGGAGTCGGGAATGGTCATCAATGATCATGATGCAGTAAACGCGTCTGCTTTTTCCCTCCTCCGTGATGTAAGGAAGGTAACAGGTGTCCGCCTGCCAGATTTTACCGAATTCATCTTCCTCGTAAGCTTTCCGGTCGCGCAGATTTGAATCCCGGGCAGATTTCAGGTCATTGCGCCGGATGAAACGCTGTGCGGAATCAACACTGACGTTTGCTGGAATGAAAGATTCACGGACCAGATGCTCATAGATCTGAGTGGCATTCATACGAGGATGTTCCAGCTTGATCCGGTAGATTTCGGCAATGGCCTCTTCATTCAGCGCCCGGGAAAACCCTTTGTCGGAGCGGGTGTTTGGCATCAGGGCGTCCAATCCTCCGATTTTGTATTGGGATTTCCATTTTTCCAGTGTTTTATAACTGTAGGAAACGATGGAGCCATCGGGCAGAGTCAGCGGAGAAGCAGTGACCCGTTTGTAGTAGTCAGTAGCCGAGGTATCAGGAAAAAGCCCCTGGATGACAGGAGCGATCAGGGCGAAGCGGAACTGGGCCACTTCGGCATCACGCTTGATTGTTTCAGTATCTTTGCTCATGAAAAAAGCCTCCTTGGGATGTTTTTCTACATCATAAGGGAGCGGTAGCGAAAGAACCATCCACCGGTCGTGTGGTCAGAAGATAAAAATATCCGGAGCAAAAACCGTCTGGCAGTAGTGTGCGTTTTTCGATGACTGCAATACAGGATTTTTGTGGGCCTGGAGGAAGGTGTAGGACGTGGAACGGATGAATTCCATGGAAAAATCAGAGTATCGTTCCTGCTCATAAAGCTTCTTCCAAAACGAGATACTGGAAGTCTCGGAATCAGCCAGAACACCAAGCCAGCGCTGCTTGTGGAAGTTCCAAAGTTTAAGCCATTTGTAAAACAGGTTTTGCGAAGCGCCGAAGCGCTCACAGAGCTGCTCTACGGAGCCAAGGTCTGCAAAGCACTGTCCCAGAAGACGCAGAACAAAGAGCAGACTGAAACTGGAGTAAGGGATGATGGCATCGGGAAGAACAGCATGAGCGTGTTCACAGCTGTCACAGAAGACTCTGAGAACGCAGAGACCTGAGTGAGTCCGCTGCCCGGCATCAAAGTCAATGATGGAACGCCTGTAGTAGTCATGGATATGGCAATTTCCGGTGCTGTTACAGATGGGACAGGTCTCCAATTCCGGGCGGAACTGAGCCATAAAGGTGTCAAAGAGAAATTTAGATGAAGTTTTTATACGGATTAGCTTGCAAAGTAGTGAGTTTTTTCTTATCATAGTAGAGTACTGTCAATGAATATCTGAGAGATGGAGTTGATAGTAACACTGCTCAGTCATAGGTCATTTATTAGGGCATGACCCTGCACAAACCTGACTGGCAGGCTTGGTTGAGAGAAAGAACGAACTGTGGTAGGGGCTGTTCTTTCTCTTTTTTATTGACATGAGCTTATACGATAAGACTATAGGGGAAGATATGGATTTGGTAAAGAGGGCAGATAAAAACGTGCCGTAAAATACAGCACGTTGAGAGAGACAGTATGGAAACACTGCCGAATTTGATTTGCGGAAAGTTTACAGTCGGCGGGAAGGATAATTTGCCGCCTGACAATTATTTAAAAATTGTTTTATAAACTGCTCCGGATGGACGGATCAGTCCCAACGGCCATCGTTCATGCGAGCGTTTTTTGTTCCTGCATAATAGAAGTTCCAGACAACCATATAAGTATTGCGGATATCATCATCTTCGCAGACAATGCAGACTTTTTTTACGGAAGTATCGCCTGCATCTCCGAAATCAAGGATGGTACGGTAGATCTGGCTGATGGCCCGGAATAAAAGCGGCTGGGAGCTGCAGGAGAGAGAAGGAAAGTATATGGTTTCTGCGCCTTTGAAAGCAGCAGCTTCCAATTCTTTTTTATAAAGTCCGGCCAGTGTATTCAGATCTTTTGAGGCCGGGATCATACAGAAGACAGGATCGGATACAACATGTCCGTTCGTTGTGGAAGCGGATTTTTTAATAGCTTGGATTTCTAACATTTTACGTTCTGCTCCTTCAGATTGTATTTGAGATATTTTTGTCTCAGGCTATTTTTATTATAGATAAGAACTGGTAAAATGTAAACGTCATATGTCCTTTTCTTCGCAGAGAAGATGTCTTGACAAGCAGCTTTCTTGTGACTATAGTCATAGGAGGAGATGATGATATGGAAATTGAATTTGATATTCTAGATCTGCTCCAGAAGCTGCACACACCAATAGGGGACCAGGTGATGTGTACGATCACAAAGCTGGGAAATGCAGGGGCAATCTGGATCATGCTTACACTGGTCTTGCTGCTGATTCCGAAAACGAGACGTTGTGGTGCTGTGCTTACCGTGGCTCTGATCATAAACACCATTCTGTGCAACGGAATTATAAAACCGTTTGTAGCCAGACCGCGTCCATGCGATGTGAACATGGCCATTCAGCTTCTGATTCCCAGACCGTCCGACTGGTCGTTTCCGTCTGGACATACATCCGCTGCGTTTGCATCGGCATCCGCACTGTTTTTTCATGCATACAGCAGTATTGGTGTTGCGGTATCGGAGAGCCGGACGGCAGCAAAGAAGGTTTGGAAGCCTGTGTTGCTACTGGCGCTTCTGATTGCGTTTTCCAGGCTGTATCTGTATGTGCATTATCCGACTGATGTACTGGGCGGAGTGCTGCTCGGATGTCTGGCTGGCTATGCCGGATGCCGGGGCATGAGCCTGTGCATGGAAAGAACACCGTGTTAGAACTAGAACGTCACTCCCTTAGAGTCATAGGAAAGAGCCATGAATAAATCAGCACCGGAAAGAGAGGAAATAACATGTCAGAAACATTAAAAGTACTGGAAACAAGAAGAAGCTGCCGTGCATTCAAGCCGGAGCTTATTGAAGAAGAAAAACTGCAGGCTATTATCAAAGCAGGAACCTATGCGGCCACAGGCATGGGCAGACAGTCCCCGATCATCATTGCGGTTACCAATAAAGAACTGCGGGATAAGCTTTCTGTCATGAACGCAAAGTTTATGGGAAAGGATGAAAGCTTTGATCCGTTTTACGGAGCACAGGAGCTGCTCATCGTTCTGGCAAACAAGGCCATGCCGACCTATCTTTATGATGGCACTCTGGTTCTGGGAAATCTTATGAATGCTGCAGCAGATCTTGGCGTGGACAGCTGCTGGATCCATCGTGCAAAGGAAGAGTTTGAAACTCAGGAGGGGAAAGAACTTTTAAAAAGTCTTGGCATTGAGGGAGATTATGAAGGCATCGGCCATCTGGTGCTTGGCTATGCGGCAGCGCCGCTGAAGGAGGCAGCACCGAGAAAAGCAGATTACGTCTACTATATTCGATAAAAGAGAGAGATAACTGGCCGGAAAAGCATGATTCCGGAACAGTCGGTACAGTAAAAGCGCCGGGGCGGTCCAACAGAACCACCCCGGCATTTCGTGCTTTTAATGCTTATTTTTTCTTGCGAAAGGTTACCTGACAGGTCGGGCAGCCATTTGCGATGGTATCGCCCAAGTGGAAATCAAAGCCCATTGCCTTTGCAATGTTACGGTCGCCGTCCATAGCGATATCACAGAGCTTTGCGCACATCTCATCGTTAAAGCCGAGATCCTGCCATGCCTTTAAGAGCGGGCAGTGATGGAATTCAACGTCAAGAACATCATCAGTTTTTTCCTTAACATCGACCTCAAAAGATTTTAAGAGGGTTGGTGTAAACATGGTGTCGCAGAAGGATTTACAGCTGGTCGGATCCGGGCACTGTTCTCTTAAAGCATTGCCCTGGACACGTCCGGTTTCGCTGATGGCCTGGCGGATAATTCTTTCAGCTTCTTCGGCCTTGCCGGCTTCTGCTGCGTATTTGTAGGTAAGGCCGGTCCAGGTGGAACGATGACCGATCGCGCCGCGCTGGATATTCACTTTCTCGTCGTCTTTGATGGTGATTTTGTTGTCAATCATGGTAACTCCTCCTTTTTGTTTTTACTACATGTGATTGGGACATAAGATTCATTGCAACTGCTTAGAAACATCGCAGTTACGATCTATTTTGCTGCCTCTGCTTTTTCTGCCGCAAGCTTGTCATAAGCATAGGTAGGATTGAGCGTCATACTGCGTCCGCCGGATACCTCAATGGTGGTGGCGGTCATGTAGCTTGCCGCATCACTTGCCAGGAATACGATTGGTTTGGCAATCTCCTCCGGCTCTGCCATTCGGCGGAGCAGGGTAGCATTTGCATTGCGGTCAAGCTCCTCCTGGCTGATATGTGCCCGCACAAGCGGGGTTACGGTAAAGCCTGGCATAATGCAGGTAACGCGTACATTATATGGACAATATTCACCGGCGAAGGTGTTAGTCAGGTTGTTGATCGCTGACTTTAACGGGCCGTACAGCGTGCTTCTTCCGGCGGAGGAGCAGCGTGCTGCCAGGGAGCTTACATTGACGATGGCGCCGGAATGCTGCTTTTTCATGTACCGGAATGCTGCCTGGCATCCGTAGATAACAGATTTAAAGCAGACACCGGTCATGAAATCAATTTCCTCGTCATCGTACTCGTCACCCTTTTTAAAGCCGGTGGCTCCTACATTGTTAACCCAGACATCAACGCTGCCAAAACGATCATTGACATGTTCAGCAAAAGCGTAGTTACTTTCTGCCTTGGAAACATCGAAAGCTTCATAATAAACTTCGCCATACTGAGAAAGCTTTTCGGCTGCTTCCTTCAATTCCTCTTCGTGGCGGGAACAGATGGCAACCTTGGCTCCCTCTTTGAGAAATGCTTCTGCTGCTGCGAAACCGATGCCTTTGCTGCCTCCGGTTACAACGACTGATTTACCTTTTAAACCTAAATCCATGATGGAACCTCCTCTTATTTAAAGAACATTGCCATAACAGCGCCTGCAATGAATACAGAACCGGATGTTGCGCTGACGAAACCTGCAACCTTAACTGGGAGAATACAAACATCATAATGATGGTGTAAACGAAGCCCATGCTGCGGGAGCGGACCAGTACATTTTTCTCAATGAATCCCATTGCTGTTGCGAATACGCCGAGGATCAGAGCCCACACAAATTTTGAGATGTAACCGCCGCTGAGTTTGTCAAGGTAACCGGACATAACGGTAAGGATGACCATGGTGAACAGGTAGGTAAAGTCACTCTTGTATTTGTCCGGGATCTGTGGGAACAGATAGTTCTTTGCAGGATCATCATTGGCTTTTTCCTTTACAGCTGCGGCTTTCCAGGTGCCCTGACGGTACTGCTTTAATACGGAATAGCCTTCTTTTTTCAGGCAGATGCTGGTGAGCGGATATCCGACGAAGCCCTGCAGTACGTATACAGCCATAGCCAGGATTGCCAGATGTTCAGTCGGAGCAACAGACTGCATCATCATGGCAGCTACGAAACCACCGGTTAACGGAGGTGCTGCAACTGCTGCGGTTTCCTTACCAAGGATCACGGTTCCTACCGTAAGGATGACAACCAGGATACCTAACATGCCGGCCAGGGTAACCACTACGGTTTTCCACTGATCGATCAGCTCCTGGATATCCAGCATGGTTCCTAAGTGGACAACCATCATCATAACCAGGATCAGCATGGTTAAGAATTATGAAATTTATAATTTGGAAAAAGAAAAAAACTGTGATATGATTATAATGAAATAGCATGGGAATTACCAGAACAGGAACTGGAAAGGTTGGAGAAAGTGAAGAGAAAAAAGAAGACAGCATCAAAGATCAGATCTATAATAAAATATTTGCCGGAATTATGAATAATGAATTCTCTTTCGATGAGTTTCTGACAGAAAAGAGTCTGATGGAAAAGTATCAGGTCAGCCGTGCGCCGGTGCGCGAGGCACTGATGCAGCTTCGCAGTGACCGGATTATTGCCAGTACGCCACGCCATGGCTATCGTATACGGAAACCGGCGCAGGAAGAGCTGCGGGATATCATCAATTTCCGGACTGTTATGGAATGCTCATTTCTGGAACGTTATCATGATATGGTAACGAAAGACCGGATCCGGGAGCTGCGCACTCTGTGTCAGGAATATGAGAACGGAGGGGAAAGCCGCAGCTTTATGGAATACTGGAAACTGAACCGGGAGTTCCATGAAACCTTGTTTATGACTTACAAAAATGAAGTGGCGCTTCATTATCTGCTGGAGAGTATAGACCGGCAGCCGATATACTTTCTGGAAACGATGAAAAACTGTTACATGGCTGCGGACCTGCATTTTGCTTTACTGGATTATCTGGAGCAGGGAGATTTCCGCACAGCCTCCACGCTGCTTCGGGCAGATATTGAGAAGCTGCCGATTTGTGAATCTCTGGTGGCGGATAAAGTGGAATGTGTGGGTTTCAGCCTCTGCTAGGAAGGATTTATGCTGAAAATGTGAAGGAAGGCAGAAGAATATGGATTATTTATTTGCGCCGATGGAGGGCATTACCGGCTATGTGTTCCGGAATGCCCATCACCGGCATTTTCATGGCATCAAGGAATATTACACTCCCTTTATTTCACCGAATCAGACCCGTAAGCTTACACCGAGAGAACTGAACGATGTGATTCCGGAGCATAACGAGGGTATTCCTCTCATTCCACAGATCCTGACAAATAAGGCAGATGATTTTCTGTGGGCAGCTAAGCGCCTGAAAGAGCTTGGCTATATGGAAGTGAATCTGAATCTGGGGTGTCCGTCTGGAACGGTAGTGGCAAAAAAGCGGGGGTCTGGCTTCCTGGAATATCCGATGGAGCTGGATGAGTTTCTCTATCAGGTCAGTGAGGGAATCTGCGGGCTTGGCATGGACCTGTCTGTTAAAACGCGGATTGGAAAGACAGATCCGCAAGAATTTGAAGAACTTCTTTCTATTTATAACAGGTATCCGCTTAAAAATCTGATTGTGCATCCGCGGGTTCAGACAGATTATTATAAGAATCATCCGCGCATGGACGCGTTTGATCTTGCGGTGAGAGAAAGCCGGAACCCGGTTTTTTATAACGGAGATCTATTTAGCCGGGATGATATCAGGAATTTCCGGAATCAGTATCCGGGTGTGGAAGCGGTCATGCTTGGCCGCGGCCTTTTAACGAATCCTTCCCTGACAGAGGAGACACCTTTTACTGCAGAACGGATTCGTGCTTTTCATGAGGATGTGCTGGAAGGATACCGGAGAGCTATACCGGGAGATAAAAATGTTTTGTTTAAGATGAAGGAACTATGGACCTATCTGGGAGAAGCGTTTGAAGACAGCACGAAACTGATGAAAAAGATACGCAAGGCACAGAAGATGGAAGAATACAGGGCAGCAGTGGAATGTCTTCTGGCGGAAAAGCCGGTGTGCGCCCAGCCATGTTTTCCAGGCTGGAAGAAACAGGGGTGAGTGCTGCTGCGAATGGAGGGAGAGCATGGCTGTAAATGTAGTTGCGGTGGATAATGCACCGGAACTTCTGGAAAAAATTGAGGGGATTTTCCGCAATATGGCTGAGATCAGTCTGCTTGGAAGTTTCGAAGAAGCAGTGGCTGTAGTGGAATTTGTGAAGGAGAATCCGGTGGATATGGTATTTACGGATATTGTGATGCCGGATATCAGCGGTATCAGTCTGGCAAAAGAACTGCAGAAACTAAAAAATGCTCCGGCGGTAGTGCTGATGTCCAGTATTCCGGGTTTTTCTCTGGAGGCATGGAAAATTCAGGCATACGGATTCATAGAAAAACCGTACACGAAGCAGGATATCATGAAAATGGTAGAGCGATACCGAAGAGAGTCGGAAAATGGCGTTGACGGCAGTTTTTAAGGGCATTATAATAAAGACATTGTGACGACAGAAAGACAGGAGGAACTACTACAATGCGTGATATGTATATTTCAGATTCTATTTTATATGTGGGAGCAGATGATAAAACACTGGATATTTTTGAGAGCCAGTATCCGATTCCGAACGGAGTCAGCTATAACTCCTATGTGATCCTGGATGAAAAGGTTGCGGTGATGGATACCGTTGACAAACGGGCAACCGATACCTGGTTTGAAAATCTTGCCAGGGAGCTTGGTGACCGGAAACCGGATTATCTGGTTGTGTCTCATATGGAGCCTGATCATGCGGCAAACATCAAAAACTTTGCAGAGCGTTATCCGGAAACAAAAATTGTGGGAAATGCAAAGACCTTTGCTATGATGGGCCAGTTTTTTGAGATGGATCTGACTGAGCGTAAGGTGCTTGTAAAAGAAGGTGAGACCTTAAGCCTTGGCAGTCATACGTTGCAGTTTTTTATGGCACCGATGGTGCACTGGCCGGAGGTTATGGTAACTTACGAGCAGAGCGAAAAGATTCTGTTTTCCGCAGACGGCTTCGGAAAGTTTGGCGCGCTGGATGCAGAAGAAGAGTGGGCAGAGGAGGCAGCACGTTACTACTTAAATATTGTAGGCAAGTACGGCGTGCAGGTACAGGGACTGTTAAAGAAGGCTTCCGGCCTGGATATCCGGATGATCTGCCCGCTGCACGGACCGATCTTAAAAGAAAACCTGGGCTACTACATTGACAAATATCAGACCTGGAGTACCTATCAGCCGGAGAAGCACGGTGTGATGGTAGCATACGCGTCTATTCACGGCAACACGGCACAGGCAGCAGAAGAGATGGCAGAGCTGCTCCGTGCAAACGGTGAGGAAGTCGAAGTGTTCGACTTATCCCGTACCGATGTTTCCCTGGCTGTGCGTAAGGCATTTTATTATGACCGCATGGTGCTGGCAGCAGCAACCTATGACGGTGGTGTATTCCCATGCATGGAAGAGTTCCTGCTGCACTTAAAATCCAAGAACTTTCAGAAGCGTACCGTAGGTCTGATGGAGAACGGATCCTGGGCACCGTTAGCCGGAAAAATCATGCGCGGTATATTAGAGCCGATGAAAGATGTGCATGTACTGGAGCAGGTAGTTACCATCAAATCCGCTGTGCATGAAGATACCAGAGAAGCCATGAAAGCAATGGCCGATGCCTTAAAATAAAAATTTAAGAGCAATATCAATATAGGTTCGAAG
>NZ_QUFI01000017.1 GCF_003478505.1 Clostridium sp. AF27-2AA
AAGAATTCAATTCCCCGTACGCCCGGACTCTTTATTAGTTCTGTCTCAATATTGTTATTTTACTTCTCCCACCGTCCGGATGCGCCGCATGGCAGTACAAGTTCGGTTTCGGTGACGGGGAGTCCAATTTCCTGAGCTTCTACATGTCCACCGAATTTTGGTACGATCTCGGTACTCATCATGTAGGTGAGGACCGCCGGGGCCAGGCCAGTGGTATAGGAGTTGATGAGGAAGAACAACGGGTCATCGGATAAGAGCTGTACGCACAGTTTTACGAGCGGATGAATTGCGTCCTCAATTTTCCAGATCTCGCCCTTCGGGCCGCGGCCATAGGATGGCGGATCCATGATGATGGCGTCATAATGGTTGCCGCGGCGGATCTCACGCTCTACAAATTTTACACAGTCATCGACCAGCCAGCGGATCGGAGCATCACTGAGGCCGGAGGATGCGGCATTCTCTTTTGCCCAGCCGACCATGCCCTTGGAGGCATCCACGTGAGTTACGCAAGCACCTGCTTTGGCAGCAGCAAGGGTTGCGCCGCCAGTGTATGCGAAGAGATTTAAGACCTTGACCGGGCGGCCGGCATTGCGGATCTTGTCACTGAACCAGTCCCAGTTGGCAGCCTGCTCCGGGAAGAGTCCGGTATGCTTAAAGCTGAATGGTTTTAAGTTGAAGGTCAGGCCTTTGTAGCCTATGGTCCACTGCTCCGGAAGATCAAAGAACTCCCACTCGCCACCGCCTTTGGCGCTGCGGTGATAGTGACCGTTCATGTGTTTCCAGCCTTTGTGGGTTTTTGGGGTGTCCCAGATGACCTGCGGGTCTGGGCGGACCAGAAGGTACTCGCCCCATCTTTCCAGTTTTTCTCCTTTTGAACAGTCAATGACCTGATAATCTTTCCAGCCATCTGCTAACCACATATATTTTTCCACCTTTCCAATTCGGATATTATAGTTCTTTGTGTTTTCGTTTGTTTTGGACCAGTTTTGTCCATGTTGTTTCCTGATTCCGCGCAGGATTTCCTAACCATTATAACAGTAAAAGACGGCGGTGTCCACGACAACAAATTTACTTTTTGACCAAGCTATAGTATAGTAGTAAGCAGAGAAAAAGGCCGTTTCTGAACCTGGCCGGGATTTGTCCGGTGGAATCAGAAAAAGGTCAGATCAGAACAAAAATAAGGTGGACGATTTTATGAAGAAATATGATTATGTACTGGTTGGAAGCGGACTTTATGCAGGTGTATGGGCGTACGAGGCAAAAAAGCGTGGAAAAACCTGTCTGGTTGTGGAAAAACGCGATCACATTGGCGGAAATGTGTATTGTGAGGAGGTAGAAGGCATTCATGTGCACCGCTATGGCGCGCACATTTTTCACACCAGTGACCGTCAGGTGTGGGATTATGTGAATCAGCTGGCCGAGTTTAACCGCTACACCAACAGTCCGGTGGCTAACTACAAGGGTGAGATGTACAACATGCCGTTTAACATGAATACCTTCAGCAAGATGTGGGGCATCAGTACTCCGGCAGAAGCAAAGGCTATCATTGAAGAGCAGAAGAAAGCGGTGACCGGCGAGCCGAAAAACCTTGAGGAGCAGGCCATCAGCCTGGTGGGAACTGACATTTACCAGAAGCTGGTAAAGGGCTACACCGAGAAACAGTGGGGACGGGACTGCAAAGAGCTTCCGGCCTTCATTATCCGCAGACTCCCGGTGCGTTTTACGTATGACAACAACTATTTCAATGATTTATACCAGGGTATTCCGATTGGCGGCTACAACGTGATCATCAATAAGCTGTTTGAAGGCTGTGATGTTGAGACCGGTGTGGATTATCTGGAACACAAGGAGCATTATGACGCGCTGGGCGGGACCGTTGTATACACCGGAACCATTGACGCCTACTATCAGTATCAGTTTGGCAAGCTGGAGTACCGCAGCCTGCGCTTTGAGTCCGAGGTATTAAACGAGGAGAATCATCAGGGTGTTGCGGTGGTCAACTACACAGACCGTGAGACTCCGTATACCCGCGTAATCGAGCACAAGCACTTTGAGTTTGGCACTCAGCCGAAGACCGTCATCACCAGAGAGTATCCGGCAGACTGGAAAGAAGGCATGGAAGCTTACTATCCGGTGAATGATGAGAAGAACCAGGCACTGTATCAGCAGTATGCGGCACTGGCAGAGAAGGAGGAGCATGTAGTCTTTGGCGGACGTCTGGCAGAGTATAAATATTATGACATGGACAAGGTTATTGCGTCCGCATTGAATCGCACGGCAGAGTACATTGGAAAATAAAAATGATAGCTGGACGGGCAGTGGTTGTCTGACAGCAAAAAGATGGACTGTGGCAGGCAGAAGAGTCAGCTGCGGCAGCCCGAATGAGAAGGAGAAAATGCAGACATGGACCGGGAATGTATGAATGTGGTTTACGCCTCTAACGATGGCTATGCGAGACATCTGGGAACGTCACTGTATTCCCTGCTGGACCGAAACCGGGACTTTGCGGAGATCAGCGTTTATGTGCTGACCCTGGGCCTTTCTGAGGAAAATCAGGGAAAGCTCCGGGAAATTGCAGAGCATTTTGGGAGAAGGCTGATCTTTTTAAATCTGGATGATCTGCTGGAGCGTATTGGATATGAAGTAGATACCGGCGGCTTTGATATCAGCGTTATGCTGCGCCTGTTTATGGGAGATATGCTGCCGGAGTCCGTGGAGCGTGTCTTATATCTGGACTGTGACACCGTGGTGCTGCAGTCATTAAAGCATCTGTGGAAGGAAGAACTGGAGGGAAAGATTGTGGGAGCAGTGATGGAGCCGACCATCTACCAGGCCGTGAAGGAATCCATTGATCTGGGTGAGGATGATCCCTATTATAATTCCGGAGTTCTTTTAGTAGACCTGAAACAGTGGCGTGAGCAGGAAATCCAGAAGAAGCTTTTGGGGTTCTGGAAGAGCAAGGGTGGAAAACTTTTTGCCAGCGACCAGGATGTGATCAATGGTACGCTGAAAGGGCAAATTCATACCCTGATGCCCCGCTACAACTTCTTTACCAATTACCGGTATTTTTCTTACCGGGAGCTCACACATCTTGGAAAGACCTACAAAGCCGTGACGCCGAGAGAACTGCAGATTGCAAAGCGGCATCCTTCTATCATCCATTACATGGGAGATGAGCGGCCCTGGATTGCAGGCAATCTGAATCATTATCGCAGAGCCTATGAACTGTATCTGGCAAAGACTCCCTGGGCGGGGGCACCGAAGCAGGAGGGAAAACGGGCATATATGCTGGGGTATCATATGCTGGATTATGCCACCGCAATCTGTCCGCCGGTGCGCCGTCTGGTGAGTCGGAAGCTGGGAATGAAGCTGGTGGAGAGCCGTAAGAAAGCGTAGGCGGGTCGTTGCGGACGGGGTTCGCAGGAGCGGAAAGCGTAAGCATATGGTAGTGCGGAAACAAAGGAAATGCTGGTTTTGGGACAAACATGGAGGAAAATACAATGGTAACCGTTTTAATGGCAACGTATCGGGGAAAGCAGTATCTGGAACAGCAGCTGGACACGATTCTGGCTCAGACCGTTCCGGTGAGGATTCTGATCTCAGATGATGGTTCCGATGACGGAACCCGGGAAATGCTGGAGAACTACGCCGGATGGTATCCGGAACAGGTGTTTCTGCATCATAGGACACAGCACACTGGCGGCGCGGCCGGAAACTTTTTCTGGCTGATGCAGGAGGCTCTGAAGGATGAGAAAAATGAGTACATTTTCTTCAGTGACCAAGATGATGTCTGGGAGAATAACAAAGTCAGTGTTATGCTGCATCGAATGAAGGTACTGGAGAAGGGCCTGGGAAAACAGTGCCCGATCCTGTTATATTCGGATATGGAAGTGGTGGATGAAGATCTTTACGAGATCAGTCCGAGCTTTGCCGCTTATACTCATCAGGATCCGGACCGCAGCAGTTTTGCGGAACTTCTGGTGGAGAACCAGGTGACCGGCGGCGCCTCCATGATCAACCGGGCGCTGCTCACGCATTGCGCGATGGAGCCGGAAATCTGCTGTATGCATGACTGGTGGATTGCGCTTACCGCATCCTGCTTTGGTGTCATTGAGTTTATGCCGAGAGTGCTTTCCAAATATCGCCAGCACGGAGATAATGTACTGGGCGCGAAGGACGCAGGCAGCTTTGGAGAAATGAAGGCCCGTCTTGGCCGCGGTAAAGAAGTGGAGCAGAATTACCGCCGGATGTTAAACCAGGGCATTGCTTTCGGACGCAGGTTCTGGAAAAATATGGATACGGCGCAGCGCATGACCCTGCGCGCGTTTCTGGCTTTGCCCTATCAGTCTGCAGCAGGACGGTTAAAGAATATCCGTTACAATCGCTTTTATAAAAATTCCGCGCTGCAGACACTGGCCATGTGTCTAACGATGCCGCGGGCAGAAAAGCTGCGGCAGCCGAAAAATGAGCAGGCTGCGGAGTGTGAAAATTGCGAAGTGAAAACAGCAGGGCAGGAGCAGAAAGCATGAGCGTGAGGCTGAGCTGTGTGATTTTGAACTACAACGATGCAGAGACCACGGAAAAGCTGGTAAAGCAGATCGCGGATTACAACGTACTTCATCAGATTATTGTGGTGGATAATGCCTCCACGGATGATTCTCTGGAACGATTAAAAAAGCTTGAAGCAGACCAGCCTGGCAGGCTTCATGTGCTTTCCGCTGATCATAACGGCGGCTATGGCTCCGGCAACAACCTCGGGGTCCGATATGCTGCAGGGCAGGGCGGAGCCACCCATGTTCTGATTGCGAATCCGGATGTTGTATTTTCGGAGCAATCTCTGGAAGCCATGCTGTCAGTCTTTGCCCGTCACCCCGAGGTGGGAATTGTGACTGCCCGGATTCACGACGCGCGATTCCCGGACCTGAAAAATGGCTGGCCACTGCGCAGCTTCACCCGGGAACTCTTAAGCATGGGGCCAGTGAGCCGCCGCTTATTTAAAAGGAGCTTTGACTACCCGGATTCGTATTTCGCGGGCCACAATGCTGTATATGTGGGGGCCGTGCACGGATCCATGCTGATGGTGGACACGGAAAAATTTCTGGAAGCCGGAGGTTATGATGAGGGAGTCTTCCTTTATGAAGAAGAACAGATTCTTGGCCGCCGGCTGCAGAATGCCGGTTACCGCAGTGTACTTTTGTTAAACCAGTATTATGATCATGAGCACTCCACATCCATCAGCAAATCCTTCTCCGACGCCATGAAACGCCAGCAGCTTCGGGAGAAGAGTACCCTTTACTATATGAAACACTATCTGCATATCAACCCGGTTCAGGAGCAGATTGCAAAAATGTGGTTTGCCGGGATCCGGATGGAGATGCGGATGGCAAAGTTTGTAAGAATAAAAATTTAAGAATATTCACGAAAGGTCCGAAGCAGGCCAGGGTGATATCCCGCTGCGCAAAATATAAGTGCCGTGTCCGGCTATGCAGCGACTGGTGTTTGAGGTAGGCGGACATCTTGTCCGACTATCCGCAAACATCTGTCAGCTGCATCGTCCGAACACAATACCCATATTTTGCGCAGCGGTATGCCGGGATTACCGGCTTCGGACCTGTAGTGGGTTCTGTCTCTATATTGTTATTGGGCGAATTTCTGGAATGCTTTTGAGGCCACGCTTTGCGGATATTCCGAATCGGAAATCAGAAGGATATTACGTTCTGGGAATTGCTCCTCAATCTGGATCTGGAAGATGTTTCCGGCGGCGAGTTCGCTGTGGGCGAAGGCTTCCGGGATGAATCCGATGCCGAGGTTGTGGCGCACAGCGGGCAGAATCAGGTCGGTGGTGGCCAGTTCCATATCTGGTGAGAAGGAGAGACCATACTGTGCAAAGTAGGTATTCAGGAAGGTACGGCTGATGGACTCCGAGGTCAGGCTGATCCAGGGATAGGAGGCCAGTTCCCGGAGCGAGACCGGACGGTCCTTCAGCTCTTCAAAGCGCCTGCCGCTGATGAGGATGTCCCGGTAGGTGTGCAGTTTTTTCATGCGCAGCGGTTCCGAAATGTGAAGCGGAAGGGAGGAAACCACGGCGAAATCTACCTTACCGTCCCGTACGGCCTGAATAGAATCCTGGGTGCTGTGATTTAAAATCTGGAAATGGACGCCCGGGTATTCCTGGTGAAAGGCCTCCATGGCCGCAAAGAGCCAGGAATGCAGGGCCGTTTCGGTGGCGCTGATGGAGATGCTGCCGTTTTCCAGCTGGAGCAGATCGCTTAAATGGTTTTCGGCCCGGAAAAACTGCAGGCAGCCGGCGGAGACATATTCAAAGAAGCGGCTTCCCTCCGCAGTCAGCTCCATGCCGGATTTGCTGCGGATGAAAAGGCGGCAGCCCAGGTCCGATTCCAGCTTATGGATGACGCGGGTCACGGCAGGCTGGCTGGTGTTTAAGGCAGCAGCGGCCCGAGTCAGGTTGCCGTATTTCGCCACGTAGTAAAAAATCTTATAATATTCAAAATTGGATGTCATGTGCTGGTAATCTCCCTGTTTTATCAATCTGTTTTTCTCAGAAACTTGTCTTTCTTTATCTCCATTATAATACAGAAACCCGGGAAAATCCACGCTTTGCGCTGTATCCATATCAGATTGATATGAATACAATGCGGAAACGGCATTTTACAGATTGCATTGTATGTGCGAAAATACAATCGTAAGCGTTAGAAAAATAACAAACCACTGCAATGGAATGAGACAAGCTAAAAGAAAGAGGTAATGTTATGGAGAACAACACCTGTCTGGAAAAGCAGCCTTTATGTGAGGAAATGCTGGAAAAGATGAATGCCTACTGGCGTGCGGCAAACTATCTGTCTGCCGGTCAGTTATACCTGTTAGACAATCCGCTGTTAAAGAAACCGCTGAGCATGGATCAGATCAAAAAGAAAATCGTCGGACACTGGGGAACCGTGCCGGGACAGAATTTCGTATATATACACTGCAACCGTGCCATCAAACGATATGATCTGGATATGATCCTTCTTTCCGGCCCGGGCCACGGCGGAAACTTTCTGATCGCCAACACCTATCTGGACGGAAGCTACAGTGAGGTATATCCGAACATCAGTCAGGACGAGGAAGGCATGAAGAAAATGTTCAAGCAGTTCTCCTTCCCCTGCGGCGTTCCGAGCCACTGTGCTCCGGAGACTCCTGGTTCCATCAACGAGGGCGGTGAGCTTGGCTATTCCATTGCCCATGCATTCGGCGCTGTATTTGATAACCCGGATCTGATCGCAACGGTGGTTGTGGGAGATGGCGAGGCAGAAACCGGCCCGCTAGCAACCTCCTGGCAGTCCAATAAATTCTTAAACCCGATCACCGATGGTGCGGTTCTTCCAATCCTGCACTTAAATGGATATAAGATCAGCAACCCGACCATCTTTTCCCGTATCCCGCACGACGAGATCAAGTCCTTCTTCGAGGGCTGCGGCTGGAAGCCGTACTTTGTTGAGGGCGACGATCCGATGACCATGCATAAGAAGATGGCAGAGACCATGGATACCGTCATCGAGGAGATCAAGGCTATCCAGAAACACGCAAGAGATGAGCAGGATCCGGAGCGTCCGAAGTGGCCGATGATCATCCTGCGCACTCCGAAGGGCTGGACCGGTCCGAAATTCGTAGATGGCCAGCAGATTGAGGGATCCTTCCGCGCCCATCAGGTTCCGATCAGCATGGAGAAGCCGGAGCATTTACAGCTTCTGGAAGACTGGTTAAAGAGCTATCACGCAGAGGAGCTGTTCGATGAGAACGGACGCCTGATCCCGGAGCTGGCGGAGCTGGCACCGAAGGGCAATGCCCGCCTGGGCGCAAACCCGCACGCAAACGGAGGCCTGCTGTTAAAAGATCTTCGTCTCCCGGATTTCCGTGAGTACGGCATTCCGGTGGAGCCGGGCAAGACCAAGGCTCAGGATATGATCGAGCTTGGCGGTTATATCCGTGATATATTCAAACTCAATGAGGACAGCAAAAACTTCCGTATCTTCGGACCGGATGAGAGCATGTCTAACCGTCTGTATAAGGTATTTGAGGAGCAGAACCGCGACTGGAACGGCGAGCTGCTTCCGACCGATGACAAGCTGGCAAGAAATGGCCGTATCATGGATGGCATGCTGAGTGAGCATATGTGTGAGGGCTGGCTGGAAGGATATCTGCTGACGGGCCGTCACGGTTTCTTCGCAAGCTATGAGGCGTTTATCCGCATCGTGGATTCCATGGCCGCACAGCACGCAAAGTGGCTGAAGGTCTGCAACCAGTTGTCCTGGAGACGTCCGATCGCATCCTTGAACTTTATCCTGACCTCCAATGTATGGCAGCAGGACCACAACGGATTTACCCATCAGGATCCAGGCTTCTTAGACCATATTGCCAACAAGAAAGCAGATGTTGTCCGTATGTATCTTCCGCCGGATACTAACTGCCTGCTTTCCTGCTTTGATCATTGCATCAAGAGTAAGAACTACGTGAATGCCATCGTTGCTTCCAAGCATCCGAGCTGCCAGTGGCTGTCCATGGCGCAGGCTGTGAAACACTGCACCCAGGGCATTGGCATCTGGGAGTGGGCAAGCAATGACTGCGGCGAGGAGCCGGATGTGGTTATGGCATGCTGCGGTGATACCCCGACCCTGGAGACCATGGCTGCAGTTACTATCCTGCGGGATGAGCTTCCGGAATTAAAGATCCGCGTAGTGAACGTAGTAGACCTGTTTAAGATGGAGAGTGATCACAAGCATCCGCATGGCTTAAGCGATGCCGAGTATGACGCAATCTTCACCCCAAATAAGCCGGTAATCTTCGCGTTCCACGGATATCCGACTCTGATCCATGAGTTGACCTATGAGCGCAATAATCACAACATGTCTGTTCACGGCTATCAGGAGGAAGGCACCATCACGACACCGTTCGACATGCGTGTCCAGAACCAGCTTGACCGCTTCAGTCTGGTAAAAGACGCGGTAATGCATTTGCCGCAGTTGGGCAACCGTGGTTCCTTCCTGATCCAGAAAATGAATGATAAGCTGGTAGAGCACAAGCAGTATATTGCCGAGTACGGACAGGATATGGAGGAAATCCGCAACTGGGAGTGGCACGTACCGGAAAAATAAGCGCAGTTAATAAATAGAAATATCATATATAAGAAACGCCGCCACGGCAAAACCGTGGCGGCGTTTTCATGTTGCGATAGGAATTATATAGCGGAAATCTGCTTCTGGAACAGGCTATTGACAGCTGCTTCCTTAGATTTGATGAGGTGCAGGGTAATAGCCGCGGATGCCTCTTCTTTTTGATCATTTAAAATATAGCGGATCAGTTCGATATGTTCCCGGGCCGCTTCAATATGTCGCTCCCAGATATCCTGGCCGGAAAACAGGCGGATGCGCTGGTTCTGATCATAGATATGATCGAGCATATCGTTAAAGAATTTGTTGGGGCAGGCCTTGTTGAGCAGTCGGTGCAGTTTATCGTCAAGGTAGCAGAATTCTTCTGGAGTTTTTGCGGACGGTACAGTCTGAATGAGCTGTTCGGAGGTTTTCTGGATATCAATCAGTGCATTTCGGTCGATTCGGTTCATATAGTTGTTAATGATAAATGGTTCCAGAAGGATGCGGGCTTCAAAGGTCTGGTTGATCTCGACCAGAGTAAGTCCGGTTACCATAACCCCTTTTTTGGGAATGATCTGGACAAAGCCTTCCTGCTCCAGTTTGTTGAGTGCTTCGCGTATAGGGGTACGGCTGGCATCGATCTCTTCAATCAGGTCGGCTTCATTTAAAAAGGTGTTTGGTTTGTAATCGCAGGACATAATCCGCTCTTTGATAATCTGATATGCCTTGTTTTTCAGATTCGTAGTCATGAAACTATCCTCCCGGTATATTGGTTCGTTCATATTATATTTTACCACATAACGTTATAAATAACATATCAAGAAATGCAGAATAAATTAGAAAATATGAAATTCATATTTATGATGTATACATCATACATCCTTTTTCTTTTCAGAATCGTTGTGCTAACATGAAATTACACAAAAGATGTTGTAAAAACCAGGAGGGAAAAGAGAAAATGAACAAAAAACTTGGTGTAGTATTAGCAGCCGCAATGGCAGTTACCAGCATGACCGGATGCGGAGGAAGCTCCTCCAGCACTTCCACCACCGCAGCAGACACTGCAGCAGCAACCACCGCAGCAGAGGCAGCCGCTGATAAGGCTGCAGCAGATGGCAGCGAGGCAAAGGCTCCGGTTGGTGATCCGATCGAGCTGACCTTTGGACATGGACAGGCTGAGGGTCATCCGTACCAGCAGGCAGCTCTCTATTTCAAGGATCTGGTTGAGAAAGAGTCCGGCGGTTCCATTACCGTTACCGTAGCTCCGAACGGCACCCTTGGTGATGAGCGTGAATCTGTAGAGGCTCTGCAGATGGGCACCATGGATATCAGCGTAGCCGTAGCAGCAGCACTGAGCGGATTTGATTCCAACATGGACGTATTCAACATGCCGTACCTGTTTGATTCTCGTGAGGAAGCATTCAAGGTTCTGGACGGCGAAGTAGGACAGGAACTGTTTGGAAATCTGGAAAGTCAGGGCATTAAGGTATTCGGTACCTACGATCTGGGCTTCCGCAGCATGACCAACTCCACCAGACCGATCGAGACTCCGGATGACTGCAAGGGTCTTCGCGTTCGTACTCTTGAGAGCTCTGTATGTGTAGATGCTCTTGGCGCTCTTGGTATGGATGCAGTTTCCATGAGCTTCAGTGAGCTGTTCACCGCACTTCAGACTGGCGCTGTAGATGGTCAGGAGAACCCGCTGTTCACCATTTATAACTCCCGTTTCTATGAGGTTCAGAAATATCTGTCCCTGACCGAGCACTTCTACCCGGTATGCCCGCTGATGATGAGCGAGATCACCTGGAACAAGTTAAGCCCGGAGCAGCAGGATATCGTCGCAGACGCTATGAAGAAGTCTGTTGATTACGAGCGTGAGCTGGCAGGCGAAGAGTTAGACAAGATGCTGGAAGGCTGCAAAGAGAAAGGCATGGAAGTCAATGAAGTAGACAAGGCTCCGTTCATCGAGGCAGTACAGCCGGTATATGAGAAATACAATTCACAGTTTGGCAGTCTGATCGAGAAGATCAACGCAGCAAAATAACAGAGGAGGCAGTCAGGTTATGACGAAAATGATTAAGGGAATCGACAAAGCAGTAAACGGATTTCTGACATGGGTCGTTGTACTGATGCTTGCCGTGATGTCAGTGGTTGTGTTTGGACAGGTGGTTTTCCGCCTTGTCCATGCCACCATTCCGTGGAGTGAAGAGTTATCCAAGTACATGCTGATCTGGACCACGTTCCTTGGTTCAGCGCTTTGTGTGCGTAAGGGCTCTCTGGTAGGTCTGGAGATCCTGTTTATGATGCTCCCGAAAAAAGCGGTCAAAGCAGTAATGCTTCTGGTACAGGCAGCAACCGCGGCATTCATGGTATTTCTGATCGTAATGGGATATAAGACAGCAGGTCTTGTATGGAATCAGACCACACCGGTATTGAAAATGCCTATGGGACTGATGTATGCTTCCATTCCGACTGGTGCAGTATTCATGCTGATCAATACCATTATCGTAGTTTACTATCAGATCACAGGGGAGGACGTAAAATGACAGCAGTATTGTTCATAAGTATGGTAATCCTGCTTTTTGCAGGAGTTCCGATCGCTTTTGTGCTGGGCGGCTCCTCCGTGCTGGCACTGGCCGCTGACAGCGGTACCAATATGTCAATCGTGATCCAGAGAATGTTTTCCGGAACCGGAAGCTTTACTCTGCTGGCAATTCCGTTCTTCGTTCTTGCCGGAAACCTGATGAGCTCCGGCGGTATTTCCCGCCGTCTGGTAAATTTATGCAACAGCTTCCTGGGTCATATCCCGGGCGGCCTGGCTATGGTTGCCGTGGCAACCTGCGCCTTCTTCGCAGCAATCTCCGGTTCCAGCGCAGCAACCGCAGCGGCTGTTGGAGCGATCATTGTTCCGGAAATGCTCAAACACAAATATGACCGCAACTTTGCGGCTGGTACCATTGCTTCTTCCGCTGAGCTTGGCGTTATCATTCCGCCGAGTATTGGCCTGATCCAGTACGGTGTTGCTGCAGAGCAGTCCATCGGTGATCTGTTTAAGGCAGGTTTTCTTCCGGGATTATTCATCTGCGGAACCATTATGGCTATGGCTCATCATCTTGCAAAGAAACAGGGATTCGTTCCGGTGGAAAAAGCAAGCTGGGCTGAGCGTGGAAAAGCATTTAAGGATGCAATCCTCGCAATCCTGATGCCGGTCATCATTCTGGGCGGTATCTACAGCGGATTCTTTACCCCGACTGAGGCAGCCGTTGTTTCTGTATTCTATGGCCTAGTTGTTGGTGTCTTTGTATACAGAGAGATCAAGCTGAAAGACTTAAAGAAAATCTTCTATGAGTCTGTTCTGACCATGGCTACGGTTCTTCTGATCATGTCCGCATCCACCATCTTTGGATGGATTCTGGCAAAACAGCAGATCCCGCAGGCTCTGGCAAAAGCATTCCTGGGAATTTCTGACAGTAAGTATGTATTCCTGCTTCTCATCAATGTTATGCTTCTGGTAGTCGGCATGGTTTGTGAGGCTGGCGCAGCTATGGTAATCCTGGCTCCGCTGCTTGCCCCGATTGCCCAGACCCTTGGCATCGACCTGATCCATTTCGGTATCATTATGATGACCAACCTGGCTATCGGCATGATGACACCTCCGGTAGGTGTAAACCTGTACGTTGTCTGTGATAGCGCCAATGTAAAGATTGAGGGCATGATGAAGTACCTGATGAGGTATTTCGCGGTTCTGATTGCGGATCTTCTTATTATTACATATTTTCCGCCGCTGTCTTTACTGATTCCAACATTGCTGAAATAAGGAGAAACTCATCGTGAAGATTACAGATATCAAAACAATTATCCTGAAATATCCCTATGAGTCCTTTATCGCTGACGGTCAGTCTGCGTGCTTCGGAAGAGGCGCGCTGCTGATCCAGGTGGAGACGGACGCAAAGATTACAGGACTTGGAGAGTGCGCAACCTTTGGTGCCTCCATGACAGCTATGGCTGACATCATTGAGAACCAGCTGAAGGGGCTTTTGATCGGACAGAACCCGCTGGATATTGAGCGGCTATGGGAGACTATGGTGTGGAGTAATTTTGCCAATGGACGCCGCGGTATTGTGATGGGCGCGATCAGCGGTATCGATATTGCGCTGTGGGACATTGCCGGTAAAGTGGCAGGACTTCCATTATACCGTCTGTTGGGCGCAAACAGCGATAAGGTAAAGGGCTATGCCAGCGCAGGCTTCTATGCTCCGGAAAAGAGCATTGATGACCTGAAGCGTGAGATGGAGAGTTACATGGCCAAGGGCTATACCGCTTTCAAGATGAAAGTCGGAAGAAGCCGCAACAACATCGGTATGCCGCACCGATATGTGAATAAGGGTGATTTCAATATTTCCTTTGAGGAGGATATGGCTCGTGTCGCAGCAGTACGTGAGACCATTGGCCAGGATGCTGTTCTGATGATTGACATGAACTGTACCTGGGATGTGGATGCAGTGCTTGCAGCCGAAAAATATTTCGATGAGTATAACATCTACTGGATTGAGGAGCCGTCCCGCTCTGATGATGTGGCAGGCTACGCAAAAATCGCAGCCGGATTAAAGCGCACGAAGGTAGCTGGCTGCGAGTCTGAGCAGGGACTGGCACGCTACAAGGAACTCCTGGAGCGTGGCGCTCTGGATGTGGTACAGGCGAACCTGGGCTGGAGTGGAGGATTTACCGAGTGCCGCAGAATCGCAGCTTTGTCACTTGCCTATGATAAACTGTTTACTCCCCACACCTTTTTCTCAGCAGTTCTGACAGCAGCTAATGTTCATTTTGCAGCATCCCTGCCGAATGTTCCGTTCATTGAGTCAGAGGAAAATTACAATCCGCTGAGAACAGAACTGTTAAAAGAGCCGATTCAGTGCGACAGCGAGATGAATTACCTTGTACCACAGGGAGCAGGTCTTGGTGTAGAACTGAATATGGATGTTGTAGAAAAGTATCGCGTGAGATAAGGAAAACTGTATCCATACATTTATAGAAGAAACGCCGCCACGGCAAAACCGTGGCGGCGTTTCTTTTGGCAAAATAGAAGGATAATAAAAAGTGAGTGACTTTTGCACGAATTATGGTTCTTCGTGCATGGACCAGGCATTGTGGTCCGTGTGTAAGATCATATGGGACTTGTGGGAAAGAGGATGTTCAAGGAAATCCTGGTACAGCTTTGCCACGTCCTGGTTCTCATGGGAGAAGCGGATCTTACTGTTCTTGTCTAAGAAGTGCAGGTTTTCACCGCGCACTCCCGCAAGTTCTTTGCCGTCACAGATCGGCTGTCCACCGCCGCCGACACAGCCGCCGGGGCAGGCCATGACTTCTACGAAGTCATAAGATACATCGCCGCGCCGGATAGCCTCGAGGAGTTTTCTGGTGTTGCCGAGGCCGCTGACAATGGCGGTGCGGACTGTAGTTCCGTTAAAGTCGAGGATTGCTTCTGTGAGTGCATACTCCTCATTGACAGTACGGATGTCGTTAAAGAAATCCGGGTCTGGATTTTTGGCGGACAGAGCATGGTAAGCGGTACGAAGTGCTGCTTCCATGACGCCGCCGGTAGCGCCAAAGATGACGCCGGCACCGGTCCACTCCTGCATGAGGCTGTCTGGCTTGCGGTCAGTCAGCACTTCCGGCCGGAGGTGGGTTTCACGCAGCATGCGGGTGAACTCTCGTGTGGTCAGTACGATGTCCACGTCCTTACCTGCGTATTCTTTATAGTAGAAATCCATGTTTGCCTCTGCTTTTTTTGCAACACAGGGCATAACGGATACGGTCACAATGTTTTCAGGATCCACGCCGATGGACTGCGCAAAGTAAGTCTTCATAACCGCGCCAAACATCTGCTGCGGAGATTTCGCGGTAGAAAGCTGCGGCACCATTTCCGGGAACTGGGTTTTAACAAAACGCAGCCAGCCCGGGCAGCAGGAGGTGAACATCGGCCAGTTGTTTAAGGAACCGTTCTGGAACCGTTCCAGGAACTCCGTTGCCTCCTCCATGATGGTTAAGTCTGCGGAGAAGGAGGTATCGAACACATAGTCCGCTCCCATGCGCTTCCAGGCATCCAGGATCTTGCCTACGGTAGCGTCCTCGCGCTTCATGCCCATGGCCTCGCCCCATGCGGCACGCACGGCCGGAGCAATCTGAACCACAACGATTTTCTTTTCATCTGCAATGGCATCCCATACCTTCTCGGTATCATCCCGCTCACGCAGGGCGCCGACCGGGCAGTGGGTGATGCACTGGCCGCAGAGAACACAGTCCGCATCGGTGATTTTGCGGTTGCCTTTGACATTGACGGTGGTCCTGGAACCGGTGCTGGTCACATCCCAGATGCCAAGTCCCTGCACCTTGTCGCAGACCTGGATACAGCGCATGCACTTGATGCACTTTTCGGTATCGCGGATCAGTGGGAAGTTCTTGTCCCACGGTGCATGCTCCACGCGCTCTTTGAAGGGCAGATCGATGATGTTTAAGTCGTTGGAGAGGGTCTGCAGGGTACAGTTGCCGCTGCGGACGCAGGTCGCGCACTTAAAGTCGTGCTGGGAAAGAATCAGCTGCACATTCTGCTTTCTTGCCACGCGGACCTTTGGACTGTTGGTCAGAATCTCCAGATCTTCCTGTACCTTGTTGTTACAGGAGGTTACAAGCTTCTCCTTGCCGACTACTTCCACGAGGCAGACACGGCAGGCCGCAATCTCGTTGATATCTTTTAAGTAGCAGAGCTTCGGAATGTCGATTCCTGCAAGGGCTGCCGCTTCCATAATGGTGGTTCCCTCTGGAACCGAGATTTCGTTATGATCGATCTTTAAATTTACCATCTGTTTTCACGACCTCCTTTGAAGATTCCATAGCCGAAGTGGTCGCAGCCGAGGCATCGGCTGGCTTCCTGTCGGGCCTCTGCTTCCGTCATGCAGTTTTCCACGCCTTCAAAGTCGCAGACGCGCTCGCAGGCCTCGCGCTCAGTCATATTGACACGGCCGCACGGGATACGGTCGCGCAGGTCAGGCTCCGGAAGCACAACATCGCAGCCGATGGTGTGGCGGAAGCCAAGGTATTCATCAATGTTTGCCGCAACAACTTTTGCTGCCGCAATGGCTTTGATAACGGATGCCGGTCCGGATGCGCAGTCACCGCCGGCAAATACGCCAGGCATATTGTCAAAACCACCGTAACGCTCGGTCTGAATCTTGCCGCGGTTAACCGGAAGACCGGCCTCCTCGAAGTGCTGGAACTCGATATCCTGTCCGATGGCCACGATCAGGGTCTGGCACGGAATGAAGATATCCGGCTCGCCGGTGGCACGCACGCTGGCTCTGCCGCCCTTGATTTTACTGATCATCTGAGGGGTGACATAGACACCGCGTACATGGTTGTTTTCATCTACATCAATTCTGGCCGGAGCCATCAGGGTTTTCACTTCAATGCCCTCGGCAACCGCGCCCTCAATCTCGCCCGGCAGCGCAGTCATATCGGCTACACGGCGGCGGTAGAGGATGGACACCTTCTTTGCGCCGAGACGTCTTGCGGTGCGGACCGCATCCATGGAAACGTTTCCGCCGCCAATGACAGCAACCTCCTGACCGGTCAGATCCGGATTTAAGTTCTTCCCTACATCACGCAGGAAGCGGACAGCGGAGATGACGCCTTCAGCGGATTCTCCCTCAATGCCGAGCTTTTTATCGGTGCTCGCGCCGATGGTAATGAGCACGGCATCGTATTCCTTGCGGAGCTCCTGAATGGTAATGTCAGTGCCGATGCGTTTGCCGTATTCCACCTTCACGCCGGTTTCCAGAATGGCGTCAATATCGTCATCGAGACGGTCTTTCGGAAGACGGTAATTCGGAATACCGTAGCGGAGCATGCCGCCCAGCTTCGGAAGCATCTCGAAAACCGTGGTTTGATGGCCCATGAGCTGTAAATAGTAAGCGGCGCTTAAGCCTCCCGGGCCTCCGCCGATGATGGCAATCTTCTTGCCGGTGGAAGCGGCGCAGGCTGGCGGTGGAACCTTGCCGGCATAGTCGGCAGCAAAGCGTTTTAAACCGCGGATATTGACTGCGTCATCAATGATGTTTCTTCGGCAGCGGGCCTCGCATGGGTGTTCACAGATGAAGCCGCAAGTGGTCGGGAACGGGTTGTCCTTGCGGATTAAGCGGATAGCGTCGGCATAGCGGCCTTCCCGCACCAGGGAAACGTAGCCCGGGATGTCCACGTGAGCCGGACACAGGGAAACACACGGAACCGGCTGGCTGTAGTTACAGGTGCAGCGGCCCTGGTGAACGTGCTCCTCATAATCTTCATAGCATTCTTTCAGGCTGCGGTATACGGCATGAGCTGCCTCATAACCAATTGCGCAGTCAGCACCATTCATAATGGTCTGCGCCAGCTCTTCCATCAGCGTTAAGGTATCCATGGTGGCTTCACCGTTCATAACATCGGTGAGCAGGTTCTTTAACTGCCACAGGCCGACGCGGCACGGTACGCATTTGCCGCAGGTGTGGGTGTGACACATTTCCACGAATGCTCTGGTCATGTCTACCGGGCAGAGACCTGGCGGGCTGGACTCGATTCTCCGCTCCAGGTCTTTGTACAGCTCTTCGATCATAAGCTGCGCCTGGTTGGGACTGGTAATCTCCAAACGACTCATATCTGATTTACCTCTCTTTTTGTTTGGCAACTATGGATGGGATAGTTACAATTTTGTTCATTTTGATTATGTTTCTCATTAGCGATTAATCCCCAGTATACAGAATGACGAGGAAAAAGGCAAGAGAAATCTAACAAAAATTTAGATTTTCTAAAACTTTGTTAGAAATAAAACAAAGGAGGCTGCACTCAGAAAGAAACCTCTCTCTATGCAACCCCCTTTGTCTGGGTTCAAGTATACAATAGAAGCATGGTTTTATGCAAGCCATGCTTCTGAAAGTGAATGTTTTTCTCAAAAAACAATCATTTCTTAAAATACGACAACCAGCAGCATCTTAAACTGCTCCTGACCATACACAGCATGCGGATGCTTGGCCGGCATAACGATGGACTCGCCTTCATGCAGCTCGTAAGCTTTGCCGTCGATGGTGATGCGGCCGACGCCGTCCAGGCAGGTAACGAAGGCATCACCGCCAGACTCGTGGGTGCTGATTTCCTCGTCCTTGTCGAAGGCGAAGAGGGTAACGCTTAACGCGTCATTCTGGGCAAGGGTCTTGCTGACTACCTGGCCTTTCTGGTAAGCAACTTCCTCTTTTAAGGTGAGAACCTCGGATTTGCTGATATTCTTAATAAAGCTCATGATGGAACCTCCTTGGTGTTTAAAATCTGCTTTTATTATAAACAGAAATGGAAAGAAAATCCGTTGTCTGGACAACAATTCAGTTTTTTAACAGCTTCGGATCCATCCGGCGGATGTAGGGCTCCAGGGTAAAGCGGTCTACCAGCGCGGTGGTGGTTCCCTGGCGGGTGGTACTGAGTCCAGCCGCGTATGTGGCAATTTTAGCTGCGGAGATCAGGTCATAGTCATACAGCAGGTAGGAAACCAGGGTGGCAATGAAGGCGTCACCGGCTCCGGAGCTGTCAACAGAAATCACATCAATAGCCGGAAGGGAACAGGAAAAATCATCGGTGCAAATGTAGCAGCCTTTGGCACCCTGAGTGACAATGACGATCTGAATGCCTTGGGAGAGAAGGTATCTGGCTTTCTCTTCCATGGATTCTTTGCCCGGGCAGATTTCATTTAACTCCTCCAGGTTCGGAACGATGATGTCGGTCAGCTTCAGGAGTCTGGTGGGAAGAAATGAGCAGGCACTGGGCTTGAGTACTGTGGTGACACCATGCTTTCTGGCCAGTTCCGCAGCCTTCATGATGGCATCCAGCGGAATCTCTGTCTGGATCATGCAGTAGCTGGCATTGGTAAAGAGCCGTTCGCTGTTTGCGATATCTTCCGCTGTGGTGGAGTTATTGGCACCGGACATGATGGAAATCATGGAATCACCGTCTTCCTGTACAAAAATGTAGGCCTGTCCGGTTTTCTGTCCCTTGCTGCGCCGGATTCCAAAGGTGTCAACCTGATAGCCTTTGGCATATTCGTATAAGAGATCCGCATCCGCATCATCCCCAACGCATCCGATGGCACAGACATTGTGACCGAGCTTGGCGGCTCCGATGGCTTCATTGATACATTTTCCGCCAGGATGAACAGCGGATGTGGGCGCGGTTACGGTTTTGCCGGTGTGGGGCAGTTCCTTGAAATTCATGTAGTTATCGATATTGATACTGCCAAGGGAAATGATTTTCTTCAGCCTGGAGTTGTATGGGATATCGATGGATAACGTGTTGGCCAGCTCCAGCGGAAAATCCGGTGAGAGGGTTCCATCCTTTTTCTCAATGGTCTGGATCAGGCGGAGGGTCAGGTAGCGGCTGAATTCAAAATGCGGGATGGTCAGCGTAGAAATCGGCGGGTAATCCTGGATCAGGCGCTCTGTGTCTTTCAGGGAAACCAGGGAAAGATCATAAGGGATGGAATAGTGCAGGGTGCTGACGGCCTGAAACAGCCGCACGGCCGTTGCGTAATGGGAGACAACAATGCCGCTGAACAGATGGTTGGCCATTTTGCTGATGGGAAGTCCGTCTTCAATGGAAAAAACAAACTGGTCTTTCAGGGAAATATTGTGCTCCAGCAGGCACTGACGGTAGCCCTGGAAAAATCCGGAGGTTCGGTTTCCCTTGCTGAGCAGGCAGGCAATCTCTGTGTGTCTGGCCTGGATCAGCGCTTCCGTTGCCAGGTATCCCATTTTCTGGTAGTCCAGATTTATGGCATCCGGTGTGTCTGCGTTTGTCAGGAAAAAAGGAATGCCGGCCCGCCGGATGTATTCGGCGGCCTCCAGGCTTTCCGGTGATACCGGCTCCCACAGGATGCCATCTACATGCAGATTGATCAGGGCCATGATATTTTTCACTTCCTGTTCCGGGGAAAGCGCGCTTTCATGAAAAATAACCGAGTATCCCTCCTCGCGCGCCGCACCCAGAATACCGCTGGTGGAAAGGGTATATTCCGAGGTGTTCCGGAAGATCACGCCGATGCACAGGCTTTTGACAGAAGCAGAGGTGATGACGGACGCGTAGGGCTTGTAGTGATATTCCTTTGCAATCTTCAGAACATGTTCCCGGGTTTCCGCACTGATGCTGCTGTCTTTGTTGTTCATGATCTTGGAAACAGTGGAAGCGGAAACACCAGCAAGCTTTGCAATTTCGTTAATTGTCATAATGAAAAATACCTCAAAATTCTAAAAAGTAAAAGATTGTGAATTTATTGTACAATAAAACCGGGAAAAAGCAAAGAAAATTATAGGTTTTGAATAAATGATATTGACACGAAAAAGAAGATGTGGTATGTTATGGATAACGAAAACGATTTCCGAAACAATTTTCCTGTCAGATAGCACTAACAAAATGACCGAAGAAAAATAAGGACTGTGAAAAGTGGATATAAATGGACCGCAAACCATTTAAAATTTTTCAGTGAAGTCGTGCAAACGAAAGGAGAGGGAACTATTATGATGAAAAAAACAGTGTCATTGCTTATGGCGGCAACGCTTGCAGTAGGTATGCTTGCAGGCTGCGGCGGACAGAAGAGCGCAGAGACTTCTGCCAGTGCGGCAGGAGCTTCCGAACCGGCAGCCGTTGAGGAACCGGAAAAGAACGAAAGCACAAACTACAAAAAAGAAATCCGTATCGGTACGCTGGCTGACCTGACTGTGAAAAACCGCTATGCAGGCACCGCAACCGTGACCACACAGACCTGTAACTCTACTTTTAATGGCCTGGTAAGCGTCGGAACAGATGGGGAAGCTGCTCCGGAGCTGGCTACAGAGTGGAGCAGCAACGACGATTCCACGGAATGGACCTTTAAGCTTCGTGAGGGCGTTAAGTTCCATGACGGCAGCGACTTCACCGCAGAGGATGTCAAGTTCACCTGGGAATACGCATCCACCACAGAGAATGACGGCATCACACAGCCGATCACCGGTGTCAGCATGGTAGACGAGGTCGTAGTAGACGATCCGTACACCGTAACCTTCAAGCTGAACACAAGCTCTGCTGACTGGCTGTACTACGCAGCACAGGATATCATCTGCAAGAACGCCATTGAGACCAAGGGCTTTGAAGAGGGCAGCGCCATCGGTACCGGCCCATACTACTTTGACAATCTGGAATCCGGTGTTTCATGGACCATCCGCCGTTTTGAAGATTACTGGGGTGAGAAACCAGTGACCGAGGCTATCACCTTCGTAGTTATCACAGACGCAAGCGCAAGAGCACTGGCACTTCAGTCCGGTGACATTGACGCAATGTACGACGGCAACCCGTCTGATATCGTAAACATGATGAACGACGGCAATTACAACGTATACAAGGCAGACAACATTCAGGTTGTATATGCCGGCTTCAACGCTCTGACCGAGAACGGCTCCAATAAGATCGTCCGTCAGGCAGTAGCTATGGCAGTAAACCGTGACGATATTGTAAACGCATGCTATGAGAACGGAAACTGCGGCGTGGCAGCAGAAAACTTCATCAGTACCGTAGCAGCGGGCTATGCACCGGTAGAGGCTTACCAGTATGATCCGGAAGGCGCAAAGAAACTCTTGGAAGACAACGGACTTTCCGGTCTTACCTTAAAGCTTTACACCTTCGCAAAATACATCCCGGTAGCAGAGGTTATGCAGGCAAACCTGGCACAGGCCGGCATCAACCTGGAGATTACCGAGTATGCACAGACCGGCTTCACCAAGGCTATCAAAGAGGATAACAAATACGATCTGGCAATCAACTGTACTTCCCAGTACGGCGGCATCATGACCGTTATGGTTGAGTACCTGATGACCAACGCAGCAAGATCCTTCATGAACTACTCCAACCCGGAGTTTGATGCAAAGCTGACTGACGCATTAGCAAGCCCGAACTACGAAGAAATGCTTACAAAGTATGCAGACCTTCAGCAGTATGTTGCAGAAGAAGTACCGGGCGTGCCGATCTGCATGGCGAACCTGTTCTGCATCGGAACCAAGAACTTCTACGGTGTAAACCTGAACGCTCAGGCAGTCGATGTAGATTTCACCAACTGCTATGTAATCGAATAACGAAGACACATTTGACAGAATGAATAACAGGGCTGTCGCTGGAATCACAGCGGTGGCCCTGTGCTATAAGAGGAGCTGACTATGTTAAAATATGTTTTAAAACGTATTGTGATGATTATTCCTGTAGTTCTGGCGGTTTCATTCATTGTATTTTTCATCATGGATTTTGTCCCGTCAGACCCGGCGGTTACGGTGCTTGGAGACGGTGCTACAGAACAGCAGATTGAGTATTACCGTGAAACCCATGGCTTAAACGATCCGCTTCCGGTCCGCTATGTCCGTTACATGGCCGGAATCGCGAAAGGTGATCTTGGCACCAGCTACGCCCAGAACCGTCCGGTATGGGATATCTTCTTTGAAAAATTCCCAAATACCTTTAAGCTGGCCATCGCGTCGGTTATCGTTACAGTACTCTTGTCCATTCCGCTTGGTATTCTGGCGGCGGTAAAGAACAATACCTGGATCGATACCATATGTTCGACACTGTCCTTTGTGGGACTGGCCATGCCGAACTTCTGGCTTGGCCTGCTGCTCATCATCCTGTTTTCCGTAAACCTGCACTGGCTGCCTTCCACCGGAGCGGTCGGATTTAAGAGCCTGATCCTTCCGGCCATTACCTGCGGTACCGGCAACATGGCGGCGCTGACCCGTATCACCCGTTCCTCCATGCTGGATGTACTTCGCCAGGACTACCTGAGAACGGCCCGGGCCAAAGGCCAGAGTGAGGGAATGATCATTACCCATCACGCGTTCAAGAATGCCCAGATCCCGGTGGTAACCCAGGTCGGCATCCAGATGTCTACCCTGCTTGGCGGAGCAGTCCTTACTGAGAGAGTATTCGCATGGCCGGGCGTGGGAGCGTTCCTGGTAGACTCCATTCAGAAGAGTGACTTTGAGGTGGTAACCGGTTTCGTTATCATGCTGGCTATTTTTGTATCCATTATCCTGCTGATCGTTGATGTAGTTTACGCATTTCTGGATCCCAGAATCAAAGCGCAGTATTCTAAAGGTTGAGGTGGCTTATGAGCAGTTCAAAAGAAAAATCAAGTGTAAAACAGAACCGGATGCTGGAGGTGTGGAAGCAGTTCAGACGCAACAGGGGTGCGATGATTGGCCTGGTTGTGCTGATCTTCCTGATCCTGATTGCGGTTTTTGCAGATGTAATATGGGATTATGATACGGATATCACTGCCATGCAGGTCGGTGACCGGTTATTGAAGCCGTGTCTGGCTCATCCGTTTGGAACCGATAACTATGGCCGGGATATGCTGGCGAGAATCGGATACGGAACCAGATATTCCCTGGCTATTGGTTTTGCCTCTGTATTTATGGGAAGTGCGGTAGGTGTTCCTCTGGGGGCATTAGCCGGTTATATCGGCGGAAAATTCGATACCATTCTGATGAGATTTATTGATACCTTTACCATCATTCCAAGCCTTCTGATGACCATCATCCTGGTATCGGTACTCGGAACCAACCTGTTCAACCTGATGCTGGCTCTCTCCATCAGTACGATGCCGGTCATGACACGTATTACCAGAGCTTCTGTTATGGTAACCAGGAATAACGACTATGTGGAATCAGCCCGTGCGATCGGTGCACCTGTCCATGTCATTCTGCTACAGCATGTTCTGCCGAACTGTTTCTCTCCGATTCTGGTGCAGGCCACGCTGAGAGTGGGAACCTCCATTATCTCCGCAGCAGGACTCAGCTACATTGGACTGGGCGTGCCGCTTCCGACTCCGGAGTGGGGCGCACTGTTAAGCGCATCCAAGTCATTCATCATCAATGCGCAGCATATGTGCCTGTTTCCGGGTCTGGCAATTATGATCACAGTTATGGTAATTAACCTGGTAGGCGACGGTCTGAGAGATGCACTGGACCCGAAATTGAAACGATAAGGCGGGGTGAAAAGAATGTTTGGCAGAAAGAGAAAAGGCGATAGCGGACTCGACAAAATACGTGAAACTACAGATCTGGCGGTTGACGTGGAGAATCTGGTTGTAAAATATGTTACCTCCGAAGAGACTGTGGAGGCGGTCAACTCCATTGATCTGAAACTGAAACGAAAAAGAACCCTGGGACTGGTAGGTGAGACCGGCGCCGGCAAAACGACAGCCATGCTGGCTCTGATGAATATGGTTCCCTCCCCTCCTGGCGTGATCACAGAGGGCTCCATCAAAGTAAACGGACTGGATATGCGTAAGCTTACTCCGGCACAGCTTCAGGCCGTGCGCGGAAGTGAGATCGCCATGATCTTCCAGGATCCCATGACTTCCTTAAATCCAGTTCTTACCGTAGGCGACCAGATTGCGGAAAGTATCTCTCTCCACCGCAATCTTTCCAAGGTCGAGGTAAAGCAGGAGGTAGGAAAGCTGCTTGCGAAGGTAGGCATTGACCCAAGACGGGCATCGGAGTATCCGCATCAGTTTTCCGGCGGTATGCGCCAGAGAGTAGACATTGCGATTGCTCTGGCCTGCAACCCGACTGTGCTGATTGCTGATGAGCCGACTTCCGCACTGGATGTTACCATTCAGGCCCAGATCCTGCAGATGATGCGCCAGTTAAAGGAAGAAAACGATACCTCCATGATCCTGATCACCCATGACCTTGGCGTTGTGGCAGAGATGTGCGATGATGTGGCAGTTATGTATGCCGGACATATTGTGGAATACGGTACGCTGGAAGAGGTATTCAACCATACAAAGCATCCGTATACAGAGGGCTTGTTTGTATCATTGCCGAATATTCACAAACGTGTGGAAAAGCTGCATCCGATCCAGGGCCTGATGCCGGATCCGTCCAATCTGCCGAAGGGCTGCGCGTTTGCGGAACGGTGTCCATACGCGACAGACGCGTGCTGGGAAAAAGCGCCGGAAACCTTTACGTTTTCCGAGACACACAGAGTTGCGTGCAGCGCATACAGAAATCCTGAGTTCAGAATTAGGAGGAACGGGTAATGGCAGATAATATTCTTGAAGTACGAAATCTGAAGAAATACTTTACAACCCACAAGGGAAACGTTCATGCGGTAGATAATGTCAGCTTTACCCTGGAACGGGGAAAAACACTGGGAATCGTGGGCGAGTCCGGCTGTGGAAAATCTACCACGGGCAGAACGATTTTACGGCTGATCGAGCCGACTTCCGGTGAGGTGTATTTTGAGGGAAAGGACATCAGTAAGCTCTCTAATAAAGAAATGACAAAGCTGCGTAAAGATATGCAGATCATTTTCCAGGATCCCTTCTCTTCCCTGGATCCCCGCATGACCGTCAGCCAGCTGATTGCAGAGCCTCTGAAGTATCATCCGATCCTGAAAGCAAAGAATAAAAAGGAACTTGAAAAAGAGACGGAAGAAACTGTTCTGGAGCTGATGCGGACGGTAGGACTGGCCGAGCGTCTTTACAACGCATATCCTCATGAGCTGGACGGCGGACGCAGACAGAGAATCGGAATTGCGAGAGCCCTTGCGCTGCAGCCAAAGCTGATTGTATGCGATGAGCCGGTATCCGCGCTGGATGTGTCTATTCAGGCGCAGATCTTAAACCTGCTGCAGGATCTTCAGAAGGAGCGCGGACTGACCTATATTTTCATTACCCATAACCTGTCTGTAGTAAATCATATCGCGGACGAAATCGCGGTTATGTATCTGGGAAGTGTTGTGGAGAAAGCACCGGTGGAGGAGCTGTTCGAGAATCCGCTCCATCCCTACACGAAAGCGCTGCTGTCAGTTATTCCGATCCCGGAAATTCACGAGGTGAAAAAGGAACTGGCCATTCAGGGCGAGGTGGTATCCCCAATCAATCTTCCGGATGAATGCCGGTTTTATAAGAGATGTCCGGTCCGCTGCGATGCCTGCAGACAGGGAGTACCGGCACTGCGGGAGGTAAGTCCGGGTCATTTTGTAGCCTGTGCGAAATGTCAGCAGGCTCCTGCGGGACAGTGCTGAAAACAGAATCGTATGAGGCAGGAGGTAGATGCATGAGATTTGTCAATTTTGGTTCTTTGAACATTGACTATACATTTGGGGTTGATAAGATTGTCTGCGCAGGTCAGACTATCTCATCAGTCTCCGAACAGAGATTTCCGGGAGGAAAGGGACTGAATCAGAGCCTGGCAGCGGCTCGGGCCGGCTGCGAGCTGTATCACGCAGGTTTGATCGGTGATGACGGCGGTTTCTTAAAAGAACTGCTGCAGGAGGCCGATGTGGACTGCCGGTTTTTGAAAGAGGTATCAGGCGGAACCGGAAAAGCGTTTATTCAGGTAGAGGCATCCGGCCAGAACTGTATTGTCCTGAGCGGAGGAGCCAATCAGAAGAACACGGAGGCATACTGCGACGAAGTATTAAATTATTTTGGCAGGGGTGACTATCTGCTTCTTCAGAATGAGGTAAACTGCCTGAGCTATCTGATTGATAAGGCTTATGAGAAGGGTATGAAAATTGTCCTGAATCCGTCTCCGATGGATGAAAAAATCCTGGCCTGTGACCTGAGCAAGATCTCTGTATTCATTATGAATGAGGATGAGGGCAGCCGCATTTCCGGGGAAACAACACCGGAAAAGATTCTGGATAAAATGGAAACACTGTATCCGGAGGCGGAGGTAGTACTGACCCTGGGAGAAAAGGGCTGTGCTTACTCTTACAAAAAACAGCGGATTTATCAGAAGAGCTATCCGGTGTCCGCAGTGGATACAACAGGAGCAGGTGATACGTTTACCGGATATTACCTTGCGTGCAGCCTGGAAAATATGAATATCAGGGACTGCCTGGAATATGCTTCCCGGGCCGCGGCCATTGCAGTGACCCGAAAGGGAGCAGCCTCCGCAATTCCGTGGAGACAGGAAGTGGAAGCTTTTAAAGAAAAAGCGGCAGTCTGAAGCAGGACAGAGAGGACAGACACATGGATGAGAAATTAAGAAGGGAACGGCTGACGGTTCCCACGGGGAAAATCCGTCTGGTGATCGATACGGACGCAAAGAATGAGGTGGATGACCAGTTCGCAATTGCCTGGGCGCTACGCTCGCCGGAGCGTTTTCAGGTTGAGGCGGTTTACGCAGCTCCGTTTTCCCATACTGTTTTCCGGCATAATATCGGAGATCTGGATTTTGCGGTTCAGGAGGATCCGGCGGAAGGAATGGAGCAAAGTTACCAGGAAATCCGGAAGATCTTTCAGCTACTGGATGAGAATCCGGACGGAAGAGTATTCCGCGGAGCGACCGGCTATCTGAATGAAAAGCGGGACCCAGTTATGAGTGATGCAGTGCGCGACCTGATTGAGCGCGGTATGAGCAGTGATGAGCCGCTTTATGTGGCATCGATCGGGGCCTGCACCAATGTGGCTTCCGCGCTTCTGGCAGAGCCGCGTCTGGCGGACCACATTGTTGTGATCTGGCTTGGCGGTCAGCCGCTGTATTTTGACCATGGCTATGAGTTCAATATGGGCCAGGAAATTCGCGGGGCACAGCATCTGTTCAACTGCGGAGTTCCCCTTGTGTGGGTACCCTGCATGAATGTGGCTTCCCTGCTGACCTTTTCCGATGATGAGGCCCGGTGCAAGCTAAACGGAAAGAGCCGGATCGGCACATATCTGACGGACATTGTGCTGGATCAGTTTACCAATCTGGAAAAGGCGGTTAACCGCGGGAAGATGCACCGCACGCTTCAGCTAAAGGGCCGGGAAGACCAGCCGGAAGAATATTTTGCCGGATTTGAGACAAAGCATGTGGCGTGGTCCAGAACCATCTGGGATATTTCCACCATTGCGTTTCTGAAGAATCCGGGATGGATCCAGTCCACGCGCGTGCCCTCGCCGGTTCTCGGTGATGACTGTCGCTGGGTAAAGAATGCGGATATGACCGGCCGTCACGAAATAAGAGTGGCAAATTACTGTCAGAGAGATCTGATTTTCGGAGATCTTGTGTCCTGTTTGGATCATGACTGATAAAAGTACCGGGAACGGTTTCTTTTGCCTTGGTTGACGCAGGCTTTCCTTTGTACTAAAATAGAATAAAATTTAACAACATATTTCAGGAGCACAAACTGGTGGATAAGAAATAGCTTGCAATTGAAAAACACAAAGAGTGGAAAGGTAAGATCGAGGTCATCTCCCGTGCGAAGGTGACAACTCCGGAGGAACTTTCCATCGCCTATACTCCGGGTGTTGCAGAGCCGTGCCTGCTGATCGCGGAGGATGAGTCTCTGGCGTACGATTACACCAGCAAGGGCAACCTGGTAGCTGTTATCACGGACGGAACCGCGGTTCTGGGACTTGGAGATATTGGGCCGTCTGCAGGAATGCCGGTTATGGAGGGAAAATGTGCTCTGTTTAAAGAGTTTGCAGGCGTAGACGCGTTCCCGCTGTGCGTAGATTCCAAGGATGTGGATACCATCGTCAATACCATTGCGCTGATCTCCAAGAGCTTCGGCGGCATCAACCTGGAGGACATTGCGGCTCCGAGATGTTTTGAGATCGAGAAAAAACTGAAAGAGCGCTGTGATATCCCGGTATTCCACGATGACCAGCACGGTACCGCCATCGTAGTTGGCGCGGCACTCCTGAACGCGGTAAAGGTGACCGGCAAGAAGATGGGCGAACTGAGAGTCGTCATCAACGGCGCAGGTGCTGCAGGCGTGGCAATCGGCAAGCAGCTCATTGCCATGGGATTCGGAAACATCATTATGTGCGATATCAACGGCATCATCTGCGAAGGTGATGAGAACTTAAACTCCGGCCAGGAGGAAATCTCTCACATCAGCAACTTAAACAAAGAACACGGAAAACTGGCAGACGCGTTAAAGGGAGCAGACATCTTTGTCGGTGTTTCCAGACCGCATCTGGTTACCAAAGAGATGGTAGCCACCATGAACAACGGTATCGTATTCGCCATGGCAAATCCGGTTCCGGAGATCATGCCAGATGAGGCAAAGGCAGGCGGCGCAGCAGTGGTTGGAACCGGCCGTTCTGATTATCCGAACCAGATCAACAACATACTGGTATTCCCGGGACTTTTCAAAGGTGTCCTTGCTGTGCGGGCAAAAGATATCACTGAGAACATGAAGATCGCGGCGGCTCATGCCATCGCAGCAGTCATTCCGGAAGAAGAACTGACCCCAGAGTATGTCATCCCGTCCTCTTTTGACAAGCGCGTAGCTCTGGCTGTAGCAAATGCAGTGGCAAAAGCGGCAGTGGAGGAAGGTATCAACCGTGTGCCATATGAGGAGATCAAATAAAGGCATAAGAAAAATCTATAGGGCCATATAAAAAACTTATATTTAAGATAAGAAGAAAGTTATTTGACCTGAAAATCGTTAAAACCGTCACATTTTTTGGATGTGGCGGTTTTTTTGGTATAAATGTGCACCAAACTGGCAAGTATGACAATTTTTATCAGTTATTTTTGTTGAAATGTTCGATAAAAAAATGACAGAAATGTTTGTGATGTGCAAGATTCACCATTTTTTAACGAACCAACTATTCATAATGGACAAAATCAAAAAGTTTGGGTATAATAGTTTGTACATGCAAAATGCAAAGAGAGGTGGATATGGTGCATTATAAGAAAAGCGTATTCCGCAGCCTGGCTATGGTGACACAGCTTGGCTTTAGTGTGCTGACTCCGGTTCTTTTATGCGTTTACACAGGTTATCTGGTGGATTCCCATTTTGGGACGAAGCTTATGGTACCGATGCTGATTCTGGGTGTGCTGGCTGGCGGACGCTGCGGCTGGGTCATGGCGAAGAATACTCTGATGCAGGAGCAGAAAGAGGATGAGCGCTTACGACAGCAGCAGAGTGCCGGGCAGGCACGAAGCGGAATCAGCAAACCAAAACAGCCGAGCCGTATTTTTCATGAAGACAGCAAAGGAGGCAGGTAACGATGGAGTGGCTGAGTAAGTCAACAAAACGGCTGCTTGCTGAGATGTCAGCAGGAATCCTTTTTTACAATGTGATTCTGATCATCCTTGCGGTCCTGCTTCTTCCACGGATTTCCTATCCGGTGGTCCCGGTAGTTCTGGGACTCATCGTGGGAGCAGTGGGAGCCATCTGCATGCTGATCCATATGGCGGTGACGACCGAGCGGGTACTGGACAGCGGAAGCGAAAGCTATGCAAACAAATATACCGTAGCGCAGAGTATGCTGCGCAAGCTGGTACTGGTTGCGGCTTTCCTGATCTGCTGGAAAGTCTTAAAGATCGATCTTCTGGCAGCGGTGATCGGAACCATGGGCATGAAAGCAGGCGCATACCTGCAGCCACTGGTTCACAGAATTTCCGGTGGAAAAGAACCGGAAGCTTCTGCGCAGGCAGATACTTCCGACAATGACCGGCCGGGGATATCATGAGAGAAAGGAGGAACCGTGAATGGGAATGCTGATATCCAATGAGCCTGACTTTATGATACACGGGGTATTAAAATACCAGTTATTCGGTCAGGACTTCTGGATCACAACAACGACCATAGGCATGTGGATCATCACAGCGCTCATCCTGATTCTTGCGGTACTGGCAAACCGGACTTTGAAAAAAGCGACGGATCAGCCGGGAACATTTCAGAATGTGCTTGAGATGGCCTACGAGGCACTGCAGGGCATGACATCAGGAATCCTGGGAGGCAACGCAAGACGTTTCATCAACTACATCGGAACGATCTTCGTATTCATCCTCTTTTGTAACCTGAGCGGCCTGTTAGGACTTCGTGCTCCGACAGCCGACTATGGCGTTACTTTCCTGCTTGGTATGTTTACGTTCTTCATTGTAAACTACCAGGGCATCAAGAACAGGGGTGTAAGACATTTTACCAGCCTGTTTGAGCCGACCCCGATCTTATTCCCGATTAACTTAATCGGTGAGATCGCAAACCCGATTTCCATTTCCCTGCGTCTGTTCGCAAACCTGCTGTCAGGCGTTATCATTATGGGATTATGGTACGGCATGATGCCGATCTTTACCAACATCGGTATTCCGGCGGCACTTCATGTTTACTGTGATGTATTCTCCGGTGCGATTCAGACATACGTATTCTGTATGCTGACCATGGTTTATATTAACGATAAGATGGAATAAGCCAAGCCATGCTCCGATGAAACAGACAGCGTAGGCTGGGAATGCTTGCATTCACACGCCGAAGCAGGATGGTTCAGAGGAATAGGGCGCAGCCCGACACCGAGATGAAGCGAAGCGGAATCGAGGTGGGCATAGCCAGAAAAGCGCAGAATCATCACACTTCAACAGGATTCAATTTAATTTATATTTAGGAGGACTTAACTATGAATGGTATCTCAGGACAGGACTTTATCTTTGGTTGTTCCGCAATCGGCGCTGGTCTGGCAATGATCGCCGGTATCGGACCTGGTGTAGGACAGGGTATCGCAGCTGGTCACGGTGCATCTGCAGTTGGCCGTAACCCGGGCGCTAAATCCGACATCACTTCCACCATGCTTCTTGGTCAGGCAGTAGCAGAGACCACCGGTCTGTACGGTCTGGTTGTAGCTATCATCCTGATGTTCGTTAAGCCGTTCGGCGCATAAAGAACGGAACGTTGCGGAGACGCAGCGATTATTAACGAAAGGAGGCGTAAGACTTGGACAGACTGATAGGATTTGATCCGCAGCTTCTGCATGACGCAGTGCTGACCGGTATCAACATCTTCATTTTATTCTTTGCATTGTCCTATCTGCTTTTCAATCCGGTGCGCGACGTGCTGGAAAAGAGAAAACAGAAGATTGCCGGCGAGCTGGCGTCTGCTGCGGAAGACAAATCTTCTGCAGAGGCTATGAAGGCTGAGTACGAGGCAAAATTAAGAGACGTGAACAAAGAAGCTGAGAGCATTCTGGAGACTGCACGGCGTAAAGCCAAAGCCCGTGAGGAGGAAATGCTCGATGAAGCCAAGGCCGAAGCAGCCAGAATCATTGAGCGGGCAAACCGCGAAGTTGAGCTGGAGAAGAAGAAAGCTCTCGATGACATGAAGCAGGAGATCGTAGACATCGCCGCATTCATGGCAGAGAAGGTTGTTGGAAACTCCATCGATGTTAAGATTCAGGATGCTTTGATTGATGAGACTTTGAAGGAAATGGGTGAACATACATGGCAAAGCTAGTTTCAAAGGTGTACGGCGATGCATTGTTTGAGACAGCCATGGAAAAAGAGCTTGTGGATATCCTCTACGAGGAAACCTCTGCTCTGCTCCCCATTTTACAGGCCAACCCGGAGCTCTTTTCCGTTCTCGGAAACCCGCAGATCGTAAAAGAAGAGAAGGTTGCCTTATTACATCAGGTCTTTTCCGGAAAGATTGCGGAGGAGCTGATGGGCTTCTTGAGCATCATTGTTGAGAAAGACAGACAGAACGAGATAATCTCGATTCTGGAATATTTCATCCAGAGGGTGAAGGAATTCAAAAAGATCGGAGCTGCTTATGTGACCAGCGCAGTGGAGCTGGGCGCGGAGCAGAAGGCCGCTTTGGAAAAAAGACTGCTTGAGACCACCGGTTATGTGCAGTTTGAAATGCACTACGATGTGGACGCGTCCCTCCTCGGGGGCATGGTCATCCGCATCGGAGACCGCGTAGTGGACAGCAGCATCAAGACAAGGCTTTACGAGCTGAAGAAGGAGTTATCCGCGCTTCAGCTGGCATAATAAGTCGGAAAGGAACAGACAATGAATTTGAGACCAGAAGAAATCAGTTCGGTAATCAAAGAACAGATTGCAAAGTATTCTACCAAACTGGAAGTCTCTGATGTCGGCACCGTTATCACGGTTGCGGACGGTATCGCTCGAGTTCATGGACTGGAGAAAGCCATGCAGGGTGAGCTTCTGGAATTCCCGGGAGAGGTATACGGCATGGTCCAGAACCTGGAGGAAGACAACGTAGGTGTCGTTCTCTTAGGTGATACCAGGAACATCAGTGAGGGAGATATCGTTAAGACAACCGGCCGCGTGGTTGAGGTCCCGGTAGGCGATGCCATGACCGGACGAGTTGTCAACGCGTTAGGTATGCCGATTGACGGCAAGGGCCCGATCGAGACTGACAAATTCCGCCGTGTTGAGCGTGTTGCTCACGGCGTAATCGAAAGAAAATCTGTAGACACCCCGTTACAGACCGGTATCAAGGCAATTGACGCCATGATTCCGATTGGCCGCGGACAGCGAGAGCTGATCATCGGTGACCGTCAGACCGGTAAGACCGCCATCGCGATCGATACCATCATCAACCAGAAGGGTCAGGGCGTTCACTGTATCTACGTTGCAATCGGTCAGAAAGCATCTACCGTTGCCAACATTGTAAGAACCTTAGAGGAGTTCGGCGCTATGGACTACACCACCATCGTAGTTTCCACGGCATCCGACCTGGCTCCGTTACAGTACATCGCACCATATTCCGGATGTGCGATCGGTGAGGAGTGGATGGAAAACGGAGAGGACGTACTGGTAGTCTATGATGACTTGACCAAGCACGCTGCCGCTTACCGTACCCTGTCCCTTCTTCTGAAGAGACCGCCGGGACGTGAGGCTTATCCGGGCGACGTATTCTACCTGCACTCCAGACTGCTGGAGCGCGCATCCCGTCTGTCGGATGACTTAGGCGGCGGTTCCTTAACCGCTCTGCCGATCATCGAGACGCAGGCGGGCGATGTATCCGCATACATCCCGACCAACGTAATTTCCATTACCGATGGTCAGATCTACCTTGAGACTGAGATGTTCAACTCCGGCTTCCGTCCGGCTATCAACGCTGGTTTGTCCGTATCCCGAGTAGGCGGCGCGGCACAGATCAAGGCAATCAAGAAGATTGCAGCGCCGATCCGTGTGGAACTGGCACAGTACCGCGAGCTGGCAAGCTTCGCCCAGTTCGGCTCCGAGCTGGATGCAGCAACCACCGAGCAGCTGGCACAGGGCGAGCGCATCCGTGAAGTCTTAAAACAGCCTCAGTACCAGCCGATGCCGGTTGAGTACCAGGTAATCATCATTTACGCAGCAACCAGAAAGCATCTTCTTGATATTCCGGTTGCAGATGTGCTGGCATTTGAGAAAGACTTATTCAAATACATTGACAGCAAGTACCCGGAGATCCCGGCAGCAATCCGCGATACCAAGGTTCTGTCCGAGGAGAACGAGGCTCTGCTTGTAAAAGCGATCAAAGAGTGCAAAGAGCAGCGCTAGATAAGGCAGGTGAACGATCATGGCATCGATGAGAGATATTAAACGCAGAAAAGCAAGTATCCAGAGCACCGGCCAGATTACCAAAGCCATGAAGCTGGTTTCTACAGTCAAGCTGCAGAAATCCAGACAGAAAGCAGAAGGCTCCAAGCCTTATTTCGACTTGATGTATGAGACGATCTCTTCCATGCTGAAAAAGTCAGGAACCATCGACCACAAATACCTGCGGGCAGGCAATACGGATGGAAAGGCGGTCATTGCGATCACTTCCAACCGCGGCCTTGCCGGCGGCTACAACAACAACATTGTCAAGCTCATCGCAGGAAATGAGGCGCTGACTCCGGAGAAGACCCGGGTTTACGCCATTGGCCGCAAGGGCCGTGACGGACTGGCTAAGAAGGGCTATGAGATTGCCGAGGATTATTCCGAGGTTATCGACGAGCCAGCCTACCAGGATGCAGCAGATCTCACAAAAGAGCTGTTAGCCGCATTCGGCCGTGGAGAGATCGGTGAGATCTATCTTGCATACACTTCCTTTAAGAACACCGTAGTTCATATTCCGAAGCTCATCAAGCTCCTTCCGTTTACCATGGAAGAGAGCAGCGAGAGCGAGACTTTGAAAGCCGAAGCCCTCATGAACTACGAGCCGAGCGAAGAAGAAGTGCTGGATATGATCATCCCGAAATATATGAGCAGTCTGATCTTTGGTGCGCTGCAGGAAGCAGTTGCCAGTGAAAATGGCGCGCGTATGACCGCCATGGATTCGGCAACCAACAATGCAGAAGAAATGCTGGGCAAGTTAGAGCTGCAGTACAACCGTGCGCGTCAGGGTTCCATTACCCAGGAGCTTACGGAGATCATTGCAGGCGCAAATGCGATCAATTAATCCGTTTTGGCAGGGCCTGGTGCTCTGCTGAAGCGATCGCGCTCCAAGGAGTGCATTCGAGAAAGAATTATGAAGGAGAAGCAAGATGGCAGAACAAAATACTGGTAAGATCACACAGATCATCGGTGCGGTCATGGATATCAAGTTCTCCCAGGGCAAGATTCCGGAAATCAACGAGGCAATCCGAGTTCCGCTGGAAGACGGCGGCAGCCTGACCGTTGAGGTTGCGCAGGATCTTGGTGACGATACCGTAAGATGTATCGCAATGGGAACCACCGATGGTCTGAGACGTGGTATGGACGCCATTGCAACCGGCGCGCCGATTTCCGTACCGGTTGGTGAGAATACGCTGGGCCGTATTTTCAATGTACTGGGCGAGCCGATTGACAATAAAGAAAAGCCACAGGTGGAAGAATACCTTCCAATCCACAGAAAAGCTCCTACCTTCGAGGAACAGTCTACCCAGACTGAGATCCTTGAGACCGGTATCAAAGTCGTAGACCTGCTCTGCCCTTATCAGAAGGGTGGTAAAATCGGTCTGTTCGGCGGTGCCGGTGTAGGTAAGACCGTCCTGATCCAGGAGCTGATTCGTAACATCGCTACCGAGCACGGCGGATATTCCGTATTCACCGGTGTAGGTGAGCGTACCCGTGAGGGTAATGACCTTTACTACGAGATGACCGAGTCTGGCGTTATCAATAAGACTACCATGGTATTCGGTCAGATGAACGAGCCGCCGGGAGCACGTATGAGAGTCGGCCTGACAGGCCTTACTATGGCTGAGTACTTCCGTGATAAAGGTGGTAAGGATGTCCTGTTATTCATCGACAACATCTTCCGTTTCACCCAGGCAGGTTCCGAGGTATCCGCTCTGCTTGGACGTATGCCGTCCGCAGTAGGTTACCAGCCGACTCTGCAGACAGAGATGGGTGCTCTTCAGGAGCGTATCACCTCTACCAAGAACGGTTCCATCACTTCCGTACAGGCAGTTTATGTGCCGGCCGATGACTTAACCGACCCGGCTCCGGCAAACACCTTCGCACATCTGGATGCAACCACGGTATTAAGCCGTGCCATCGTAGAGCAGGGTATTTACCCGGCAGTAGACCCGCTGGAGTCCACCTCCCGTATCCTCGACCCGCGTGTTGTAGGTGAGGAGCACTACAAGGTAGCCCGCGGCGTGCAGGAGGTTCTGCAGAAGTACAAAGAGCTGCAGGATATCATTGCCATGTTAGGTATGGATGAGCTTTCCGAGGAAGATAAGCTGACTGTATCCCGCGCACGTAAGATCCAGAGATTCTTATCCCAGCCGTTCTTCGTGGCAGGACAGTTTACCGGTCTGGAAGGCCGTTACGTACCGCTGAGCGAGACCATTCAGGGCTTCAAGGAGATCCTGGAAGGCAAGCATGATGACATTCCGGAGCAGTATTTCCTGAATGCAGGTAATATCGATGACGTTCTTGCCCGTGTGAAATAGGGGGTACGTCTATGGCTGATGGAATGAAATTAAAGGTTGTCACCCCGACCGGCGGTTTCTACGACGGAGAAGTCTCCATGGTAGAGCTGACTACCACCGAGGGTGAGATCGGTGTATACCCGAACCACATTCCGCTGACTGCTGTAGTAGCGCCTGGCGTTCTCAAAATCCATGAGGACGGCGGCGAGAAGGAAGCAGCACTGCTGTCCGGATTCATCACCATTCTGCCGGAGCAGGTTACTGTTATGGCAGAGGTGGTTGAGTGGCCGGATGAGATCGACTTTAGCCGTGCAGAAGAGGCACGTTCCCGCGCGGAGCGCCGCCTTGCAAGTCATGAAGCTGATCTGGATGCAGCGCGTGCGGAAGCAGCGCTGAAGCGCGCAATGGTGCGTTTGAAATTGAAACACTAAAGATAAAAGTCCCACAGAAAGCAGTATGCATGTGCTGTTTCTGTGGGACTTTTCTTTGCCGGATTCTACACGGTTTTCTTACTCGTATAAAAATCCCGGCTTATTGTAGATCAGAGCCATGAACTCTACATCCTCATTGGAATTATTTTCAATGCTGTGGAACTGTCCGACTTCGATGATGCAGCAGTCGCCAGGGCCAACCTTGGTGACGGACTTGTCGTTGTCGATGAAGTCAGCCTGTCCCTTTAAAATGTAGTACGGCTCGGTGTCATGTACGTGCTGGTGCCAGCCTACGCTTGCGCCCGGAGGAAGTACCACCCTCGCGTACATTCTGCCGTGACCTAAAAACTCTTCTTTGGAAATGATGTGATGAACGTAAGCCGTGCCCTTGCCGCCGCCTAAGTGTTCCACCGCAACTGTGTTTTCTTTGCGAACCATAATTTCAGCCTCCTTAGTCTGTAATACCGTGACTGTTCAATATTTTCCAGGTCACGTGTTATCAAAAGTATATCCCAAATTGAAACAAAATGAAATATAAAATTATGGAATATTACAGCCGCAGCATCCGGTATCCGACTCCGATATGGGTCTGGATCTGCTGGGGCGCGCCCGGAGCGGATTCCAGTTTTTTGCGGAGCGTTGCCATAAAGACCCGGAGAGAGGCTACATCGCTTTTAAAACTGCTCCCCCATACATGCTCGGTGATATAGGTGTGGGTCAGAACCTTTCCCACGTTGCGGGCCATCAGGCACAGAAGCTTGTACTCGGTAGGGGTCAGGGCCAGCGGCTCCTCGTTTAAGCAGGCGCATCCGGCAGAAAAATCAATCTTCAGAGGGCCGTTGACAAACACGGAATCCTGGGCGGACATGGTTTCCTGCATGAAGCTTAAGCGGCGCTGGGTCACGCGCAGGCGAGCCAGAAGCTCATCAACGGAAAAGGGCTTGGTCAGGTAATCATCGGCGCCATTGTCCAGAGCTTCAATCTTGTCGGTATCTTCGCTGCGGGCGCTGATGACGATAATGGGGGTCATGCTCCAGGTGCGGATCTGCCGGATGATGTTGATGCCGTCAATATCCGGAAGTCCAAGATCCAGCAGAATGATATCCGGATTGTGGGAAGATGCCTCGATCAGCGCGGTATCTCCGTTTGCAGCGGTCAGAAAGCGGTAATCGTGCAGCTTTAAGGTGGTGGTGATCAGGTTGCGGACGGGCGCATCGTCTTCCACAACCAGAATCAGCGGTTTATTCATGGATTGCTACCTCCTCGCAGGGTAATGTAAAGGTAAAGATACAGCCGGATGGCGTGTTGTCAGATACGGAAATTTCTCCGCCATGGGCCCGGATGATGGAGCGGCATAAGCAGAGCCCGAGACCAAGGCTTCGGCGGCTGTCCGCAATGCGGTTTGCGCCGGTATAGCACATATCAAAGACAAACGGCTTTGCCTCATCCGGAATGCCCGGACCGTCATCCGTGACACGGATCCGCACGTTGGATTCCAGCTTATCCGTCAGAATCTGGATCCGGCTGCCTTTTTGTGTGTATTTGATGGCATTGTCCACAAGGTTGATGATGACCTGCACAATGAGCCGGGCATCCATGCGGGCAAGCAGAAAATCATCCGTGCTTTCTGCTGTAATGCTATGTTCAACGCTTTGACGGCTGACATGACGGAGCGCTTCGGAAATGACCTCGCTGACCAGTTCGGTTTCCATGCGCAGGTTCATGCGTCCGTCTTCAATGCGGGTGACAGCCAGCAGATTTTCCACCAGATTGATCAGCCACATGGAGTCGTCGTAGATGTCCGCGTAGATCTGCAGCCGGGTGGCTTCGTCGATGGCGGAATGGTTGGAGAGCAGGTTGCTGGCATTGCCGGATATGGCAGTCAGCGGGGTGCGCAGATCATGGGAGATGGTACGCAGCAGATTGGCCCGGAGCCGTTCCTTTTCCATCAGAAGCGCTGCCTGCTCTTTTTCCCGGATATTCTGGCGGTTTTCCATGGCCAGGGCGCCCTCTCCCAGCATGGAAACCAGAACGCTGTATTCAAAGGAATCCATGGGATGCTCTCCGGCTTCCATGCCGGCAACTCCATAGACAGCATCCTGTACCCGGATGGCCAGATAATGGCACAGAGCATCCGGAAAGGTGTCGGTATAGGCACCGGCCCGTTTGTTGTGTGCCAGAACCCACAGGGCGGCCTCCTGTTCCCGGGGGCGGGTCAGAAATTCGGATTTTTCCGCAGAAGCAGAATCCGGGGAGAGGATGGGGGTTCCTAATGTCCCATGCTGAACCGGGTAAATGATGATGTGTTTTCCGAGTAATTTTTGAATCTGGGAAATCAGGGTATTCAGGATTGCTTCGTCGGTTTCTGCTTTTTGCAGAAGCTGGTTGGTGTCAAACAGGACCTTGGTGCGATAGGCCAGCTTGGCGGACTGGCGGGCGTGATCCTTTAGGCGGGTGGTCAGGGCACTGCTTAACAGGGCCACAACAAACATCACAATAAAGGTGACCGGATAATCCTTTCCGTACACATGAAAGGTGAAGCGCGGAGTGGTAAAAAAATAGTTAAAAACAATAACGCTGCAGGCAGAAGCCAGCAGACTGCAGCTCCATCCGGTCGTGGTGATGGAGGCCAGCAGGACTCCGAGGATATAAAGCGTGATGATGTTTGCCTCAGACAGTCCGGCCTGGTAGAAGAAGAGACCGGTCAGTGTCACGGAGATCAGAATGAAAATGGTACGCAGCAAATCTGTGGCCTGAATATGCCAGCCTGTGGACCGGAGATGCTTGTTGAGGTGGTAGCTGCTATGAACGGAGGCGGCATCCGGAATGATGTAGATATCCAGATTTGGCGCGATCTCAGTCAGCTTTTCTGTCAGGGACGGCTTGCTCCAGAGATGCCGCCGCCGGATATTGCTGCGGCCAAGGACAATTTTTGTAATATTGTTGAGGCGCGAAAATTCCGCGATCTGGTAGGAAACATCGTCACCGTATACGGTTTCGATGGAGGCTCCAAGCTGCTCGGCCAGACGCATGTGTTCTTTCAGACGGCTCTGATCTTCTTCGGACATGGCAGAATGATCCGGCGTCTGGACATAGAGCGCAGTCAGTGTGCCATGAAAAGCATCAGACATACGGGCACCCGTCTGCACGATCCTCAGGTTTGATGGCGCAGAAGAAAGACAGACAAGGATATGCTCCCTGGTCTGCCTTTCGGAATGATATGTTTCAGAAAAATTGTTATTCTGTATCATAATGCTGGATCCTTCCATATTCGGGCATGGTTTTTCTGATTTCCATCATAAAACGGATTCTTTCGCAAATCAATCGAAAGAATCATTTTCGTCCGGTATTTTTCGATCAGGATCCGGCCGCTGCTGTTCCATGCGCAGATTCCCTTTGCGCAGCCGGTCCAGAATCCGGTCAATCCGGCTCATAAGCAGATAGATGAAGGCAAAAAACAGGACGAGAAGAAGGATCAGAATCAGATTTCTCATAAGATCACCTCCAAAATCAGATCCGGAAACATTTCTGCAGATCGCGGTAGCGGCCAAGGACCAGGATGGTATCTCCTGCGCAAAAACTGGTCTGCGGCGTAACCGAATACTCAATTTTGCCATTATGGCGCACTCCGATGATGTTGATGCCATACTGCTTCCGGATGTCGATCTGCGCGACACTCATGCCAATCCACTGGTCAGGCAGATCGACTTCAAACAGATCATGATCTCCGTCGAGATCAACAAAATCCCGGATGTGGTCAGAGCTGCAGCGAATGGCGGTCCACTTGGCCAGCTGTTTTTCCGGGTAGACGACTTCATCCGCACCGTTGCGCAGCAGAAACTTGGCATGGACATCTCTGGCAGCCCGGGAGACAACCAGTCTGGCTCCCAGCTCCTTTAAGAGCGATGTAGTTTCCAGAGAGCTTTGAAAGTCAGTTCCGATGGCAACAATGCAGACATCGAAATTGCGTACGCCCAGGGAAGAAAGAAAATCCTCCGAGGTGCTGTCACCAATCTGAGCGCTGGTCAGGAAAGGAAGAGCTTCGTTGACACGCACCTCATTATGATCGACTGCCATCACCTGGTGCCCCAGGGAATGCAGCTCCATGGCAATATGTTTTCCAAAACGGCCGAGGCCAATCAGTAAAATTGATTTCATGATCTTGCTCCTTTACGTGTTATCCTACAGTGATTTTTTCCAGCGGATATTTGCCAAACCGGATCCGGTGTCCGGACAATGCGGCGTAGATTAAAGTCAGTCCTCCGACTCTTCCCAGATACATCAGAATGATCAGGATGATCCGGGAGATACTTCCGAGTCCGGGAGTAATGCCGAAGCTGAGACCGACCGTGCCTACCGCTGAGGCTGTTTCAAACATACATGCCATCATGGGAAGCTCCTCTATGCGGCTGATGAGAAATGCGCCGGTCAGACAGAGACAGAGATACATCATCAGGATGGAGGCAGCATTTGCTACAGTTTCCGGGGCAATCCGGCGCTTAAACAGCTCCGGGTTTTCGTTCCGCCGAAAGACAGATACGGCAGTGGAGGTAAGAACTGCGACGGTAGTGGTTTTCATGCCTCCTGCTGTAGAACCGGGGCTTCCGCCGATGAGCATCAGAATAATGGTCAGTATCTGGCCGGATTCAGTGAGTTTACTGAAGTCTGCTGTGTTAAAACCGGCAGTTCGTGGAGTTACTGACTGAAACAAGGATAACAGGATCCTGGTTCCAAAGCCTCCCTGTCGGAATTCTCCGAAATAGAAATAGAGGGCCGGCAACAGGATCAGGATGGCCGTGGTGGTTAAGATGACCTTGCTCTGCATCCGGTAACGGCTGAAATGCAGATGGTTACTGCGGATATCTTCCCAGGTCAGAAAGCCGATTCCGCCGATGATGATAAGTGCCATGATGACCAGATTGACCAGTGGGTTTGCGGCATAAAGTGTGAGGGAAGAAAAGGGAATACGGATCCCCATCAGGTCGATCCCTGCGTTGCAGAATGCGGAAATGGAATGAAACAAAGCCATCCAGAGTCCGCGGACGGGGCCAAAGTCTCTGCAAAATACAGGGGCCAGCAGAGCGGCGCCGGACAGCTCGATCAGGAACGTGGCCCGGATGATAAAGCCGGTCAGGCGCACAATGCCGCTCATCTTTGGTGCGGCCACGGCTTCCTGCATGGTACTGCGCTGCATCAGACCGATCTTGCGTCCGGAAACAATGGTGACTGCCGCAGCGACAGTTACGACTCCCATGCCGCCGATCTGGATCAGCACCAGGATCACAGCCTGACCGAAAACGGACCAGTAGGTACCGGTATCCACCACGATCAGACCCGTCACGCAGACAGAGGTGGTGGAGGTGAATAATGCACTTAAAAACGGAGTAACGCAGTGGGTGGCGGAGGAAACCGGCAGCATTAAAAGAAGTGCACCGGCCAGAATGACCCCGGCAAATCCCAGGACAATGATCTGAAAAGAATTTAATGGTTTTATGGAAAATGGTTTCATGGATACAGCTCCAATCTTCTGTCGGGTAGTGATACCGCTGTTTTTGTTAGTTCCATTATAGAAAAAAAGAGTTAAAGAGGGCACAAAGGTATTTTGCCCGGTATTAAGACGGTATAAAGATTCCTGATTCTGTTTTTTTGCATCGTAATAGAAAATAGTAAAAATAAATAGTAAATAATAGTAAAAACATGCTATAATGGTAAAAGAAAATAGTAAACAAAAATAGTAAATTTAATGGGAAATGGAGGAAAACCATGCAGAATCCATATACATTAACATTCGGAAAGGAACCAATCGAATATATTAAGCGAATTGCGGAAGAACGGCAGATTTTAGAGGATTTTCTGTCACCAAACCCTCCTCAGCAGGTGTATATGATTTCCGGAGTCCGTGGATGTGGAAAAACGGTGTTTATGACAGATATTTCCCAGGAGATAGGAAGAGATGAAGACTGGATTGTTGTTGATTTAAATCCATACAAGGCAGACCTGATGCAGGAGGCTGCAGCATATCTTAGCAGCATTCAGGGCCTGGCACAGATATTTCAGAAGGCAAAACTCAATTTTTCTTTATTTGGATTTGGTCTGGAAGTATCAGATGCGGCACCGATTGCGGATATTCAGGTCGCTTTGGAACGGATGATTGAGAACCTTGCGCAGCATCACAAAAAAATTTTATTTACGATTGATGAGGTGACCGCTTCTCCTCAGATCAAGGCATTTACCTTTGCTGTTCAGCAAATGCTGCGCAAAAATTCGCCTGTATTTTTACTGATGACGGGTCTGTATCAGAATATTTCGGATCTTCAAAACGAGAAGAATCTGACATTTTTGTACCGTGCGCCCAAAATTATTCTTTCTCCGCTGAACATAGGAGCCATGGCAGATAATTACCGGCAGAACATAAAGCTTACAGCCGATGCTGCCAGAGAGATGGCAAAACTCACGAAGGGTTATCCTTTTGCATTTCAGGTTGTTGGTTATTTTCTGTGGAAGGATTCAACGAATTTCACAAAGGTGATCAGTCAGTCAAGGCAATATCTGGAAGAACAGTCTTATGAAAAAATATGGTCAGAATTATCAGCAAAGGACCGTGAGCTTGCAGGTGCCATTGCGCAATGTCCGGGTGGAAGTATTCGTGAGATCAAAGAATTGCTTCATATAGAGCAAAATGAATTAAATCCGTACCGGAAAAGATTGATCCGGAAAGGAATTGCGGATGGCTCAGTGCGCGGCTACCTCACGTTTTCTCTGCCATTTTTTAATGATTTTGTATTGGACAATATTTGAGGTACACATTTCAGGAGAGATTCATGAAAAAGAATAAGCGATATGGTAGTCAATATCTTGTGGCGGCAGGAATCTCCCTGCTGCTTCTGACAGCAGTATTTCAGCTTTCTGCCCGGACACTTCCGGGCTTTGGCACCTGGTATGCCCACCATATTTACTCGTGGATCGTGAAAAGTGTGGGCCGATTAACCGGGCTGCTGCCATTTTCTGTAGTGGAGATGGGGCTGTATGGTCTGCTGTGCCTGCTGTTTCTGGATGTGGTGCGACTGTCTGTGGCGGCAATCCGTGCGGAACATGCTAAAATCCTGACAGTCACTGGCAGGCGGTGGCTTTTGATCGTCAGTGCGTTGCTGTTTTTATACACCGTCAACTGCGGCATCAACTACTATGCATCCTCGTTTTCCTCATATGCCGGTCTGGAGGATGGCACTTACACCGTGGAAGAGCTGGAGGCCCTGTGCAGTGATCTGGTGGAGTTGGTCAATGAATCCGCAAAAACCGGTCGGCAGTCTTACCGGGAGCATCGCAGTGCCTGGCGGGTGGAAGCGGTAACAGCCATGCAGGCGGCGGGAGAACAATTCTCCTGTCTGGCCGGATTTTATCCAAAACCAAAGGAGGTTTTGGTATCCCGGATCCTTTCCGTGCAGCAGCTGTGCGGCGTTTACTCTCCGTTTACGGTGGAAGCGAACTATAACGGGGACATGCCGGATTACAACGTGCCCCATACCCTTTGCCATGAGTTATCCCATCTGAAAGGCTTTATGCGGGAGGATGAGGCGAATTTTATCGGATATCTGGCCTGTATTTCATCAGAAAACGAAGCGTTTCGCTACAGTGGTTACCTGACTGGCTGGGTTTACGCGGGAAATGCCATGGCGCGGGTGGACAGGAAACGCTACATAGAACTGACGGATCAGCTCTGTGAGGGAGCAAGGCAGGACCTGGATGAAAATTCGGATTTCTGGAACCGGTACGAAAGCAGGGTATCGGAGGCGGCAACCCGGATGAATGACACCTATCTGAAAATGAACTCCCAGGCCGATGGCGTGAAAAGCTATGGAAGGATGGTGGACCTGATGTTATCCTACCGAATTCTTAACGAAAACTTGATAAATTTGGATTAAACCAGTGGAAAACGCGGGAAAAATCGGCTATAATAAATTTCAGAATTAATGAACGGAAAATTTGAAAAGTCGCAATTTTTGTCGAATTTCCGACTCTATATTTTGGGAGGGCTATCAATGGATCAGGTATTATATGATTTAATGGACTGGGCTGGAATTGAGGAAATCGTGTATTCCGAGGCGGCAAATCCGGAACGCCTTCTGGGAGCGCATGAGGTGGAAGAGGGACTGCTGATCCAGGTGTTCATGCCGCACGCGGTAGCTGTGGCAGCGAAGGTTGGAAATGAGAGCTATCCCATGGAACTGCAGGACGAGGCCGGATATTATGCGGTGCTCCTGCATGGGAAGAAGATGAGCAAATATCTTCTGGAGATTACTTACGATAACGGGACAACGGAGGAATTGCAGGATCCTTACGCGTTTCCGTCTCAGTTTACGGACGCGGAACTGAAAAAGTTTGACGCAGGCATTTATTACGATGTGTATCGCAAGATGGGCGCGCACCCGATGACGATTGACGGTGTAAAAGGTGTTTATTTTGCCGTGTGGGCACCCTGCGCCATGCGTGTCAGCGTAGTCGGTGACTTCAATATGTGGGATGGCAGACGCCACCAGATGAAGCGCCTGGGAGATTCCGGCGTCTTTGAACTGTTTATGCCGGGTCTTGAAGTGGGAGCACTTTACAAATATGAGATTAAGAATCATCACGGCGAGCCGATGTTAAAATCTGACCCGTACGGAAACTATTCTGAACTGCGCCCGGATAACGCGTCTATCGTCTGGGATCTGGAGCAGTTTTCCTGGAACGATGAGATCTGGATGAAGAACCGGGAGCTGGAGGCATCCAAGGACAAGCCGCTTTCCATCTATGAACTGCATCTTGGTTCCTGGATGCGCCATGAATTAAAGATGGACGAAGACGGAGAGCCGGTCATCGGTTCCGAGTTTTACAATTACCGGGAGATCGCGCCGAAGCTGGCTGAGTATGTGAAGAAGCTGGGCTATACCCATGTGGAGCTGATGCCGGTGATGGAGCATCCGTTAGATGAATCCTGGGGCTATCAGGTAACCGGCTACTATGCGCCGACAAGCAGGTATGGCACGCCGGATGATTTTATGTATTTCATGAATTATATGCATGAACAGGGCATCGGCGTGATCCTGGACTGGGTACCGGCTCATTTCCCGCGTGATGCCCACGGCCTGGCATGCTTCGACGGAAGCTGTGTTTACGAGCATCAGGATCCGAGACAGGGCGCACACCCGCACTGGGGTACCCTGATCTACAACTACGGACGGCCGCAGGTTACTAATTTCCTGATTGCCAACGCGCTGTTCTGGGCCAAGCAGTACCATGCAGACGGCATCCGCATGGATGCGGTGGCTTCCATGCTGTATCTGGATTACGGCAAGAATGACGGAGAGTGGGTTGCCAATATCTACGGCGGTCATGAGAATCTGGAAGCAGTAGAGTTTTTAAAACACTTAAACAGCATCTTCAAGAAAGAAATCAAGGGCGGCCTGCTGATCGCGGAGGAGTCTACCGCATGGCCGCAGATCACCGGCTCCGTGAAGGAGAACGGCCTTGGCTTTGATTATAAATGGAACATGGGATGGATGAACGATTTCACCGGCTACATGCAGTGTGATCCATACTTCCGCAATCAGCATTACGGCGAGCTGACCTTCAGCATGTTTTATGCTTACAGTGAGGACTTCGTGCTGGTATTCTCCCACGATGAGGTCGTGCACGGAAAGTCTTCCATGCTCTGCAAGATGCCGGGGGAGACCTACGAGGAGAAGGCAGCAAACCTGCGTACCGCCTACGGATTTATGTACGGGCATCCGGGCAAGAAGCTGCTGTTCATGGGACAGGAGTTCGCTCAGATTTCCGAGTGGAATGAGAATGAAGAATTGCCGTGGAACATTCTGGAGTACCCGCTTCACAAAAATATGCAGGATTATGTGACTGCGTTAAATGAACTTTACCGTACGCACCCTGCTATGTATCAGAAGGATTTTGAGCAGGAGGGCTTTGAATGGATCAATTGTACTTCTGCGGCAGATAATATCGTTGTCTTTACCAGAAAGACAGATAAGCCGGAAGAGACTCTGCTCTTTGTCTGCAACTTTGCTCCGGTACTTCATGAGAAATACCAGATCGGACTCCCGTTTGCGGGCAGATACAAGGAAATCTTCAACAGTGACGCAAAACAGTTCGGCGGAAGCGGCAAGGGCAATTCCAGGGTGAGAGCGGCAAAGAAGGAAGAGTACGATGGCCGTGACTATTCCATGCAGATCACGGTACCGCCAATGTCCATGATCGTGTTCTCATGTGAGCCGGCAGTACCGAAGAAAACGGCGGCGAAGAAATCAGCCGCAAAGAAGCCTGCAGCCGAGAAGACCGCGGCAGCGAAAAAGACCGGTACGGAGAAGAGCACAGCCGCAAAGAAGACCAGCATGGGAAAATCAGCCGCAGAAAAGAAAACCGCGGCAGAGAAAAGCTCCGCAAAGACGGAAACTGTGAAAAAAGCAGTAGCGGAAGCAAAGAAAGCAGCAGCGAAAACAGCGGAAAATGGAAGAAAAACTGCGGAGGAAGCCGTAAAAGCGGCGAAGGAAACGGCTGCTGCCGCAGTGCAGGATGTGGTAAAGAAAGCAAAGAATACCGCAAAGAAGACCGCAGCCGAGGTAAAGAAAGCTGCAGATAAGGCCACGGAGAAAGCCACAGATAAATCCACAGAGAAAATCACGGAGAAAAAAGCATAAGACTGTGGCCTGGATTTACCGCTGTGGAATATCCGTTCCAATCTGCACCATGGCCGTAAAGGTATCATCATTAAAGTAAACATCAAATTCATCACCGGGGCGGTTCAGGATGCGCTGGATACTCAGCATCCCGAGCCCCCCGTCTTTTTTACTAGAAAGAATATTTCCGTTTTTCTCCTGAATACTGCCGTTGTAGGCATTCTCCACAAGCATCAGCAGATGGTCGCCGTCCATGCGGGCCTGAATGCGGATGAATGAATCTTTCTCCATTTTTTTGGAAGCTTCCATAGCATTTTCCAGCAGATTTCCGATGACGATGCAGAGTGTCAGGTCATCAATTGGAATATGGGCGGACAGATCCAGACGGGCGGTGAAGGAAATTCCGGCTTTTTCAGCCCGGACCGCATATTCCTGGATCAGTCCGTTTACAGCCTGATTTTCGCAGAAGATTTTCTGCTCGGAAGTTTCCAGCTCTTTCTGGAGATTCTTTAGGTATTTTACCTGCTGTTCCTTGTCCATGTAGAGCAGGGCGTGGATGTGATGCCGGAAATCATGCCGGATGATCCGCACCTGTTCAATGTAGTCCAGAGTCTGGTTGTAGTGTTCCCGCTGCTTGCTGATCATCTGGCGGGCAAAGGTCAGCTCTTCCTCGGTCTGCTTGCGTTTTACGATCTGGGCGGTGCTGTTTAAGGTGAGCACATAGAGTAAGAGCAGGCTGACGCAGAGCACCAGGAAGAATAAGAGGAGGCTCTGGCTCTGGCCGGATGGGATGCCGTAAGGAAACAGGGCGCGTTCACCGATCAACTGAATGAAGAGAAAAAGCGCCGGATAAGCAGCTACGAGCAGACAGAAGCGGGCAGAGAGACTGCCAAAAATCTGACGGGCGCGTTTCTTCAGCCAGAAATGCACAAACAGGCAGCAGAGCGAGGCACTGATCAGGGAAATGAGTGTGCAGAGCTGTTCTTCGGACAGAGGGAGCCATGTGTGGAAGCACCAGGCTGTAAAGCGATTCAGAAATGAGGAAAGGTCCGCCAGCATCCATGCCGACAGATAGAAAAACAGCTTTTCTACAGCAGAACCGTGGAAAAAGACCAGAAGCACCAGGAAAAACAGGCATGAAAAAAAGCCCTGGAAGATCCAGAAGATGTGATCCGGAATGTGAAACAGGGACTGGGTAAAGATCATGATAGCCCAGAGATAAACGGAGCAGGCCGCGATGGTCTCCCGGTTTTTCTGTTTCGGTTCCAGGCAGAGGAAGATGGGCATCATACGCACGGAAAGATTGATCAGATCCTGAAAAACATGGCAGGCTGCATCGTTCATGGGTAACGTTCTCCTTTGACGCCACGGCTGGGAGCGGACCGGTTCCGGCCGCTCCTAACGCAGGCGGTAATGATAGTAGGCATTTTTGGCTTCCTTATAGAAAGCGCGGGAAATGGGAATGGAAGTGCCGTCTTCCATCTGGAATGAGGAATCCTCCAGAGTGTGAACGTGAGCCAGGTTGACAATGTAGCTCTGGTGGCAGCGCAGAAAGATTTCCTGTTCCGAAACCGATTCCAGAATGGCAGAAAGCTTCTGGCTGAGCGGAATGACGCTGCCATCGGTGAGGGTGGCGTAAACCTTATGGAGACGGTTTTCAAAATGGGAAATGCGGTTCAGGGGAAGATCTACCGGAACCCGGTTTACCACAACGGAGAGGCAGGCATCCGGCTGGGAAAGCTTCTGGAGGCAGACCCGGTCCATGGTTTCCTCAAAATCCTCCCACCGCACAGGCTTTAACAGAAAGCCGGAGGCGCAGACCCGGTAGCTGTCTACCGCGGACTCCAGGGAGGAGGTAATAAAGACGATGACCGGATTGGAGTAGAGTTTTAAAAGGTCTGCCGCACCCTGGATGCCGCTTTTGCCTGGCATGAGCACGTCAAGAAGATAGAGGCCGTAGGCGGTGCCGGTGTCCAGAACATCCTGCATGGATGGAAATGTTTCCAGCTCCACCGGGCGGTTCTGTTTCTGGAAATACCGACGGGCATACTGCTCCACCAGCTCCCGTTCTTCTGTTGTATCATCGCATATGGCAATCTTCAGCATGGCATTATCATCTCCGCATATAGTGGTTTTCATAGCTGGGGGTTCCTGGTGCGCATATTTCGGCAGGAGTTTGCAGATTTGGTCCTGTTTTTGCATAATTGGAAGTTTTGCACACATGAAACCTGTGGTAAACTAAAAACATAAACAATTTATACAACTTTTTGACAGGGTTGTCAAATATTACAGGAGGGTATGTGTATGGGTACAAATTTAATGGTTACCGCAATCGTTATCGTGTATCTGCTGTTCATGCTGTGGATTGGCTGGTATTCTTCCACAAAGATTACGAGCAACACAGATTTCATGGTAGCAGGAAGAAGACTGGGGCCGTTCTTAATGGCGGGAACTCTGGCAGCAACGGAGATTGGCGGCGGAAGTTCTCTCGGTGTTGTTCAGAATGGTATGTCAGGCTTTGGTCTGAGCGCATCCTGGTATATTACCACCATGGGTATCGCGTTCATCATTTTAAGCTTTATCGCGCCGAAGTTCCGTGCTGCAACGGTTAAGACCGTTCCGGAGTATTTCCGCAGACGTTATGGCAAGGAGTGCGGACTGATCACCGCGATCATTATGCTGCTTCCGCTGGTAGGACTGACTGCAGGACAGTTCATTGCTTCCGCGGTTATTCTGTCTACCATGTTAAATATTGATTACCAGGTAGCAGTTATCATTGTAGCAGTGGTTGTTACCGTTTATTCGATCATGGGCGGTCTGTGGAGCGTTACCCTGACTGACTTTGTACAGGTTTTCCTGATCGTCATCGGCATGATCATCGCGGTTCCGTTTGCCATGAATTACGCAGGTGGATGGAGCAGCATTTCCGCAAACATTCCGGAAGGAACCATGAACCTGTTTGAAGGTTATGACCTGTTTGGCATCATTTCCCTGGTCATCATGTATACCGCAACCTTCTCCGTAGGACAGGAAGCCGTATCCCGTTTCTATGCGGCAAAAGACGAGAAGGCAGCAAAGGGCGGCGCATGGCTGGCGGCTCTGGTAAACTTCATTTACGCGTTTATCCCGACCATCCTGGGCATCATCACCCTGGCGCTGATCAACATGGGCAAGTTCAGCTCTGAGCAGTTCGCGTCCGTAGGTGCCCGTTACGCGCTTCCGGTTCTGGCTATCAACACCATGCCGGCCCTGATCTGCGGACTTCTATTTGCAGGCATCATTTCCGCAACCATGTCCAGTTCTGACTCTGACCTTCTGGGCGCAGGTTCCATTTTCGCGAATGATATCTACAAAGCAGTCTTAAAACCGGACGCATCCAGTGATTCTGTCATGAAGGTCACCAAAATCGTGATGTGCCTGGTAGGCGTGGCTTCCATGCTCATCGCGCTGTTCAACACCCAGAGCATTGTTTCTATCTTAATGTTCTGCTTCACCTTACGTGCGGCTGGTTCCTTCTTCCCGTACGTGATGGGACATTACTGGAAGAAAGCATCCACCGCGGGAACCATTGCTTCCTTACTTGCAGGTACCATTGTGGTTGTGTACCTGGAGCATGTTTCCAAGGGCGTGCTGTTTGGCATTAAGTTCAGCCAGCCGATCATCCCGGGTCTGGTTGCAGCGTTCATTGGATTTGTAGTATTCTCCAAGCTGATGCCGCCGAAGGTAGAGACTACCGAGCTGGCACCGGAAGAGGATGATTAAAAGCATATAAAACCTGCATAATAGAACCCGGCGGACCGTGATGGCCCGCCGGGTTTTGCTATGCAGGTTTATTTTATCTGTTTCCATTTCCCTGTCCGGTAATATCCGTAGGAGATCAGGAAGTTTGCGAGCCATCCCAGCGGCACGGCGTACCATATCATGGCAATGCCGTAGACAGGAGCTCCGAGCTTGGCAATGAGCACACGCAGCCCCAGGTTTACCAGATTGGCGATGGTAAAAACTTTTACGGCACCGGCGCCGCGCAGAATGCCGTCGACCGCCATTTTAAAGCCGATCATGCAGAAAAAGAAGCCGATGAATCGCAGGTATCCTTCTCCGGTAGCAACGGTCTGGGCAGAGGGAGCACCGTCCAGGAATAATGCGATCAGAGGGCGGTGGAGCAGTTCCAGGAACAGACACAGGATGACGGCGGTAATGGCGACCATGATGTTGGCAGCCCGGTATCCAAGGGGAATCCGTTCGTGTTTCTCTGCGCCAATGTTCTGGGCCGCATAGGAGGAAAGGGCATTTCCGATGGCGGACATGGGAACTACGCAGAGGGATTCAATCCGCATGCCGGCAGAAAATCCGGCCAGGATCTGTGTGCCAAAGCCGTTTACCACTGACTGGACCAGCATCATTCCGATGGAAACCGTGGACTGCTGGAGAATGGATGGCAGTGCGATGCGGGACATGGAGGAAAACTCTGCCTTACTGAACCAAGTTTCTGCTTTCCCATCTAACCGGCGGAGTGTGCGCAGGAAGATGAGGAAGGAACAGACTGCTGAAATGCCCTGGGCAATAAAGGTTGCGTAAGCAGCACCGGCAACGCCTAGATGCAGGGTGGCCACCATATATAGATCCAGGAAGATGTTCAGCACTGAGGAGAAAATCAGCAGATACAGCGGAATCCGCGATTCACCGAGAGCATTGAACATGGAGGAGAGGATGTTGTACATAAACAAAAAGGGCAGGCCGTAAAAGTAAATGTTTAAGTAGATTACAGCGATGTCCATGGCATCAGCCGGAGTGTTTAAGGTTTCCATGATCTGTCTGCTGAAGCACAGGCCAATGCCGCCAAGAAGCAGGCTGATGAGCAGGAAGGAAAGCATGGCGGTGCGGATGCTGTTTTTCATGCGGCTGTAGGCATGTCCGCCGAAGTGTTGGCTGATGATGACCGACGCGCCGATGCCGCCGCCGATGGCGACACAGATAAAAATGCTGGTCAGCGCATAGGACGCGCCGACCGCGGCCAGTGCAGTTTCTCCTACATAATGTCCCACAATAGCAGAGTCTACAATGGTGTATGCCTGCTGAAACAGATTTCCGATGATCATAGGAAGCGCAAAGGCAAACAGTGCCCGGGAGGGCTTCTCTGTGATCAGATAGTCTTTATTTTTGTTCATGATTTTCTGGAAGCTCCTCTCCGGCTGCAGGACGCAGCAAATTCACAGTCACAGTTTTCCTGGTCCCAGTGTGTTTTTTCGGTTTCTGACAGCGCCTGGCAAAAGGCATTGGCAGCCCGGAGCATCAGGCCTTTGTTCACCTGGTAATGCATCTGGTAATCAATTCGCAGGCCGGTGACCAGTCCGCATCTTTTTAATACTTGCAGGTGCTGGGATACCGCCGATTCACTGATGCCCAGTTTGGAGGAAAGCGCCTTGCCACAGTAATGATGATCCAGTAAAAGCATGAGAATCTGGTAGCGTGTAGGCATGGTGATAATATGAAGCAATTCAAGATCAGTCATGTGTGTCTCCTTTATAATGAAGTATTCACTTAATAAAGCTATTGCTTAATTATAAGGAGAAAAAAATAAAAGTCAAGTATTCATAATTTTATAGTTACGGGAAGATTGACAATGGTTATTTGTGGTTATATACTGATAAAAACTATATATAATACATTTACCCAGGGAGTCGAAGGGGCGATTATGTCAGCCGCCGGACGTTATACGGAAGGAGGCCGGTGCCAATGGTTACATATTCAGATTTGTTTCAGTTTGTAATTATGCTTTGTGCTGTAATCACACTCGTTGCTTATTTTACACACAAAAAATAGCGCCCTCGTCCCGGTAAGATGAAGCGCTATTTTTTGAATGCTTATTGCCGGCGGCTAGGTGTACTCTAGCTTTCGACTCTCTCGTTAAGTGTATTATAGGACATTCTTTATAAGTTGTCAAATAAGTTGCAAATAAAATTTTACTTGAAAATTTCACTGTAAAGGAGGTTTAGCTATGACGACCAATCCACGGGACCGGATCGAGGATATCGACGCACGTCTGAAAGAACTGCCGAAAGGCACACTGACCTACAAGACCATCAACGGCAAAAAGCAGCCCTACATCCAGAAAAGCGTAGATGGCAAGGTGACCAGCACCTATGTCAAGCTGGATGAGCGGGAGCAGGTCCTTCTGGAATTTGAGGAGCGGAGCCGTCTGCAGGAGGAGAAAAAGCACCTCTTGGCTTATATGCGGAAGCTTCAGAAAATTTTAAGCCGCAATCCCTATCTGGATGCTCGGGTGGGGATTGGTTTTCAGGATTTTGGGGATTACGCCTGCGGAAAACAGTTTTATGTGGATAAGACCCATTTCATTTCCGAGTGGCTCAGAAGCAATGTGGCGGTTACCCTGATCAACCGCCCCAGAAGATTCGGAAAGACCATGCTTCTCAGCACGGTAGAACATTTCTTTGACCCAAGATACGCGGATCAGCCGGAAGATTTTGAGCAGCTTCGTGTCTGGAAGGATGAAAGAAGCCGGAGCTTATTTGGAAAAATTCCGGTTATTTCCGTGAGTTTTGGAAGCTGCAAAGGACTGAATTATAAGCAGGCCATGCAGGGGATGGCAGTGAATCTGGGAAATATGTATGAGGCACACCGGTATCTTGCAGAGAGTATGGGACTGAGCGCAGAAGACCGGGAAAGATACAACGAGCTGCGTAATTCATTCCGGAAGGGAAATATAGAAAACGCCGGGAGTGCAATCCAGGAACTTTGCGGGCTGCTGTACCGGCATCATCATACAAAGCCGATTATCCTCCTGGATGAATATGATACGCCGCTTCTGGAGGCATACACAGATGGTTACTGGGATGAGATGATCGCTACCTGCCGTCAGCTGTTTCACTGTACGTTTAAAGAAAATTCCAGTTTTTTCCGGGCTATCATTACCGGCGTGACGAGAATTTCCAAAAACTCGCTGTTTTCCGACCTGAATAACCTGAAAACCTGCACCGTTACTAGCAATGACTACAGTGACTGCTTTGGCTTTACCGAGCAGGAGGTCATGGATGCGCTGAAATGCCAGAATATCGACACCATGAAGGATGTGAAGGCCATGTATGACGGCTTTATCATTGGAAACCGAAAGGACATCTACAATCCCTGGTCCATCTGCAACTATATGCAGCAGCGGGAATTGCAGTCTTACTGGATCAATACCAGCAGCAACAAGCTGATCGGAGACATGATCCGCCGCCATCCGCTGCGGAGTAAGCATGAGATTGAGGAACTGATGCGGGGAGAGCTGGTTCATAAACGGATCAATGAGAATATCACATTCCAGTATCTGGACGGAGATGAGAACAGCCTGTGGTCCCTACTTCTGTCGGTGGGGTATATTAAGGCCGATCATGTGGTAAAGGAGCAGGAAATCACAGAGTGTGACGTGTCGGTGACCAATAAGGAGGTCATGGGAATGTTCCGGACGGAAATCATGGGAATGTTCCATAATGGTATGTCCATCTGCAATGAGTTTGCCCAGGCACTGGTAAATCATAAGCTCGAGGATCTGAATGACATTCTGCTGGATCTTTCCTATGATTCCATGAGCTATTTTGATACAGGACGCGGTCCGGTGGAGCGCGTTCCCGAAAACTTTTATCATGGGTTAGTGCTTGGACTGATCGTGTGCCTGCGTGAGGAATATCGTATTGTATCTAACCGGGAAAGCGGCAGGGGACGTTATGACATTACCATGTATCCGCAAAAGGAAGACCGGGATGCTTTTATTCTGGAATTTAAGGTTCGGAATGAGAAGCAGGAGGAGAATCTGGAACAGACGGCAGACAATGCGTTAAAGCAGATTGAAGACCGGGAGTATGAAAAAGACCTGCTGGCTGTGGGAATTCCGGCAGCCAAAATCTATAAACTTGGCTTTGCGTTTTCCGGGAAAGATGTGCTGGTGAAAGAAAATGCCCAGGCACATTGAACATGCCTGGGTATCGGCCTGAGGGTAGCAGATTTACAGCTTTCCGTATGCAATGAGCGGATCTGCGCTTCTTACTCCAAGACTTAGAGTGTAGTAGAGCACCACTCCCTCAAACGGGGCAGTATAGCGGGCAATTTCATTTCCATAAGAATCCTTCAGGGTGCCAAGCAGGGCACCCTGTTTTAATTTCTGACCGGCTTCAGACATTGCGGGATACCAGAAGCCATCCGCGGGAGCTTCCTCGTAGATGGCTTTGCGGATTTCGGTCTGCGGAAAACAGGAGGATACCATGTCCACATGCAGGATTCCCAGATGCCGCATCAGCTCGTACACATTTTCCCGGCATGCAGAAACTTCTTCTCCACGCCACAGACCCCGCTCTCCGCGTTCTACTAAAAGGGCGGGGATGCCGCACTGGGCTGCCCAGCTGTAAAGTCCGTTTCTGGAGGTGGAGGCAACCCGGTAAGGAACGGAGAGGCTTTCGGCGGCTGCACAAGCTGCGGCAGACAAGGCTTCCGAAACGGCTGTTGGAAAGAAGATCAGCGGAGTCAGTGCTTCGTTGACATCACCGCCGTGCAGATCCATCAGGAAATCTGCTTCGGGGTACAGGGTTTCTTCCAGGACTCTGGCAAGCCGGCTGGAAAATGTGCCATCGGATTTACCGGGAAACATGCGGTTTAAGTTTTTTCCATCAGCCGGAATTGTCTGTTTGCTGCCCTGGTAAAAGCCTTCCGGGTTTACCAGAGGAAGAAGGATCACGCGGCCGGACAGGGCGGCGGGATCCAGCTCTTGTTTCAGGCGGTTCAGGGCTTCGATGCCGACGTATTCACAGCCGTGGACGCCGGCTGTCACCACCAGGGTTTTTCCGGGGCGGCAGCCGCAGACTACGGTCATTTCTATTGGAAAGGGGCTGGTGACAGGCAGCGGGAGGGTCTGTTTTACTCCGCTGCCGGCTTTTAAGTCAGACAGTCTCATAAGTCTCAAAAATTCTCCTTTAGTCAAATTCGATCATGGAAGCCAGAAGCTTCTTCGCGTATTCGTCTTTGGTCTTGGCAATGCGGGACACCGGGATGTGTTCGGTGATGCGGCCGTGGTAGAGGAAAAGCACGTCATCGCAGAGGTAGGTGACGGAAGTCAGGTCATGGGTGATGAAAATATAGGTCAGTCCCAGCTTTTCCTTCAGTTCACGCAGAAGGTCCATGATCTGGACCTGGGTGTGGGCATCCAGGGAGGAGATGGCTTCGTCAAAGAGGATGATCTCCGGCTGGCATGCCACGGCCCGGGCAATGCAGACACGCTGCAGCTGTCCGCCGGACAGCTCATGGGGATACCGGTCTGCGTAGGACGCATTTAGGCCGACCAGCTCTAAGAGGCGGCTGGTTTCTTCGGCCCGGTTTAACCGGACTTTCTGGTTGCGTTCCCTTGCGGAGAGTCCTTCTGCAATGATTTCCTTTACCCGGAAGCGGGGATTGGCAGAGGTGGTGTAGTCCTGGAATACGACGCTTAAGCGCTTCTGCAGGTTTTTTCTGCCGCTTCTGGAGGCGTAGACGGAAGTGTCGTGAATCTTCAGTTCACCGCTGTCGGGCTTTAACAGACCGCTGATCACGCGGCCCAGGGTGGATTTTCCGCTTCCGGATTCGCCGAGGATGCCAAGGCAGGTTCCCTGGGGTACCTTTAAGGAGACATCAAAGAGAACCTGGTCCCGGGTGATGCCGAACAGCTTTTCCTGTCGTTCGCTGCGGAAGCTGACGCAGACGTTATTTACTTCAAGCATGGGAACTCTCCTCCTTTCCGTGTAAGATTTGGCGGTAGCGCTGCATGACGGCAGATCGTTTCTCCACCAGCATGCGGGTGTACGGGTCATCGGCGTGCTTAAGGATGTGGTCAAAGCTTCCGCTGTCCACTACATGTCCGCTGTTCATAACCAGAATACGGTCAGCTACCCTGGAGATGGCACCCAGGTCATGGGTGATGAACAGCATGGCGGTATTTTTCTGCTTTTTGATGCGGATAAATTCTTCCAGAATCTCGTACTGGGTGATGGCATCAATGGCGGTGGTCGGCTCATCGGCAATCAGAAGCTCCGGCTGCAGGGCCATGGCAATGCCGATCATGATACGCTGGAGCATGCCGCCGGAAAGCTGGTGCGGGTATTTTTCCAGAACTTCTTCCCCGTTCCGGATCCGCATCTGTTCCAGGATTTCCAGAGAGTGGGTGCGGATTTCCTGCGCATTCCAGGAAGTGTGGGTGGCAAAGGTTTCCGCCATCTGGTTTCCGATGCGGTAGAGCGGGTCGAAACAGGTCATGGGATTTTGCAGGACCATGGTGATTCGGCTTCCGCGGAGGCGGCGCAGCTCTTCTTTGGATTCCTTTAACAGGTCCTGGCCATCAAAGATGGCACTTCCGGAAACCTGGAAATTCTTATCCAGCAGGCCCAGTACGGATTTTACAGTCATGCTTTTTCCACTGCCGGATTCTCCAAGAATGCCGAGGCATTCGCCGGGCCGGACTTCAAAGCTGACATTTTCCACCAGCTTCTTGGAGGCTCTGCGGTGATGCAGTGTGACATTTAAGTTTTCTACTTTTAAAATGGCAGACATTACAGCACCTCCTTCGGGTCCAGCACATCGCGGATGGCATCGCCCATTAAGTTGAAAGCAGAAACCAGAATGACGATCGCGATACCCGGTACCAGCATCTGGGCAGGGTTGCTGGTCAGGACATTTTTCGCCTCGCTGAGCATGGCACCCCACTCCGGTGTCGGAGCCTGTACTCCGAGCCCCAGAAAGGACAGGGTGGAAATATTGATGATGGCCCAGCCTACATCCAGGGAAGAGAGCACGGCCAGGTCTGCCGCGATGGAGGGAACCAGATGCCGGAAGAGAATGAAGCGTTCTGGAGTTCCGACACAGCGGGAAAACTGGACAAAGTTTCGGTCGCGGTACTGCATGACACCGGTGCGGATCATGCGGGCATACCAGGCCCATTTGATAAAGACATTTGCCAGAATGACGTTCTGGACGTTAATGCCGAGCAGCGCAACGACGGCGAATACCATGATCTGGCTGGGGAAGGAAAGCATTACATCTACCACGCGCATGATCAGCTCTTCGGTAATGCCGCGGAAATAACCGGCGAGAAGTCCCATCAGGGCCCCCAGGCCGATGGTGCCGAGCATGGTCAGGACGGCAAGGCCGAGGGTCGGGCGGATGCCGTAGATCATGCGGGAGAGGATACAACGTCCCAGGTTATCGGTGCCCAGCGGATACTCTTTGCTGAAGTGGGCAAATTTGTTGAGAATGTCGGTAGCGTAAGGGTCATGCGGGGCAATGACCGGGGCAAAGATGCCCATCAGAGCCACGATCAGCACCAGAGAGACGGTACCAACAGCAGTTTTATTATGAAGAAAACGGTGTAACATTAGTTGCCCTCCTTTCGCATACGCGGATCAGACACCGTCTGAAGAATATCAAACAGCAGGTTAAATACGACAAACAGAACGCCGATCAGAAGTACATAGGTCTGGATCACCGGATAATCCCGGTTGAAAATGGAACTGATGCACAGGGTTCCGAGTCCCGGCCACGCGAATACATTTTCCACGACAATGGTTCCGGAGATCAGCTGCGGAATGCTCATACCGATGGCAACGATGCAGGTGTGCATGGAGTTTTTCAGAATATGCTTTATCAGAATGGATTTCTGCGGCAGTCCGCGGACGTTGGCGTAGAGCACATAGTCCTGTTTCATATTTTCCAGCATGTTGTTGCGGATCAGGCGTATATAGGTGGAAATATAGCTTAAAGATACGGTAAAGGCCGGCAGAATCAGGTGCCGGATGGTTCCGTTTCCACTGGTGGGCAGAAGATCCAGTTTAATGGAGATCAGCCACATCATCAGAAGGCCGACCCAGTAAGCCGGCATGGCGGTGGTCATGAAGACAATGCCGCGCATGATCCGGTCAAACCAGCCATCCTTGTATACAGCACACAGGAAACCGATTGGCAGGCTTAACAGGATTACCATGATGAGGGAAGCACCGGCCAGCTGCAGGGTAGCCGGCATACAGCGGAGCAGTTCTCCCGCCACGGTACGGGTCGGGTTTACATAGCTGATGCCGAAGTTGCCGCGCAGGCAGTCCAGTACCCAGGTGAAATAGCGGACCAGGTACGGCTTATCCAGGCCAAGCTCCGCCCGGACTTCCGCAATGGCCTCCTCGGTGATGATGGGAACCTGGCGTACGCGCAGGGCCACCTCAGCCGGATCGGACGGAATCAGGTTGATAAAAACAAAGCACACAAAGGAAATAATAAGAAGAAGCGGAATCGCGGAAAGGATTCGCTTGATGATATATGGTTTCAAAACAGCACCTCCGGTGAAAAATCAGCAAATGCGTGTACAGCAACAGTACAAAGCCGCCTCGGGGGAGACGGCTTCGTACACATGGTTCGGATTTGGTTACTCCTCAGAGCTTAGAAAGAGAAATCCTGGAACGGAACCTCATACTGGGTCTGGGTAAAGTGGAAGCCCTTCATATCGGAACGATAAATGGCTTTGTTGCACTCATAGGTCAGTGGAATGTAAACCGCGTCCTCATGCAGATGGGTCAGAACGTAGGTGTAAAGCTCCTGGCGTCTGTCCTCGTCGGTGGTGATCAGGATCTCGGTGATGGCTTCGTCAATCTCGGCTTTATCATCCAGGCCAAGCTGGGCTGCATAGTCACCGTATACCGGCGCGCGCATCGCTGCCAGAGAGGACTGCGGGTCGTACGGGGTTCCCCAGCAGATGTTGAATACCATATCGAAATTACCGGCCTTCATGTTATCGCGGTAGGACTGCTCCTCCTCGCCGTGGATGTTTAAGGCAACACCGATGGTCTGATACTCACTCTGCAGATACTCGGCAATGGATTTCTCGGTAACGCTGTCACTGTTGTAAAGCAGGTCAATGTTTAACTGCTTTCCGTCTTTCTCGCGGACATTGCCGGAGCCCATCTTCCAGCCTGCGTCATCCAGGATCTGGCCGGCCAGCTCTAAGTCGTAGGCAAACGGCTCCAGATCAATGTTGCAGTACGGGATGGTTTTTGCGAACAGGGTGTCAGCCGGTTTCTCCAGTCCGTAGAAGATACCGTCAGAGATATTCTGCTTGTTGGTAGCATGCTGAAGCGCAATGCGCACATCCTTCTCGGAGAGAATATCGGAGGAGGTATTCAGAACGATCTGTCTGGTAGAGGTCGGATCAGAAAGCTCTACGGTGAACTTATCGCTGTCTAAGTACTGGTTGATGGCATCGGCATCGATCATGTTCTTTCCGAAGATCATATCAATTTCGCCCTTTTCCAGAGCCAGGATACGGGTCTGGTTATCCGGGATGACCTTAACGGTGATGGTCTTGATGGCCGGCTGTTCACCCCAGTAGTTCGGGTTTGCCTTGAAGATGGCATACTCATCGGTGACAAACTCATCCAGCACATATGGGCCGGTTCCGATGTAAGCCTCTACGCCATCCTTGGTGCTGCCGTCTTTCATGGCTTTCGGGGAGATCATGGCAAACGGTCTGGTAACACCAAGCTCGGTTAAGAGCGGGTAGTACGGCTCAGACAGCTCGATGACAAAGGTGTTCTCATCCGGAGCGTCAACGCCGACCAGCAGGTGCATCATCTCCAGCCAGGTGTGGCGGTCCTTGTTTTCCAGAATTGCGTCAAAGTTGGCCTTGATAGCGTAGGCATCACATTTCTCACCGTCAGAGAACAGCACGCCCGGGCGGATGTGGAAGGTGTAGACCTTACCGTCCTCGCTGACATCCCAGCTCTCAGCAAGACAGCCCTCAAAGCCATCTGCGGTGATGTTGACAAGACCCTCGTACAGCATTTCCTGCGCGTACATCTCGCCGGCATATAAATGCGGGTTTAAATCGCGGATATCGCGGTAGTTTACAAAGATCAGATCTTCTTTCGTATTTTCAGAAGAAGTGGTGGTTTCTGCAGCAGCGGAATCTGCGGCAGCAGTAGATGCAGAGTCAGAGGCGGATGAACCGCAGCCGCTTAATACGGCGGTGCCTAAGAGACCTGCAAGAAGCAGTGTGCCCCATCTTTTTTTCATAATCAGTGTCCTCCTGTTGTAAAAGCTTGTTATCGTTTCTGTCCACACATCCGGTGCGAACGATGAAAGTATAACATGGGTTAGCAGGAGCTTACTACTGATGAATTTGGAGGGGCTTAGTTATTCCAAAATGTTATAACAAGGGCAAAATTCTTATAAAATTGCCTGAAAATGACGGATAAACCACTCAGCGGCAGTGCTTAATTTTGCGTCATCCGGGCAGATGTAGCCGATGAGAAGAAAGGGCTCACAGTTGTTGATCTGCAGCTGGCGGACATCGTACTGGCGGTACTGGTCATAGAGAAAATTGATGCCCAGGCTGCAGATATCGGTATTCATCAGCAGGTTGATGGTCAGGTGGTCACTGTTGGTGTAGACGGAATAATGGAGCTGTTCTGTACTGATGGCGCCCAGGCTTACATGGCTTAAATGGTGTTCCACGGAGAAAAAATCCCGCACGCCCCGGACGAAGGAGAGAGAGGAAAGATCCTGAAAGTCAATGCTTTCATCGTGGTAGCGCGGATGATTCGGGCCGACATAAACACAGGCTTCTTTCATATCCAGAGGAATGAATTTCAGCTTTTTGTGGGACAGAATATGCTGGAACTGGTGCAGCTGTTTTTCTGCGATATAGACAACCCCGATCTCGGAAAGTCCCTGGGCAACCCGGTTGCAGATCTCTTCCACGGTGCCTTCTAAGTGTTCTACGATGTAGGAGTCGCCCATTTCCTGATAGAAGTCGGTCAGCAGGCGGGAAATCATGTTGCTGGGATAGGTGGCGAGGCTGAATTTCTTGCCCTGGTTCCGGTCAGTCAGGGAATCGATCAGGCTGACATTGTGGAGAATATTCTGGGCATATTCCCGGACTGTTTCACCATAGGGAGTGATGCGGATACCGCGGCTGCTGCGCTCAAAAAGCGGGCGGCCCAACTCCTTTTCCAGGGAACTGATTACCTTGCTGACATTGGGTTGTGTGGTGTAAAGGCATTCGGCAGCCTGGTTAAAGCTGCCTTTTTCGCAGGTGATCATAAAATATTCCAGCTGACGTAATTCCATAGTATCCGGTTCCTCCTGAATAAAGTGCCTGCTTCCGTTCAAAGGACATTCCTGATATGCACACGGTAAGCGTTTGCTAACCACTATAACAGAAAAAAAGAAGGGAGACAACCGGTGAATTCGGAAGTCTCCCTCGAAAAGCCGTTATTGAGAAAAAATATCAGTTATTCCGGACGGGAATAGCAACATAAGCAATTTTTCCGCCGCAGATGGTGTATTTTACTTTTCCGTAAAGCTCCTCACCGATGAACGGAGAGTTGGTGGCTTTGGATTTGAATTCCTTTACGGTCCATTTTTCGTTTGGATCGAAGAGTACCAGATCGGCATCTGCACCAGTGCTTAAATGGCCCTTGTTTCCCTCCAGGTGATAGAGGATGGCCGGGTTCAGGCTCATCTTTTCCATGAGCTGCGGCATGGTCAGGACATCTTCCCGGACTAGGTTGGTGACACCAAGAGCCAGTGCGGTTTCCAGGCCGATGATGCCGCTCGGTGCTTCGGTAAGCGGTTTTGCCTTCTCCTCTGCGCTGTGCGGTGCGTGGTCGGTGGCAATGATGTCGATGACGCCTTCCTTTAAGCCGCGGAGAATCTCCTGTTTATCCTCAAGCGTGCGAAGCGGCGGGTTCATTTTCGCCAGGGTGCCGTGTTTTAAGACTGCGGTCTCATCCAGACTGAAATGGTGCGGGGTAACTTCTGCCATGACATGAGCGCCAAGCTGCTTGGCCAGTTCTACCATGCGGACGGAGTGCCCGGAGCTGATATGCTGGATATCGATGAGGGCGCCGGTGTGCAGGGCCAGCATGCAGTCGCGGGCTACCAGAACATCCTCTGCGGCAGCCGGAGAGCCGCCAATGCCGAAGTGCTCGGACACGGCACCGCGGTTGATGCCGTTATTGGTGATAAGCGTCGGATCTTCTTCGTGGAAGCTTAACGGTACGTTTAAGCGGACAGCCTCCTCCATGGCTTTCTTTACCAGAGCACTGTCCTTTAACGGAATACCGTCATCGGTGAAGCCTGCAGCGCCGTGGGCCTTCAACAGTTCCATGTCGGTGAGAACCTCGCCCTTCATGCCGATCGTGATATTGGCAGCGCTTAAGACGTTGATCGGAGTCTTTTGGCCTTCTGCCAGCACATATTCGAGGGTTTCCACGTTATCAACCGGCGGTTTGGTGTTGGCCATGCAGACCACGGTGGTGAATCCGCCTGCGGCAGCGGCAGCGGCACCGGTATGAATATCTTCCTTATAGGTAAGTCCCGGATCACGGAAGTGCACGTGAACATCAATGAATCCCGGAGCCACCACAAGACCGGTGGCGTCGATCACCCGGGCATCCGGGTGTTTTTCTTTTAAATCATTTCCAATCTCCAGGATCTTTTTGTCGTCTGTGACCAGATCCATGACCTGGTCCAGTCCTGATTTCGGGTCGATGACCCGTCCATTCTGAAGTAACAGCATAATGATTCCTCCTGTATCTTATCTGTAAAATATTATTGTTTTTGGTGGAGCCTCTGATTGCCGATCTGAAATACCGTCTGCGGAATTTCAAAAACGAACACGATCCCAAGTACAATGGCAACTGCCATTTTGACGGCATCAAAACCGGTCTGGACAGCCAGGTAAAGCTGATCTGTGACCGTGTAGTAGGCTGCCCGGTAGATTCCTGCACCCGGCACCAGCGGGATGATGCCGGAAATCAGAAAGATGGTGACCGGGCACCGCTTCCGCACCGCAAACCATCGTGACATGAGGATCACAATGACCGTGGTGGCGAAGGTGGCAATAGAGACAGAGCTGTAGGGCAGCAGAAGCAGGTAGGCAAGCCAGCTCACGCCGCCAATGAGGGCACAGCTGGGATAATAGCGGGCCGGAACGCCAAACAGCAGGGAAAATCCTATGGTGGCCATGGCGGCCGCACAGGTCTGAATCAGTAGGTGCAGCATGAAGAACCTCTCTTTCCTATTATTTATTATGGAAGCAGCGGAGCCCCGGCTATATTTCTGTACAGCGCAAGCACCACGCCGACACCGATGGCAATGCAGAAAAAGCTTATGACGGCATCGAGCATTCGGACAGAGCCGGAAATGTAATCACTGTCGACCATGTCGCGGATAGCGTTGGTGAAGGCAACTCCGGGAACCATGAGGATAATGCCGCCGATGATCATGGCATCAAAATTTTCTCCGGGGCCGAAGCGGTAACAGAGGATGCAAAGAAAGGTGATCCAGGCACTGCCGAGAATGGTGCGCACGATTCGTCCCAAATGCGGATTGCCGAGATACACGGCGTAGGCCTGATACAGGCTTCCGACAACAATGGAACATAAAAAATCCCATGGCGAGCCGCCGAACATGATGTCAAAGCAGGCACCGGCGAGACCGGCCACGGCAATCTGCAAAGCAGCGGGAAAGCCCGGATGCTCCTCGATGCGGGTCAGCTCTCTGCGTACATTCTCCGGGGAAAGTCCTTCTTCCTCAATGCGTCTTGACAGCTGGTTTACCTCTGCTACTCTGCGCAGGTTGGTATTGTTGACAGGCACCTGCAAAACCTTGGCAAACAGGGGTTCCGTCTCATCTCCGCAGCTTAGAAAAATACCGTTACTCAGCACGAAAATATGGACAGAATGAAGTCCGTAGGCGCGGCAGATATGCATGATGGTATCTTCCACGCGAAAGATTTCCGCTCCGTTTTCCAGCTGGATCTGCCCGGCCTTCATGGCGAGGAGCAGGATTTCCTGCTGTGCATGGGCTTTTGTGACTGTGGATATCATGTTGTCTCTCCGCCTGATCGGTTATCCGGAAAAGCCGGAAAGCAAAAACGCTGCCCGTCTTTGCGGATATCTGCCACGCGATCCCGGTATTCTGCGCTGCAGTCCAGCTTTTTCAGTGCCGGAATGACGCTGAAATCTTCCCAGAAGTGCATGGGGAAGACCATTTCGGCGCCGACCGTCCTCATGAAATCATCCAGTCCCAGGTAAAACAGATCCTCCTGGCGTCCATCTAACGGAACCATGGCAACATCCGGGTGGAAACCGGAAGCTTTGATCTTTTCCAGCTCGCGGCGGTAGTTGGTGCTCATGTTGTTATTCCATGCCAGCTCTTCGCCGTTCCAGCGCCAGTTGTTTAAGTCGCCGGCATGATAGATGGTATAACCGCCGGTTTCTACCATGAAGGCCACGCCCTCATCCGTAGATTTGAAGGCTGTTACGCGAAGCCCGCCGCCTTCCTTCCATTCCAGAACCTTTCCCGGATCCATGAACCAGGCGAGTCCGTGCAGGTGATCCGGCACCTTGTTCTGCCAGATGTCATCGGAAAGGATAAAACGGATGCGGGGGTGAGTGGCTGCCAGATCAAAGATCTTCGGACTGAAGTGGTCTTCGTGGCGGTGGCTCACAAACACAAACAGGTCTTTGGCGGGATCCAGTGGCGGAAGTGCGCCTTCTACAAAATCAAAGAGCAGCAGCGCCTGCTCCGTCTCCAGAAGATAACCGCTGTGGTGGATATACGTGATCGTCATAACGGGAGTCCCTCACTTTCTTTTCATTCATAGTATGTCCATCATAGCACAAAAGGCTTCCGAATCACAGAGTAAGTGCCTGGATTTGGGAGCCTTTTTGTGTTGCGCATGTAAAATATTGAAGATAGACCGAAAACGCGGTAAGATGAGAATAGATTTATAATGCTGACGAAAGGAAAAAAGGTGATTATGAAATACGATTTTACTTCGATTCTGGATCGCAACGGAAAAGATGCGATTGCAGTAGAGCACATTCCGATTCCGGGCGCACAGGTGAAGGAAGGCTTTGACCGAATCCCGATGTGGGTAGCTGACATGAATTTCCCGACCGTACCAACGGTTGTGGAGACCATGATGGAGCGTGTGCAGCATCCGGCCTATGGATATTTTGATCCATCGGAAGAATATTATGCTTCCATTATCCGGTGGCAGGAGAAGCGCAACGGTGTGACCGGACTCAAGCCGGAGCACATCGGCTATGAAAATGGCGTGCTGGGCGGTGTGATCAGCGCCCTGAATGTGATGTGTTCCAAAGGGGACAACGTACTGCTTCATTCCCCGACTTATATCGGCTTTACCATGAGTCTGGAAAACAACGGATATCATATTGTACATTCTCCGCTGATAAAGGATGAAAACGGAGTCTGGCGCATGGATTTTGAGGATATGGAGAAGAAAATCGTGAAAAACCGCATTCACGCAGCCGTGTTCTGTTCTCCGCACAACCCGTGCGGCCGCGTGTGGGAGCGCTGGGAGATTGAGAAGGCCATGGAGCTTTATAAAAAGTATGATGTCTTTGTAATCTCAGATGAGATCTGGTCTGATCTGATTCTGGAAGGACACAAACACATTCCAACTCAGTCTGTGAGTGAGGATGCCAGAAACCGCACGGTGGCTATGTACGCGCCATCCAAAACCTTCAACCTGGCAGGACTTGTGGGAAGCTACCATATTATTTACAACACCTGGTTGAGGGAGCGCGTTCTGAAAGAGTCTTCCTTATCTCATTATAATGCAATGAATGTGCTTTCCATGCACGCGCTGGTTGGAGCGTACAAACCGGAGGGCTATGAGTGGCTGGATGAGCTGCGCCAGGTGCTGACCGGTAATGTAGAATTTGCCTGCAGATATATTCAGGATCATTTTGAAGGTATCGAGGTATCAAAGCCGGAAGGAACCTACATGCTGTTTCTGGACTGCACAAAGTGGTGTGAGAAGCATGGGAAGACGATTGATGAGCTGCAGAGAGCCGGTGTGGAGGTTGGAGTCATCTGGCAGGACGGCAGACCCTTCCATGGTCCGTGCCATATCCGCATGAATCTGGCGCTGCCATTCAGCCGGGTGCAGGAGGCATTCGAACGGTTGGACCGCTACGTATTTCATGCAAAATAGCAATTTAAGAATAATCACAAAAGGTCCGAAGCAGGCCGGGG
>NZ_QUFI01000018.1 GCF_003478505.1 Clostridium sp. AF27-2AA
CGGCCTGCTTCGGACCTTTCGCGACTATTCTTAAATTGTTAATATCCGTAGAATACCTGTGTGATTGGCGAACTCTTGTCCAGGATCAGGGTGTTGTTTCCGTTCTTTAAGGATGCTTTGGCTGCGTCCAGAGCACGGACGAAGTTGTAGAAGTCTGCCTTGCTGGCATCGTTGTAGGCATTGGAGAGGATCTGCATGTACTGGGCCTCGCCTTCTGCCTTGATTTTCTCTGCCTCGGCATTGGCTTCGGACTTCATGACGGATACCTCTTTCGTGGTGTCGTTCTTGATCTTCTGAGCGGAGGAATTACCCTGGGCTGTGTAGGAAGCTGCAATGTTATTTCGTTCCGAGATCATACGGTCGTACACGGACTGTTTGTTATCATCCGGCATATCCAGGGATTTCGTCTCTACCGCCAGAACCTCTATGCCGTATCCATCCAGGGAAGCGCCGATGTTATCTTTGATATCTTCTGCCAGCTTTCCATCACGGTTCTCGATGATTTCTGTCTGATCCATGTTGGAAATCACAGACTTCATGGAAGAAAAGACCGATGCCGCAATACGGGACTGGGCCTGGGCTACCTGGCCATTTAAATGGCGGGTGAAGAGCACCGGATCGGAAATCTTCCAGAGAACAAAGGCATCCGCGATCATACTCTTTTTATCCTTCGTGATGACATCCGATTTCGGGATATCATAAATCTGAAGTGCTTTCGGGATCGGCGCACTGGTCTGCACGAATGGGATCTTTACGGAAACGCCAGGAGTCTCTACTACACGGACGATCTCACCGAACTGGCGCACGATCATATATTCATCCGGGTAGGTGATGACCAGGGAATTTCCTAAAACAAACAATGCCGCAATGATGATCAGGCCGCTGAAGGCTTTTGCTATTTTTTTCATGATGAACTTCCTCCTTCCGTGTCCTACTGTGCATTCGCAGAATCAGTATCTGCGGCCTGCCCGGTACTGTTGCCGTCTGCTTTGGTATTGCTGTTTCCAGTTTCCGCTGCTCCGCTGCCTGCTGACTGCATTGCGGATGTAAAACTGTCAAGGGGCAGCATTTTCTGGGTACCGCTCTCATCCACAATGTAAACCTTCATGGACGGAAGCACATCCTCCATGGTCTCGTAGAACATACGCTGCTTTGTGATAAGCGGGTACTTGCTGTACTCCGTGTACATCTGCTCAAAACGTGCCACCTGGCCTTGAGCCTCGTTGATGCGGGCTTCCTTTTCTGCCTCCGCGTTCTTGATGATCTGGTCGCACTCAGCCTCTGCCTGGGGAATCTTCTCATTGCGGTCCTTGTTGGCATTGTTGATGGCCGTCTCCTTGCCCTGCTTCGCGTTTTCTACATTTTTAAATGCGCTTAAGACCTCCTCTGTTGGAGGGAACGCGTCCTGAATGGTGATGTTTACCACAGAAAGCCCGATATCTTCCGCGATCATGCGGTTGGTCAGCTTCTCCTTGATTTCCGACTGGATCACCGCTTTTCCGGTGGTAATGACATCGTCCACATTATAGATGCCTACCGTATCACGGATGTAGGACTGCGCCAGCATTTTCAGGGTAGCCTCCGGATCTGAAGAAGCATACAGATACTTCACCGGATCATTCACCATGTATTCCAGATAGAAGTCGGTGTTAACAAAGTTGAAATCCTTGGTGATCATGATGGATTCCTCATCCACCGACTCGCCACTCTCCGGAATATAGCCGATCGGCATGCCTTTGATGCCCTTGGAAACCATGGTCACATTCTGAATGAACGGAATCTTAAAATGCAGTCCCGCCTGGGACTCTGCCTGGGGACTTCCAAGGGTTGTCACCACCGCGTAGTTTTCCTCATCAAGGACATAGTAGCTGTTGATGCCAATCATAGCCAGCGCCACCACCGCAACAGCCACTCCGGTATTGCGGAACAGACGGAGTTTTTTCTTTTTGTTCTTTATAGGATTGCCGTCGGAATCAAAGCGTTCCGGTTCTTCATTTTTTGAACCGCCCGCACTGCCATTTTGCCGGTTCTGGTTTGCGCCTCCGGACTGTTGCTTCTGCCACTGGTTCTTCTGCTGCTTCTGCCGCAGCTGTTCTTCCATCTGCCTGCGCAGATACTCAAACGGATCCTGACCCCCAAATGGATTCTGGTTCATGAAATTCCTCCTCGCGTTGTATCACTTCTGTATTAGAATGATGATTTTTCTTGTCAGTTTCTTAACAAGTATAGCATATTTTTTTCATAATAACACCCCAAAATACGATCTTAGTCTGTTTTTAACTTTGATAACAGTGCTGCCTATTTTCATAATAAGCTCTGAGCTCTGTAACTGTTTGTTGACAAACCCACCTCTTTTCAGTATAATCCCAGTGGGTGAGTACCTACCGGCAGTTAGGCTAAATGTCTAACTGCTTTTTTTATACCCCGAAAACAAAAACAGAAGATGGGACTCAGCCAGAATGTAAATAAGAACAAACGGAGAAGAACATGGGAGGATTATTCAACAAAACAAGGGAAATGCTACAGGATGGGCCTTTCCTGAAAAAAGCACTTATGATTGCATGCCCTGTCGCATTGCAGGGAATGTTAAACACCATTGTAAATATGGTAGACACCCTTATGATCGGAGGCTTGGGATCTACAGCGATTGCAGCTGTCGGCCTCGCAAACAAGGTATTTTTCGTATTTTCTCTGCTGGTATTCGGAATTGTCAGTGGCGGCGGTATTTTAGCTGCCCAATTCTGGGGGAACAGTGATGTCAAACATATCCGGAAAGTCCTCGGACTTTCTATACTTCTGGCACTGACCGGTGCTCTGTTTTTTGTAATTCCGAGCCTGAGCAATCCGAAAATGGTCATGAGGATCTTTACTACCAGCGAAAGCAGCATCGCACTGGGAGCACAATATCTGCGGATCGCAGCCATTGCCTATCCATTCCTTGCTCTTACCAATGTATATGTGGCAATGCTTCGTGCTACCAATATCGTCATGTTTCCGCTGATCTGCAGCTGTATTGCCATCGGTCTTAATATCTGCTTAAACTATGTGCTGATCTTTGGAAAACTCGGAGCCCCGGCTATGGGTGTTGCCGGTGCGGCCTGCGCGACTCTGATCGCAAGATGCATTGAACTGATTCTGGTTCTTGGTTATGTATATGGAAAGAAGCTTGCTTTAGCCTGCGGTCCAAGGGGCATGTTTGGCTGGTCCAAATCCTTTATCTTCCGTTTTGTGGAGACCTCTGCCCCGGTCATCGCCAACGAATTTATGTGGGGACTGGGAACGACCATGTACTCTCTGGCCTACGGACGTATGGGTGATGACGCAGTGGCCGCCATTACCATTGCCACTACGATACAGGACATCGCAGTTGTACTCTTTCAGGGCCTGAGCGCTGCGACAGCCGTAATTCTTGGACATGAACTGGGCGCCGGACACATAAAACAGGCTGAAAAATATGCCACTCAGTTTTTCATCCTGCAGTTTCTGGTCACTGTGACAGCTGATATTCTGCTGGTCTTAGGCCGCTGGAAGATCATCGGAATTTACAATATCACGCCACAGGTTGCTCAGGATGTAAACCGGTGCCTGCTGGTCTTCGCCCTCTACATGCCTGCGAAAATGTTTAACTATGTCAACGTTGTGGGTGTGCTCAGAAGCGGCGGTGATACAAAGATGTGTCTGTTTTTAGATACCAGCGGCGTATGGTTTCTCGGCGTTCCGCTTGCATTTTTAGGTGCATTCCTGTGGAATCTGCCAATCTACGGCGTATATGCCCTGGTTCTGACCGAAGAAATTTATAAGGCCATCCTCGGTTACCTGCGTTATCGCCAGAAGAAATGGCTGAAAAATCTGGCAGTTCAGGTCTGAATAGCTTTCCGGCATAAAAAATTCTGGTCATAGTTACACTGTATACATATTTTTTCTGCGCCTCATTCGGCATACATTCCGATAAGCCCTCCGCAATTTCCGACACCTCTTTATAATGCGGATCCTGCTGCAGCGAATCTGCGCTGCCGGACACACAAACTGCCGCATAGGACGGAACTGTCAGACTGATTGCCGCAAATACACCAAACACTGCACCTAAAATTTTCTTCTTTAAATTTTTCATATCCATCGTCCTCTCAATTTTTTCTGTTTCTATCATAACTGAGAGGATTTGGTACTTTTGGACAGTTGCTCAGGCAACAAAAAGCAGAACCATGGCTATTCCTGCACATACTTCTGCATATTCCTGCTCCCGGATCTGGTCGAGGGCTGTGATGCAGGCCGGAGGGTTGGCAGGCAACGACAAAACCTGATAGTGATTCCAGACGTATGGGCTGGAGTGTTGGCGGACAACGATAAAATCAGTTACAAAGGGAGACTACAGCACTGCGGCGTTGTAATCTCCCTTTAAAAATTGCCACGGATAACAGTCCAAAATCAATGATACGTTTACCGCAAAATCCAATCATTCTTCATTTCTCACAGCGTCTTCCTTCCATACACCATTCTCATCCATATAATAATATTTCCCTGGCTCGGTCATGACCCAGCCGGTCTGCATGGCGCCAGTTTTGTCGGCGTAGTACCAGTTATCGTTCCAGACGAACCAGTCGGTGGCCATCTGGCCGGTTTCGCCCAGGTAATAGCGGTTTCCGTCCCGCTCCTGCCAGCCGGTGAGGCGGTAGCCCTGGTCATCGAGCAGGTACCAACTGGCTTCGATGCGCTGCCAGCCTGCGCCGAGGTAGCTTCCGTCCTCTAACTGGTAGCGGCTTCCTTCCAGATAGTTGCGCCACTTGCCATCTGTATAGCCGATTACCTGAGCTGCGCGATAGTCTGCGTCCGGGGAACCTACCCAACAACCGGCTTTCACATAGGCCTGCTCGCTGACTTTTGGTGTGGCCCGCACCACGAAGAAGTAGGTGTGAAGGTCATCCATGTAGGCGCTGAAATCGCAGGAGGTTTCCCCGGTGCGCTTTGTCATGACGCACTCGGCTTCTTCCATGCTTTCATCATCGAAATCCACCTTGCGCCAGTTGTCTTCATCCCGGTCCACGCTGTCTGCTATGTATAATTTCACCTGATACTCATGGGCTTTTGAAACGGAAGACCACTTGCCGGTAGTGTCCGTCTCCCACCAGACATGAGCCGGGGTACCAAGGTAGACAGTCTCCACGGCTTTATCGGATGCGTAGGATGGAAACTGCGGGACAGTCACAAACGCAGACGCAAGCACTACTGCTGCCGCAGCAGTGGCTGGCACAGACTTTCGCAGGCATCTGTAAGCAGCAAATGACATCTCTCTGCAAAAGCCTGAAACAAAACATGATTTCTGCCGGACATCTCCAGAAAACGATTTTTTGTCTCGAAATTCTTTTTTGCTCATGCTCTCTCTCCTTCCTTACTCACTCCGCAGCGCATCGATCGGGTTCAGCTTTGCCGCGCGGCTTGCAGGCATATATCCAAACAGCAGGCCGATTCCCACAGACACACTGAAGGACACGATCACGGCCATCGGGGTTGGCGTCGCGTTTAGCCCGGCCAGTGCTCCAATGGTGGAGGTGGCAATGCTTCCCAGCAGAATTCCGATCACACCGCCCAGTGAACTGGTCACCGCCGCTTCAATAACAAACTGCTGCATAATGACGCTCCGCTTTGCTCCCAGTGCCTTGCGGATGCCGATTTCTCTTGTCCGCTCTGTGACTGACACCAGCATGATGTTCATAACGCCGACGCCTGCCACCAGCAGGGAGATTCCGGCAATGCCGCCCAGGCCTGCCGATACCATGGCAATCATGCTGTTTAAGGAATCCAGCATCTCACTCATAGCCGTGACTGTATACAAATCTTCATTTTTGAATTTTTCATACAGGAAATTTTCGATCAGGTTCTTGCCTTCCGTTGCCGCGGACAGATCGCGGATTGTAAAGGTATAATTGTTGATGCTGGCATTGCGGGCCATCTTAACCGCGCAGCTGTAGGGCATGAACAGAAAATCATCGGTGCCGCCCTCTTCCAGTGTATCGTCCTGCTGTTCCACCACGCCCACAATCTGAAACGCATATCCGTTTACCTTGATGGTCTCGCCGTAAGCCTTCTCTGCACTTCCGTACAGCTCATCTGCCACATAAGCACCGATCAGGCAGACCTTGTGCCGTGCGGTAATGTCAGCATACTGAATGTTGCGCCCATAGGCCAGCGTCCAGTCCTTGATGCCGAGATAATCCTCACTGATGCCGTTCACTGATGTAGAAGTCATAGAGTCCGTGCCGTTTTTTACGGTAGCACTGATGCTCACCATGGGCGTCATATGGTCAAAGCTTTCGGTATTTTCCTCATAAAACGCATACATCTCATCCACCGCTACTGACCGGGACGGAAGATTGACCATATTTACGCTGATCTGGTTTGTTCCGAGGCTTGCAAAGCTTTCTGTCATATAGGACATGTAGGCGTTCACCAGACTTACCAGAATGATAACCGAAGCCACGCCGATGATAATGCCCAGCATGGTCAGAAAGGAGCGCATCTTGTTGCTCCAGATACTCTTGATGGCCAGCTTAAATGATTGCAGCATAGTCTTTCACATCTCCATTAAAATTGATCTTTCCATCGTGGATCCGCACCACATGCTTTGCCTCCAGGGCAATGGCATTGTCGTGGGTGATCATGACGATGGTGTTTCCTTCTTTGTTGAGTTCCTTCAGAAAATTCAATACTTCATGACTGGTTTTGGAATCCAGCGCGCCAGTTGGCTCATCCGCCAGGATCAGGGACGGATCTCCTGCCAGGGCCCGGGCAATGGAGACACGCTGCTGCTGGCCGCCGGATAGCTGGTTCGGCATGTTCTTCCATTTATCTGCCAGTCCGACCCGCTCCAGGGAACGCATGGCACGCTCCCGCCGCTCCTCTGCCGGAACCTTCGCATACAGAAGCGGAAGCTCCACATTTTCCAGAAGGTTGGATTTTGGAAGCAGGTTGTACTGCTGGAAAATGAAGCCGATCATCCGGTTGCGGATGTCTGCTAGCTGGTCATCGCTCATCTGGTCTACATCCTCACCGCCCAGCAGATAACTGCCGGAGGTGGGCACATCCAGCGCGCCGATGATGTTCATGAGGGTGGATTTTCCGCTGCCGGACTTTCCCACAATCGCCACGAACTCGCCGCGGTTGATGGTAAGGGAGATGCCGTCATTGGCACGGACTTGCTCATCTCCCATATGATATATTTTGTAAATGTCTTTTAATTCGATCAAAGGTTCTGCCATCTATACTCTCCTTTACGGCATTCCGCCGCCACCGCGGTTTCCGCCATTTCCACCGCCACGGCTGCCGACGTTTCCGCCCTGTCCGCCATTTCCGCCGCCAGGGCCGCCTCCCATGCCGCCGTCAGGACCGCCCATTCCGCCCATCTGGAACATATCGGTGCTGGTATTGCTGGACGCGGAATCCACATAGACCTCATCACCCTCGGAAAGACCGCTTGTGATCTGCACGTAATCATCATTGCTGATTCCTGTCTCCACATCCACTGCCTTAAATCCGGCCGGTATGTTGCCCTGCTGTCTGGTCACGCTGTCATCCTTCACATACACGCGGTTGCCACGCATCAGGGAATCCACCGGAATCATCAGCGCATCATCCACCTGATCCAGGATGATAGTTCCATCCACGTTCATACCCGGAAGCAGGTCTCCCACCTCATCCAGAGTCACAGTAACCGGATAGTTGGTAACGCCGTTACTCTGGGAGCTCTGCAGGCTGATGTTAGTGACCTTGCCTGTAAAAGTTTTTCCTTCAATGGCGTCCGCCGTGACATTGACCGTCTGGCCCACCTTGACCCGGCCCACATCCAGCTCATCCACAGACATCTCGAAGGTTACCTCAGACAGATCATAAATGACTGCCAGGGTCGAAGTGGAGCTGCTGGAGCTTCGGGCAATCTTGTCTCCTGCCTTCACGTTCTTGGTGATGACCTGGCCGGAGATCGGCGCGGTAATGGTATAATTATCGTAGGTTTCCTGCTTATTGTCCGCATTGCTCTGGGCCGACTCAATCTTCTCCTGAGCCTGGTCCACCGCATCCTGATAGGAATCCAGAATGTCTTCCACATCCTTACTCTTAATGCGGAACAGCGGCGTGCCGGAGGTCACATAGTCACCCTCATGCACCAGAAGCTCCTCAACCTCCAGACTGCCGTTTCCGGTAATGGATGCCTTCATGGTGGTATCGGTCATGGCCTCAAAAGTGCCCTCACTGCAGCAGACAAATTCACCGATGGTAACGGTGGCATTGTGGGATGTGGTCAGGCCGCCCGGGTTTTCCACCTCCATAGTAACGTAGCGGACGATGCGCCCGCCATCCAGTACCTCATCCATGTTGCTGACTGCCGTAACCACACCCGTAAGCTGCTCCTCGGTGTCGGTCAGGGTGACCACAGCCTGGCTTCCCGCCGGGATAACCGCAGCTTCCCCTGCCAGAAACGGAACCTTCAGCTTCATAGTCTGGTCATTATAAAGCTCCGCCAGATCTGTATTGGAACCCACCTTATCTCCCACCTGGATATTTAATTTTTTAATAAATCCGGTGCGGGTAGACTTATAAGTATTGCCGCTGTAATTGCTGACTGCTTCCTGGTAGTCCTCCAACGCCTGCTGATAGCTCTTATTTGCACGGGCCAGGGAATTTTCTGAGGATTTCAGATCTGACTCTACGGAGGAAGCATCAATCTGATAAAGCACCTGTCCTTCCGTTACCTGATCTCCCTCCTCAAAATCTGCCGTCAGCACGGTTCCCTCCACCAGAGAAGTAATGGTATAGGTATCTTTTGGGGAAATGGTGCCAGAGGAAGTCAGTTCCGAAGTCAGGGTTCCCACGGTGGCTATGGCTGTCTTTTGCTCTCCCGTTTTTGCGCTGGCCATTTTTGCCTTTGCGCTGTGGCTGTGCCAGAACAAACCGCCGCCCGCAAGAACTGCCACTCCTGCGGCGATCAGCAGCACACGCTTCTTTCTATTTTTACCACTGAGCTGTTTTCCTTTTTTTCCAGATGCTTTTCCAGCATTTCCAGAACCGCTCGCTCCGCCTGTTCCATTTTTCCCTTCATAGTCCGCTGCAGATGGTGCCTTTCCAAATTTCGCAGATAATTTCTCAAACATATCCGGCCTCCCTTAATCTTCCACGTAATCCACAACGGTGTAGGTCGCGTCGCCGTTGGAATTCTCACTCTTCTCACAGATCAGCGTTACCCGGTCTCCCACACGAATGGAACCATAGACAGAGAAGGCAAACTGCATCTCGGAACTGCTCAGCTTGTATTCCTGCCCGTCATCCAGGGTGATGGAGGTCGGCGTCATGACATCACTGGAGCTATAATGTTTGTGAGGAAATAACAATTTAAGAATAGTCACAAAAGGTCCGAAGCAGGCCGGGGTGGTATCCCGCTGCGCAAAATATAAGTGCCGTGTTCGGACGATGTGGCTGACAGCCGTTTGCGGATAGTCGGACAAGATGTCCGCCTCCCGAAAACGTCAGTCGCCACATAGCCGGACACGTTGCACTTCTATTTATGCTACGCAGGATTCCACCCCGGCCTGCTTCTGCTTTCCTGGTTATTCTACGGTAGTAAAAAACACAGCCAGAACAGTATTGGTAAAATCTGGAATTCATGGCTTTTATCAGTACCGTTCTGGCTGATTTTATTTCTCTCTTAGCGGGAGCAATACAGCAGAAGCCGGTTATCCCGGCATTCCGCGGAGCATAAATATGGGTATACGTGTCCGGCTATGCAGCGACTGGTGTTTGAGGGAGGCGGACGATTCGTCCGACTATCCGCAAACATCTGTCAGCTGCATCGTCCGAACACAATACCCATATTTTGCGCAGCGGTATGCCGGGATTACCGGCTTCGGACCTATATTGGTATTGCTCTTAAATTTTTATTTACGCAAAAAAGAAGTCTGCTGCCAGACTTCTTTTTTAACGACCCGGATGGGGTTCGAACCCACGACCTCCGCCGTGACAGGGCGGCGCTCTAACCAGCTGAGCCACCAGGCCATCTTATAAATTGTATGTATTGCTCATGCAATAACAACATTATATAAGATGACCGACTTCCTGTCAAGCGGATTTTTTTATTTTTACAGGCAAATGTTACGCCAGGTTTGTATATCCCATCAGATATTTATCCACTTCTTTTGCCACATTGCGGCCTTCATGAATTGCCCATACCACCAGGGACTGTCCCCGGTGCATATCGCCTGCGGTGAATACCTTCTCTACATTGGTGGCATATTTTCCGGCTTCGGTTGCTACGTTAGTACGGGCATTCAGTTCTACGCCGAATGCGTCTGCAACATAGCTCTGGGCACCTAAAAATCCTGCCGCGATCAGCACCAGGTCTGCCGGTACCTCCTTCTCAGAGCCTTCCACCGGCACCATGGACATGCGTCCAGTCTCCGGGTTCTTCTCTGCCTTCAGGCTGATGAGGATGGCCTTTACCAGCTTTCCGCTCTCATCCTTCACAAACTCCTTCACGGTAGTCTGGTAGATGCGCGGGTCATGGCCGAACACGGCAATGGCCTCTTCCTGGCCGTAATCGGTCTTTAAGACGCGCGGCCACTCCGGCCAGCTGTTGTTCTCGGTGCGCTTCTCCGGAAGCTTCGGCATCATCTCCAGCTGGCTCACGGAAGCGCAGCCATGGCGGATGGCGGTTCCGACACAGTCGTTTCCGGTATCGCCGCCGCCGATGACGATGACATGCTTATCCTTGGCGGAAATGTAGTTGCCGTCCTCCAGATTGGAGTTTAACAGGCTCTTTGTGGTGGATTTTAAGAAGTCTACCGCAAAGTAAATGCCCTCCGCGTCACGGCCCGGCACATTGATATCCCGCGGATTGGATGCGCCGCAGGCCAGAACCACGCTGTCAAATTCCTTTAACAGCTTTGCAGCCTTGTAGTTCTTTCCGACATTGGCGCTGGTCACAAAGGTCACGCCCTCTTCCTTCATCACATTGATCTTGCGGTCAATGATCTGCTTTTCCAGCTTCATATTCGGAATGCCGTACATTAAAAGGCCGCCTACGCGGTCCTCCCGCTCAAACATGGTGACATTGTGACCGCGCTTGTTTAACTGGTCTGCCGCAGCCAGGCCGGACGGGCCGGAGCCGATGACTGCGATTTTTTTATCAGTGCGCAGCTTCGGCGGTCTCGGTCCTGCCTCGCCAGTCTCATACGCCTTTTCAATGATGGCATGCTCATTTTCCTTGATGCTGACCGGATCTCCGTTCAGGCCGCAGGTGCAGGCTGCCTCGCAGGGAGCCGGGCACACACGGCTGGTAAACTCCGGAAAGCTGTTGGTCTTTTTCAGGCGGTTGTAAGCCTGACCCCAGTTTCCGGTGTACACCAGGTCATTCCACTCCGGAACAAGGTTGTGGAGCGGGCAGCCGGACACCATACCGTTCATCATCATACCGGACTGGCAGAAGGGGACGCCGCACTCCATGCAGCGCGCGCCCTGTTTTCTCTGCTGTGCCTCTGTCAAAGGAGTGTGGAACTCATTGAAGTTCTTGATGCGCTCCAGTGGTGCAGCCGCCTTGCCGTTTACTCTGTCATATTCTAAAAATCCTGTTGGCTTTCCCATCGTCCTCTCCTCCTTACTTTCTCTGATTTGCGTAGAATGCCTCGATCTGGGCCTGCTCACTGCTTAAGCCCTTCTCTTCCATCTGTACGATGGTGTTCATCATGCGGCGGTAGTCATGAGGCATTACCTTCTTGAATTTCGGCAGGTACTCGCCAAAGTGGTCCAGAATCTCTTTTCCGCGCGCAGAGCCTGTGTATGCCACATGATCCTGGATCATCTCTTTCAGTTCCTGGACATCATACTTGTTCGTTACTTCCTCCAGGGAAACCAATTCCTTATTAAGCCGCTTGTACAGATCACGCTTCTCATCCAGTACATAAGCAATTCCACCGCTCATGCCGGCTGCGAAGTTCTTTCCGGTGGTACCAAGAACAACCACGCGTCCTCCGGTCATATACTCACAGCCATGATCGCCAACGCCCTCAACCACTGCCGTTGCGCCAGAGTTGCGGACGCAGAAACGTTCACCGGCCACGCCGTTGATGTACGCCTTTCCGCTGGTAGCGCCGTACAGGGCAACGTTTCCAATCACGATGTTATCTTCTGCCTTAAATTTCACATTTTTCGGCGGATATACGATCAGCTTACCGCCGGACAAACCTTTTCCGAAGTAGTCATTGCTGTCGCCACAAAGCTCCAGGGTCAGGCCCTTCGGAATGAAGGCGCCAAAGCTCTGTCCACCGCTGCCGTTACACTGAATGGTAAAGGTATCCTCCGGCAGTCCGTCCGGATACTGTCTGGTAATCTCGGAACCAAAAATGGTTCCCAGGGTACGGTCTACGTTGGAGACATCTACCTTCAGGCTCTTCTTCTGTCCCTTGTTCAGGGCGGTTTTTAACTGCTTTAAGAATACCTGCTCATCAATAGTCTGATCCAGCTTGAAGTCGTACTCCAGCTTGTCGCGGTATCCGCGGAAATGCATGCCCTCGTAGGGATTTCCAAGGATATTGCTTAAATCTACCTTGTTCGCGCGCTCAGACGGAATGTGCTCTTTCTTCTTTAATAAATCGGTGCGTCCCACCAGCTCGTCCACGGTACGCACACCGAGCTTTGCCATATATTCACGCAGCTCCTGTGCTACGAAATGCATGAAGTTTACCACATACTCCGGTTTGCCCTTGAAGCGTTTTCTCAGCTCCGGGTTCTGAGTCGCGATGCCCACCGGACAAGTATCCAGGTTGCAGACACGCATCATGACGCAGCCCATGGTTACCAGCGGAGCGGTTGCGAAACCGAACTCCTCGGCACCCAGAATGCAGGCAATAGCCACATCACGGCCAGTCATCAGCTTACCATCGGTCTCCAGAATGACTTTGTCACGCAGGCCGTTCATGATCAGGATCTGGTGTGCCTCAGCCACGCCAAGCTCCCACGGAAGTCCCGCATTGTAGATGGAGTTTCTCGGAGCCGCGCCGGTACCGCCATCAAAGCCGGATACCAGGATAACCTGGGCTCCTGCCTTTGCAACACCGGCTGCTACGGTTCCCACACCTGCTTCCGATACCAGCTTGACGGAGATTCTTGCTCTGGTGTTGGAGTTCTTCAAGTCGTAAATCAACTGTGCCAGATCCTCGATGGAGTAGATATCGTGATGCGGCGGCGGGGAGATCAGGCCGACACCGGTTGTTGAATGACGGGTCTTAGCTACCCACGGATATACTTTTCCGCCCGGAAGCTGTCCGCCCTCACCAGGCTTCGCGCCCTGCGCCATCTTGATCTGGATTTCCTGGGCACTTACCAGGTAGCGGGAAGTTACACCAAAACGTCCGGATGCCACCTGCTTGATGGCAGAACAGCGGTTGTTGTTCTTCGGTCCCGGAACCAGGCGCTCCAGGCTCTCACCACCCTCACCGGTGTTGGACTTGCCGCCCAGACGGTTCATGGCAATAGCCAGGGTCTCATGGGCTTCCTGGGAAATGGAACCATAGGACATGGCACCGGTCTTAAACCGCTTCACAATGGAATCCACGCTCTCAACCTCATCAATCGGGATGCCGCCGTTTTCATCAAAGTTAAAGTCAATGAGGCTGCGCAGATTGATGGTCTGCTCTTCTTCATTCAGCACATGGCTGTACTCTTTAAAGATCTCATAATTTCCGGTCCATGCCGCCTGCTGAAGCAGATGGATGGTGCGCGGATTGTAAAGATGCTCTTCCTGTCCGGAGCGCTCTTTGTGGCTTCCCACACTCTCCAGGGTCAGATCCACATCCAGACCCAGCGGATCGAATGCGGTGGAATGCAGCACATCCACATCGTTTGCAATATCTTCCAGAGTGATACCGCCCACACGGCTGACGGTGTTGGTAAAGTACTTGGCGATGACCTCTTTGGAGATACCGATGGCCTCGAAGATCTGGGCTCCCTGATAGGACTGGATGGTGGAAATACCCATCTTGGACGCGATCTTGACAATGCCGTGGAGGACTGCGGAGTTGTAATCATTTACCGCTGCGTAATAATCCTTATCCAGCATCTTGGACTCAATCAGATAGTGAACCGACTCCTGAGCCAGATACGGGTTGATGGCACTTGCGCCAAAGCCAAGCAGGGTTGCAAAGTGATGTACCTCTCTCGGCTCTCCGCTCTCCAGGATCAGTGCCATGGAAGTGCGCTTCTTGGTCTTTACCAGATGCTGCTGGAGGGCAGATACGGCTAACAGGGACGGAATCGGCACATGGTTCTCATCGATGTCGCGGTCAGACAGGATGATGATGTTCACGCCATCACGATGCGCACGATCCACCTCCAGGAACAGGCGGTCAATAGCCTTGGCCAGGGAAGTATTCTTATAATAGGTAATCGGGATCACTTCCACCTTGAATCCCGGTTTCTTCATATATTTAATTTTTAACAGATCGGTGCAGGTCAGGATCGGGTTATCTACCTTTAAGATGTGGCAGTTTTCCGGAGCCTCCTCCAGAACATTGCCCTCCTCACCGACATAGACCGTGGTGGAGGTTACGATCTCCTCACGGATGGCATCAATCGGCGGATTGGTTACCTGGGCGAAGAGCTGTTTGAAGTAGTTAAACAGCGGTTGATGCTTTTTGGAAAGTACGGCTAACGGGCTGTCCGCACCCATGGCGGATACTGCCTCAGCACCGTTTAATGCCATCGGAAGGATCATGGTCTTGTACTGCTCATAGGTATAACCATAGGTCTTCTGAAGCTGCGCGCGCTGCTTCTTTGTAAGCTCCGGCACTCCCTTGTTCGGGATCGGCAGATCTTTGAGTTCCACCATCTGGACATCCAGCCACTCGCCATAGGGCTGACGGGATGCGTAGCGAAGCTTTAATTCTTCATCCCCTACCAATTCACCCTTCACGGTATCAATCAGGAGCATCTTGCCCGGTCTTAAGCGCTCTTTCTTCACCACATGAGACTGGTCGATGTCGATTGCGCCAACCTCGGAAGCCAGGATCACCTGGTCATCATCCGTAATGTAGTAACGGGACGGACGCAGGCCATTGCGGTCGAGAACCGCACCCATCACATCTCCATCACTGAATACAATGGAGGCCGGGCCATCCCACGGCTCCATCATGGTTGCGTAGTAGCGGTAGAAATCCCTGACCTCCTGGGGCATGAACCGGTCATGCTGCCACGGAGCCGGAATCAGGATCATCACGGCCATCGGAAGCTCCATGCCGCTCATGACCATGAACTCCAACGCGTTATCCAGCATTGCGGAGTCAGAACCTTCCTGGCTGATGATCGGCAGAACCTTGTACATGTCGGACTTGAAAAACTTGGTCTCCATGTTTTCTTCACGGGCCATCATCTTGTCTACGTTGCCGCGGATGGTATTGATCTCACCGTTATGTACGATGATACGGTTCGGATGGGCGCGCATCCAGCTCGGGTTTGTGTTGGTGCTGAAGCGGGAATGCACGGTTGCGATGGCGGACTCGTAATCCGGGTCCTGCAGATCCTCAAAGAACTGACGCAGCTCCTTTACCAAAAACATACCCTTGTATACAATGGTACGGCTACTCATGGATACGACATACGTATCGTCGTTGCTCTGCTCAAATACACGACGTGCCACATACAGACGGCGGTCAAAGTCCAATCCTTTTTCCACCTCTGCAGGCTTTCCGATAAAGCCCTGCATAATGTAAGGCATCTTTTCCACGGCCTTGTCACCAATCTCCTCCGGATGGGTCGGAAGGGTTCTCCAGCCAAGGAACTTCAGTCCTTCCTTCTGGACGATAACCTCCAGCATCTTCTTTGCCTGATTTCTGGCAAGCTCATCCTGGGGGAAGAAGAACATGCCGACACCGTACTCCCGGGCCTCGCCAAGCTCAATGCCCAGCGGCTTTGTCACTTTCTTAAAGAATTTGTGGGAGATCTGCAGCATGATGCCGACACCGTCTCCGGTCTTTCCCTCCGCGTCCTTACCTGCGCGGTGTTCCAGATTTTCTACAATGTGAAGGGCCTGCTCCACGGTGCGGTGGCTCGGAATACCCTTGATATTGGCTACGGCACCGATACCGCAGTTGTCATGCTCAAAGCTCGGATCATAAAGACCCGGAGCTTTTGTCTGGTGATCCAGTGTGTCTGGGGATTTTGTTAAGGTTCTCTGATCGCTGTCCATAAATCATTTCCTTTCTAATGAAATAAAAAGGGCACGAAAATTCAAAATGAATTTTCGCGCCCTCGCGATTTCCTTGTGTAATCTTTCCTGCATAATACTACACATTTTTTCATTTGTAAATCCTTTTTTGAAAGTTAAATTGTCAATTTATTTATTTTCTTTTGTTTTTCACGAAAAAAAACAGGATTTCATAGCCTTTTTGCACAGAAAAAAGGTACTTTCCGGAATATTCTTCCGAAGAGTACCTTTTCCTCACAGTTTGTTTGCTTTTATCTGCTCAAAGAAGACTTACATTTCGCCAAGACCGCTCTCAATTGCCTTGCTTACGGTCTCCATAGCTGCTGCCTCATCCTCACCGTCACAGATCAGTGTAATCTCAGTGCCGGACTTGATGCCTGCTGCCATTACGTTTAATACACTCTTTGCGATGATTCTCTTCTCCCCGCACTCGATGATAACATCACATTTGAATTTCATAGCAGTCTGGGATAAAACGCCTGCCGGTCTTAAATGAAGTCCGGACGGATTTACAACTGTTAAATTCTTACTAAGCATAGTTCACGTCTCCTTTAGAATTGATTTCAAATCTCTATAAATTTTATTACAAATCACGAAAAGTGTCAAGATTCTTCCAGAATCTACCTATCCTCTTTTTAAGAATCATGAAGCCTCTCTTCGGCGTCACGCTTTGAGAAAACGCATCCACAATAATTCTGCCGGTATAGTCCGTACAGTGCGGACAATTCTACCGACCTTTTGTAACCGTTTTTCTTTTTGAAATCAGATGGCAGATGCTCCACTTTATAAAGTTCAGAGAGTTCTTCCCCGATTTCATTCAGCTTCTGGGCATTCTTTAAAGGACTGATGGTAAGGGTGGTGGCAAAGTAATCGAATCCGCCCTCTGCCGCCATTTTCGCCGCCTCCTCCAGGCGCAGGCGAAAGCACCGAAAACAGCGTTCCCCGCCCTCCGGCACCTGTTCCAGACCGCGGCTTACCGCGTAAAAGCGTTCCGGCTCATATGCTCCCACCACCAGATGAATGGGATGCTTCGCAGGCAGCTCACGGATCAGATGCTGCTGCTCCGCTGCCCGTTTTTCATATTCCTCTGCCGGAGAAATATTGGGATTATAGTAAAATACCGTAATCTCAAAATAATCGGATAAATATTCCAGTACATAGCTGCTGCATGGCGCGCAGCAACTATGCAACAAGAGCCGGGGAACCCGACTCTTGCTCTCATTTTCTTTTATGACTGCTTCCAGCTCGCGCTGATAATTTCTGCGGTTCATAGTATCTCCATTTACAGGAAATCACGGATGCGTTTGCTCCGCACCGGATTACGCAGCTTTCTGAGGGCCTTTGCCTCGATCTGACGGATACGCTCACGGGTAACGTTAAACTCTTTTCCGACTTCTTCCAGGGTACGCGGATGACCGTCTTTTAAACCGAAACGCAGTTCGATGACCTGACGCTCACGCTCCTTTAAGTCTTTCAGAAGGGAATCGATATGCTCTCTTAACATAACGTTCTCAACGTTGCCTTCCGGAGTCACTACATTGCTGTCCGCTACGAAATCACCCAGATTGGAATCATCTTCCTCACCGATCGGGGTTTCCAGGGAAGCTGGTTCTCTGGCGATCTGCATGATCTCCATAACCTTGTCTTCTGACATCTCGAGGGCGTCGGCAAGCTCTGTCACAGACGGCTCATAGCCCAGCTCCAGAGTCAGCTTGCGCTGCATCTTTGACATCTTGTTGATGGTCTCAACCATATGCACCGGTACACGGATCGTACGCGCCTGGTCCGCGAGCGCACGGGTTACAGACTGTCTGATCCACCAAGTCGCATATGTACTCAGCTTATATCCTTTTGTATAGTCAAACTTCTCTACACCTTTGATAAGGCCCAGGTTTCCCTCCTGAACCAGGTCAAGGAAGCTCATGCCGCGTCCGGTGTAACGCTTTGCGATACTGACTACCAGACGGAGGTTTGCCTCAATCAGGCGTTCTTTGGCATATTCATCGCCTTCTGCCTTGCGCTTTGCAAGCGTAAGTTCTTCCTCTGTGGTCAGCAGCGGTACGGTACCGATCTCCTTCAAATACATGCGGACCGGATCCTCGGTTCCGATTCCCTCAAGCAGATCTACCGCATCTAACTCGATATCCTCGGAGTCTTTCATGAAGCTGTCGTCCATATCGACGTCATCATCGTCGAGAAGCAGACTGTCATCTGCAAGGGCAGCGTCATCAATGACAGGGACTACGTCAATATTTTTCTCCTCGAGGAAGCTGTATATCTGCTCCATCTTCTCAGGACTAAGGTTTTCCCCTTTAAAAAAGTCATTGATCTCCGTGATGTCCAATGCATTATGCTTTGTTTTGGCAACTTCTACCAGCCTTTTCAGCTTATCTAAAAAATCGTCTTTTTCCACAGTAACATCCTTTCAGTTGAAGGTTTACGAAAGCCTACACAACAAACCATTATATAATATCCAGCGTCAGATTTCAACAATTATTTTCATTATTCTCTGTTTTTATTCTCTGTTTTTTCTGGTCTGACCCCTTGATGCCGGCGGGCACAGGATCATGATCTGCTGTGGAAGATTCTGAATGACCACGTCTGTCCGGGTTCCGCCAAATTCGCCGTCCAGAACCCAGTCTACCGGCTCCTGTGCGTGAATGGTAAGCACGTTCGTTTTAAATTTATAAACCAGATCGCTGTTTTCCCCTTCCCTCATCAAAAGTCCGGTCACAATACCGCTGAGCTCCAGCGGTGTTTTGGGCGTGCGGATGAGAAGCACCTCAAACAGTCCGTCATTGAGCGCCACGTTCTGGTTTACCAGGCCTTTAAAGCCGCCTACACTGACTGTGTTTGTCACCATGCCATAAATAAACTCCCCCTCCAGTGTTTCTTCCGGACAGGAAATCTTCATGGAATAGGATTTGATGGAGGCCAGGCTTTTCACGCCTTCCAGAATATAGGCCTGATGTCCCAGCAGGTTTTTCTTGTCCTGAGGCGTCAGGTAGGAAACCTCCGTGAATGCGCCAAATCCCGCCACATAGACAAAATACCGGTCTTCGCAAAAATGTCCGATATCAATGGCGTAGGGGCTGCCATTCACGGCATTCAGGGCCGCCGGCATCATCTGCTTTGGAAGCTTTAAGCTGGAAGCGAAATCATTCGTAGAACCGGCAGGGATATAGCCCAGACTAATCGGTTTTTCAAGCTCCATTATGCCAGAGATCACTTCATTTAAGGTTCCGTCACCGCCGCTGCACACAATCAGATCCTTTTTCGCGCCATACCTAAGTACCGCGTCTCTGGCATCGAGGGCTTTCTGGGTCACATGCACCTGCACCTGATACCCGGCACCTGTGTAAGCATCCAGAATATCCAGAAGTTTTAAGCGGATCTTCTCTCTTCCGGATCTCGGATTAATGATCAGAAGCATCTGTTTTTTCTTAGCCATATGATGCTGCCAGCCTCCTTCTCTTCATTATCGTCATTCTATCATCTTTGTATACCTGCCAAAGGCATTCGGCAGGGCATAAATCGTTTTCAGATCTTCTTTTTCCGCCGCAATGTAAGCTTTCGGGATTCCGTTCTTTAACCGTACCCGGTAACCCGTCATGTGCCACTCCACATGGGAGAAGATATGTTTGGCCGGACCAACCGGCTCCAGCTCCACAATCTCCCCCGGATCCAGGCCAAAAGCCTCCGGCACCTCCTCCGGCGCGAGATGCCCCGCGCGGTTCGGCAGCTCATAGAGGGATGCCAGAAGGCCGCTGTCATCCCGCTTGTTTAAGCCCACCTGGTCCCCGCACTCCAGAATGCAGACCGTCTTATCTTCCAGACGGCGTTTTTTCGGCGGTGTCTTGACCGGGATCTCCCCGATCAGATCATGGCGCTTTGCAAGGCAGATGGATTCAAGCGGACATTCCGCGCAGTGAGGCGCACCATTTGGCACACACACGATGGCACCGATCTCAATGAGTCCCTGATTGAAATGACTGGCCCGGTCCTTCGGCATGGTCCCCCGAAGATGGGTCTCCATCCACTTTTTCGTGGAAGCCTTTAAAATATCTTCCCGGCTGGCCGTCACTCTGGAAATAACCCGGAGTACATTGCCGTCAACTGCGGGAACCGGATGACCGAACGCGATGGAAGACACTGCCCCGGCCGTGTAGCTTCCAATTCCCGGAAGCTTTAACAACTCATCATACTGCTCCGGCATCGTTCCGCCATATTCCTCCATGATCACTCCGGCCGCCTTTTTCAAATTGCGCGCCCGGTTATAGTAACCGAGGCCCTCCCAGAGCTTCATCAGCCGGTCATCCTCCACAGATGCCAGCGAAGCCACATCCGGCAGCGCCTCAAGAAACCGTTCAAAATAGGGTTTGACCGCTTCTACCCTGGTCTGCTGCAGCATGATCTCCGAGATCCAGACACGGTAGCCTTCCGGGTTTTCTCTCCAGGGAAGGATACGGGCGTGTTCCTCATACCAGGCAAGCAGCGGACCATTCATGGCCCGCAGCCTGGCATCCAGATCCAGTGTCTCATCATCACGCTCAGAAACCTTTAAGCGGTCATACAGCTGTTTTGCGTCATACATATCCATAAATTCCTCTTACTGACACTTCTCCGGAATTGACCTCCCGGATGGTGCCGTCCGCAAGCTCTACAATCAACTCGCCCGCGTCATTGATTCCGTGGGAAATTCCGGTATAATCGCCTCCCGGCGCCAGCACCTTTACCTCCCGCTCAACATTGACCAGTTCATGATTGTAGCTTTCTTTCAGCCGGCTCATATCCAGTGTTTCACGGTAAATGTCATAATATTCCTCAAAGGCACACATCACGCCATTGATCAGTGCCGCGCGGTGGACCGGATGCCCCAGCTCCAGGGCCAGGGAGGTAGCCGTAGCGCGGATTTCCTCCGGAAAGTCCAGGGTATTGGCATTGATGCCGATTCCTACCACCACATAACGGATGGAATCCTCCTCCGTGCTCATCTCTGTTAAGATCCCACAGATTTTTTTGCCATTCACCACAATATCATTCGGCCATTTGATCAGACACTCCAGGCCGGTTACATCGCTCACGGATTTCCGCACAGCCATGGCCGCAAGAAGGGTCAGCATGGAAGCATGTTCCGGCGCAAACTCCGGACGTAACAGGAAGCTGTGCCAGATCCCGCTGCCCTTGGGAGAATCCCATCTGCGTCCTCTTCTGCCCTTTCCGGCCGTCTGGATCTCTGCCACCACCAGAGTACCCTCCGGCGCGCCCTGCTCCGCCATGCGGCGCACTTCATTGTTGGTGGAATCGATCTCTTCAAAAAACTTTACATTCTGTCCCAGCCAGCCGGAAGTTAATACAGCGCGGATTTCTGCTTCATTTAAGATATCCGCGCTGTCATGTAAACGGTACCCCCGGTTGCGCACTGCCTCGATCTCATACCCCTCCGCTTCAAGCTGGCGGATCACCTTCCACACCGCTGTGCGGGATACCCCGAGACGTTCACAGAGTTCCTGACCAGAAACATAGCCGTCTGTCTCTTTTAAACATTTTAAAATTTCGTTTTTCAATCTTTACCTCCAGATGCTGATGGCACTTAGCGCGCCCAGTATCGTCAGGATCACTGCCAGCAGGCACTGGGCCGCTCCCCCCGCCTGCTTCTTTCTGTCGTGTCCGCTCATTCTGATCCGAAATCCGCCCATCACACCGTTTAACACGGCGGCCAGCCAGAAAATCACGGGGAACAGAATACTGTTCCCCTCCGGATCCAAAAACGCCAGGATGGCGCAGATAACAACAAGAATGCCGATCACGATATGCAGCAGGTCCAGAATCAGCGCAGCATTGCGCGGATTACGTTTTTTCTCCTGCCCTGCCATAAATTACACTCCAAGAGTTGCCATCATAACAGCCTTGATGGTATGCATGCGATTCTCTGCCTCATCAAAGACTTTAGACTGCTCAGACTCGAATACCTCGTCCGTTACCTCCATATCGGTGATGCCGAAACGTTTGCCCATCTCAGCGCCGATTTTGGTCTTTAAGTCATGGAAGGACGGCAGGCAGTGTAAGAAGATTGCCTTCTCGCCAGCGTTCTTCATAACAGCAGAGGTTACCTTGTACGGAGTCAGGTCACGGATACGCTCCTCCCATACCTCATCCGGCTCACCCATGGATACCCATACATCGGTGCAGATTACGTCAGCGCCCCTGGTGCCCTCTTCCACGTTCTCGGTCAGGGTGATGGTACCGCCGGATGCCTTTGCGTACTCCTCACACTGAGCTACCAGCTCCGGGTTCGGGAAATATTTCTTCGGAGCGCATGCTACAAAGTGGAGACCCAGCTTGGAGCAGACGATCATCAGGGAATTGCCCATGTTGTAGCGGGCATCGCCCATGTATACGAACTTCACGCCCTTTAAGCGGCCAAGCTGCTCACGGACAGTCAGCATGTCTGCCAGCATCTGGGTCGGATGATACTCGTTGGTCAGACCATTCCATACCGGAACACCTGCGTATTTCGCAAGCTCCTCCACGATCTCCTGTCCAAAACCGCGGTACTCGATACCATCGTAGATGCGTCCCAGCACACGGGCGGTATCCGCAATGCTCTCTTTCTTTCCAATCTGGGAACCTGACGGATCCAGGTAGGTGGTTCCCATGCCCATGTCATGTGCTGCAACCTCGAAGGAGCATCTGGTTCTGGTACTGGTCTTCTCGAAGATCAGAGCCACATTTTTGCCTCTGTAGTTATCTACCGGAATGCCCTCTTTTTTCTTGCGCTTTACCTCTGCGGAAAGGTTCAGAAGGTACATGATCTCCTCCGGAGTGTAATCCTTCAGTGTCAGAAAATGTCTTCCCTTTAAGTTCATAATTGGTCTCTCCTCTGTATAAAAATTTTTATTGCCTTCCATCTTCTTTTTTTGCGATCTCAGCCACGGAAGTAACCAGACCTGCCATGCCCTGGATATCGGATGGGATGATGATCTTGGTAGCTTTGCCGTCTGCTGCTGCCGCAAATGCCTCCAGACTCTTAAGCTGAAGCACAGCTGCGTCTGCGCCGGCCTCCTTTAAGAAGCGGATACCATCTGCCTTTGCCTGCTGTACCTTTAAGATTGCCTCAGCCTCACCTTCCGCCTCGCGGATCCGGCGTTCCTTCTCTGCCTCTGCATGAAGGATGGCTGCCTGTTTGTCTGCCTCTGCGTCCAGGATCGCGGATTCCTTTTTACCTTCCGCAACCAGGATCGTGGATTTCTTCTCACCTTCCGCCCGAAGAATGGCTTCACGGCGCTCACGCTCTGCCTTCATCTGCTTCTCCATGGCATCCTGAATGGCTGCCGGCGGGATGATGTTCTTTAATTCTACACGGTTTACCTTGATTCCCCACGGGTCCGTTGCCACATCCAGGGATGCGCGCATCTTGGTGTTGATGGTCTCACGGGAGGTTAAGGTCTGGTCTAACTCCAGGTCACCGATGATGTTTCTTAAGGTGGTGGCCGTCAGGTTCTCGATGGCCATGATCGGATTTACCACACCGTAGGCGTAAAGCTTCGGATCTGTGATCTGGAAGAATACAACGGTGTCAATCCGCATGGTAACGTTATCTTTGGTGATAACCGGCTGCGGATCAAAGTCCACAACCTGTTCTTTTAAGCTGACCTTCTTTGCTACACGGTCCACAAAGGGAACCAGGAAATGCACGCCAACAGACCAGGTATCCAGGTAAGCACCCAGGCGCTCCACTACCAGAGCCTGTGCCTGGGGTACGATACGGATGCAGGATGCCAGCACTGCTAAGATTACGATCAGTAACGGAAAAATAAACAGAAAACCCATTATACTTCCTCCTTTTCTTGTGAAAGGCCAACTGCCTTTTCATCACTCACAATCAGTTTAACTCCCTGGATCTCGCGGATCCAGACTCTGGTTCCCTCCGGATAAACCGCATCCTCTTTTTCTGAGCGTGCGGTCCACTCCTGCCCCTGAACAGAAACCGTTCCGGTTTCTTTCGCATTGTTGACTTCGGCGGTTACCCGGGCATCTTTGCCGATCAGGCTGTCTACATTCGTCTTAACCGTAGAAGTGTTAATATACCGGACCGCCAGCGGACGGGTCAGGAACAGTAACATGAAGGAAATCACCACAAATACCAGCAGCTGGACCGGAACCGGCGCGCCAAAGAGGGCTGCCACAAAGGCAAGCGCCGCGCCTCCCGCGAACCAGATGGTGGTCAGGGCTGTGGTCATGATCTCAATGCCCACCAGTATCACAAAGGCAATGAGCCAGTAAATTGCTGCCATAACAACTCCCCCTTACTTTTGATTTCTGCGCTGTCTTGCTGCCTCAAACATGAGGACGGAGGCCGCCACAGCGGCATTTAAGGATTCCACGCGGCCCTCCATGGGAATGCGGACATAAGTATCCGCCATAGCCGCAGTCTCATCGGTCAGTCCGTTGGCCTCATTGCCGATAAGAAACGCTGTATCCCCGGTGTAATCCTCCAGGTCATAGGCGTTCTTTCCCTTTAAGTGGGCCGCGAACAGGCGGACCTTTTTCTGCTTCAGTGTTTCCAGTGTTTCATGCAGATCCTCTGCATAGACAAAGGGCATGCGGAGCACAGAACCCATAGTGGAACGAATGACTTTGGGATTGTAGATGTCCGCAGTGTTGGCGTCCATCACGACTCCGGTCACACCGGCTCCCTCTCCCGCACGCAGGATGGTGCCCAGGTTTCCTGGATCCTGAATGGTTTCGAGCACCATGAGAAGCGCCGGTTTTCCAGTCTTCTGATTCGCCTCTGCCACCTCATCCAGCGTATAATGATACTGTTTTACAAGCGCCAGGATTCCCTGAGGTGACTGGGTATCGGACAGACTTTTAAATACCTCATCTGTCACCAGTTCGATGTGCTTTACGCCCTCCCGGAGTACCTTGCACTCCTTCGTTTTGCTAAAAGCTTCTGATATATATAAGGTGTGAATGCGGTCTTTTGGAATTTCCGAACACATGCGGAGTCCCTCTGCCACGAACAGTTCTTCCTCCCGCCTGGTCTTCGCTTTCTTCACCAGGGCATTCACAAACTTCACCTGTTTATTGGTTGTACTGCTGATCACGTTTTGTTTTCTCCTTTTCCGGCGTTATGACCTTTCATGGCAATTTGCCGGATTATGATGGCTGATTTTGATTTTCGCCATGTTCTGTAATGCTACTGGATTTTCTCTAAATCCTCCATCCAGATTCTTCTTGCCGCGTCACTCGGCATACGCAGATCTCCTCTCGGAGATACGGCCACGGAACCGACCTTCGGACCATCCGGCAGGCAGGAACGCTTGAACTGCTGGGCAAAGAAACGACGGTAAAATACATTCAGCCATTTTAAGATGGTCTCTCTGTCATATTCTCCCTCAAATGCCTGTAGTGCCATCCGGTAAATTCTGGAAGGCTTAAAGCCAAAGCGAAGCACATAATAAAGGAAGAAATCATGAAGCTCATAGGGTCCCACCAGATCCTCTGTCTTCTGGGAGATGACGCCGTTCTCCGGCGGAAGCAGTTCCGGACTCACCGGGGTATCCAGTACATCCAGAAGAACTGCCTTTAATTCTTCTTCACCGCACGCATCTGCGTAGTAGCGCACCAGATGACGTACCAGTGTCTTCGGAACGGAAACATTCACGCCGTACATGGACATGTGATCGCCATTGTAGGTAGCCCAGCCAAGAGCCAGCTCCGACATGTCACCGGTTCCGATCACCATGCCGCCCACCTGGTTGGCGATATCCATCAGGATCTGGGTACGCTCTCTGGCCTGTCCGTTTTCGTAGGTCACATCATGGACAGAAATGTCGTGGCCGATATCCTCAAAATGACGGGTCACCGACGCCTTGATATCGATCTCCTTTAAGGATGCCCCAAGCTTTCTCGTCATCTGACAGGCATTCTGATAGGTGCGGTCAGTGGTGCCAAAGCACGGCATGGTGATAGCATGAATCTGACTGCGCGGAATATTTAACATATCAAAAGCTCTTGCCGCAACCAGAAGGGCCAGGGTGGAATCCAGTCCGCCGGAAATACCGAGGACCACATGACTGCAGCCGGTGTGTTCCAGGCGCTTCTTTAAGCCCATGGCCTGAATGGTGAAGATTTCCTCGCAGCGGCGGCTTCGCTCCAGCTCGTTATGTGGAACGAAGGGACGGTTGTCGATATAGCGGAGCAGCTTTCCGTTCTCTGTGCCTGCCTCCTTCTGTGAAGAATCGTCCGAAGGCGCCAGGGAAAACCGGATGGTCTGGTAGCCGCTGCGGTCTGCCGCCGGATACGTGGTGGTACGGCGGCGCTCCGCGTTCAGGCGCTCCAGATCCATATCGGCCATAACTGTCTCCGGAACAAACCGTCCGGACTCTGCCAGGCGAGTTCCGTTCTCCGCAATGATATTGTGGCCGCCAAATACCAGATCCTGGGTAGACTCACCCTCCCCGGCGTTGGCATACACATAACCGCAGATGAGGCGCGCAGACTGGCCGCAGATCAGCTCCCGGCGGTAGGAATCTTTTCCGACCACCTCATCACTGGCGGAACAGTTCACAATAACTGTGGCGCCGGCAAGCGCATGGCGGATGCTTGGCGGGCACGGTACCCACACATCCTCACAGATCTCAGCTGCCACCGTAAGCTTCGGATTCTCCTTACAGGTAAACAGCAGGTTGGTTCCCATAGGGACCCGGGTGTCCAGCCAGTCTGTCAGGACCGGTATCTCCATACCAGGTGTAAAATGCCGCAGTTCATAAAACTCTGAATAGTTCGGCATATTGGTCTTTGTCACCAGGCCAAGGAGTTCTCCATCACAGATGGCTGCTGCCACATTGTAAAGCTTTCCCTCATGCTCCCAGGGAAGTCCGGCAAACAAAAGCATTTTCCGTCCCTTTGTGAAATCCACAAGATTCTTTAATTCTTCTTTTACCTGTTCTAGCAGGATCTCCTGCTGGAACAGATCGTTACAGGTATATCCGGAAAGGCACAGCTCCGGGAAGACCAGAAGCTCTGCGCCTTTCTTTTCATATTCTTCTATGATCCGGCAGATGGTCTCTCGGTTATGAACCGGGTCTGCAACCTTGATCTTAGGTGTAGCTGCCGCTGTGCGGATAAAGCCGTCTCTCATATCAGTTTCCTCCTGACGGAATGTGCACATATCAGATTTCATACTGAATCAGTGCATACTATTGCAGATAGTATATCATATCCTGCATCAAAAATAAAGCATGAGAAAAAGCCGTTTCCATTTACATTCATGACTTTTTCCTGTACAATGTCCTGTGAGGAGGGATAACCATGAGAGTATCAACCAAGGGACGCTATGCACTGCGCATGATGATCGAGTTTGGCCTGAATCCGGACCAGTGTACCAAGATCAGCCAGGTGGCCGCGCGCCAGGGCATTTCCGATAAATATCTGGAACAGATCGTTTCACTTCTTCACAAAGCCGGCTATGTCCGGAGTATCCGCGGAGCCCAGGGCGGCTATATGCTTACCAGAAAGCCGGAGGAATATACCGTCGGCATGATCCTGCGCGCTGCTGAAGGAAGCCTTGCTCCGGTCTCCTGCCTGGATGAAGACATCAACCATTGTGAACACGCCGGACGCTGCACCACCCTTACTGTCTGGGAGCGGCTGAAGGAAGCCATCGACAACGTAGTAGACAACACTACCCTGGCCGATCTGATCGAGGAGCAGAAAAACATGCCGGACGCAAACCTCATGTAGGCTTCATGTTTATGCATAATTATGCATAACTTTAAACAGGATATACACGGAAATCCTTCCTTTCCGCGCATATCCTGTTTTTATTTTTATCAGAATCCCATCCTGTCTTTTACGATCTGAGGAACCTCTCCTTTTTTGAAAAAGCTGCTGTATGTATTTTCCATATCATCTTCCTGTTCTGCTTTTCCTGTTTTACCCGATACCGTTACTTCTACCGTCAGATCATCCTCCTCATACATGAGATCATAGTAGAGCATCCGCTCATTGCGTGTGATATCGCCAAGGGCTTTGATCTCTTCCGGATCCGTAAACGTAACCGTCTGGTATGAATCTGAATTTGGCGCATAACCGCTCACGGTCACCGAAACGATCTTATCTGAAAGTGCTTCATCTTTCACAGAAACACCATACTGCCCAAGCAAACGGATGGTCTTGGTAAAGGACAGATACACCGGATAAAAATCCTGATCCCGCACATCTGCGCCGTAGTAGTAATTCCAGCTGCTCAGCGTGTCAAGCTCCGCGTTATTCCACCATGCAATCGCCTTTTCATCGGTCTCTGTGGTAAAGCGGATCAGCCCTACAGGCGTCTCCTCCTCCATCTGCTCCAGGCTCATGGCAGAAAATTCCTGCCGGTATACAGAAAGCACTTCGTTCCGCTCCTGGGCTGTCAGATTTTTCAGGCTCTGGTCTCCTTTGGAACGGCTCTGGCGGTAACGCACGCTGACAAAGGTATCTGCATCTGCCGCAAGAAGCGGATATGCTGCTTTCTGGTATTCCTCATCCTGAAAGAGCTTCTTGATCAGCTCGTAGTTCTTTGTCATGTTGATGCTGTAATTGCGGATAACCTTGCGTCCGCTCTTTAAGGTATAGGTAACGGTTGCCGTGGTGTAACGCACATTTTCGCTCTCGTCTGATGTTTCTACCGGAGCTGCCGTTACCTCAGCCGTTTCATAGGCCACTGCGTTTTCCCCTGTCCCACGCTGATCCCACTCGTTCCTGCAGAGACGGTTCTCCTCAATACCGGCTGCCGCAAAATTCAGAATGGTATCTACATCGGTGCTTTTCATATGCTGCGCCATGTAGATTTCCGATGGCGTGAACTCATAGCTGTAAAGCACCCGCTGTCCGTGTATTTCCTGATCGTCCACTACCTTTCCATAGGAAACCCAGTCATTCAGTCTGCCGATATCCACAGATGCATACGCTACTTTGTCTGCGGACGGAAGGTAGGTGTCATATCCGAATACATCGAACCGGAAGGAAAACAGAATTGCCAGTGCCGCAATGGTACTGAAGGCAAGCTGCTCCTTATGGGAAAACAGTTTTCTAAAGTCGAAATGATAAATGCTTTCGATCACACAGTGCGAGATCACGCTTCCGCAGACTACACCAAAAACCATCCAGCCGTTGGAGCGCTGCAGGGACCAGAAAAAATCCCCTATGCCAAGACCTGCCACCACCGTGATGAGCACTCGGATGACCGGCTGGCTCACTGCAAAGGCCATAGCCTTTCCTGCCGCCTCCGACGGGCGCTTTTTGTAAAGGAAGACTGCTGCCGCTATCAGGAGCAGCGACACGATCAGCGCTGCCGCCGCCACCATAACCACCGGCTTCTGATCTGCGTAGAGCGATACCGTATGAACATACTCCATGACCGGGGAAATCCGGATCAGATTTTCAAACACAGAATCGTCACCCGGATAATAATAGGACAGAAAAAAGCTCTCAAAAAAGGATTCAAACAGGCTGGCTGCGATCGGCATATAAAACATCAGCACCATGCTGCCAAAAAAGCCGATCACAAGATGACCGGTCATCAGGGACGCGATCACCACGGTTGTGTAGCAAAGGATGTAGTAGATCATGTGCAGTATATAGGCACTTACAGCTGTTGCGCACAGAGCATCCGTGCTCACACCGTTTGCCGCGCACACGATCACGGAAGCAACAAGAGCAAATGCGTACGGAATGGCCGGCATCAGGATGCCGTCTGCATAGTGGACCAGGAAGAGGATCTCCCGCCGTACCGGTATGCTATGATAAAAATCCACACGTTTTCCGGAGGTTAAATAGTAGAAGCTGCTGAGTCCGCAGACCAGAGAAACCACCACTACAAAGAAAACTGCCACTCCGTTTTCAAAAGAGATCCATCTTATGGACTGTTCCGAGAACCAGTGGAAGGCTTCCGCAGCTGTATTCCAGTCCCGGTCAGCCTTTCCTGCCATAAAAGCCAGAAAAACCGGATAAGCGAAAAAGCTTGCCAGAGCAATGAGGGCCGGCGCCCAGAGGCGGTTTTTCCAGTCCTCCCGCATCAGCTTAAAAAATAAGTTTTTTGACGTCATAACCGACTACCTCCGTTTCACTGATAAAAATCTCCTCTAAGGACAGCGGAATGGTTTCATAAAATACCGGATCCGCCTGCTGCATAACAAATTCCACCTGATTTAAACTGCCTCGTACCGTAAGGGTCAGAAGCTTTCCGCGCCGCTCCGTCTTCAAAATGTCAAGACCGGTAATATGCTCCGGCTGCATGCCCTCTTTTAATACGCACTGAACCTTGTGGAGATTCATCTTCATCTCATCCAGGTCACGGCTTAAGAGAATACCACCCTTGTGCAGAAGACCGACATGATCGCAGATGTCTTCCAGCTCCCGCAGATTGTGGGATGCAATGATGGGGGTCAGCTTCCGTTCTTCCATGTCATTCGCAAAAATGCTCTTGACCGCCTGGCGCATAACCGGGTCCAGGCCATCAAAGGTCTCATCGCAGAACAGATACTCTGTCCCCGCGCAGATACCGCACAGGATGGAAACCTGCTTTTTCATGCCCTTGGAAAAGGTGTTGATCTTGCGGTTTTTCTGAAGTCCGAAGCTCTTTAACAGAGAGTCAAAGCGTTTTTCGTCAAACTCCGGATAAACAATACGGTAATAGTTCATCATATCCTCCGGTGTCGCATTGCCGAAGAAATACTGGTCGTCGGAAATATAGAAAAATTTCCGTTTTGCCGCCTCATTTTCATATACATCCATTCCGTCTATCGTGATGCTTCCCTCGTCCGGCTTCAGGACACCTGCCGCCATCCGCAAAAACGTACTCTTTCCGGCTCCGTTGGTTCCAATGAGACCAAAGACGCTGCCTTCCCGGATCTGCGCATTGATATGATCCACCGCAAGGATATCGTCAAATTTTTTTGTGAGATTGGTTGCCTCTATCATACTGTTTTCTCTCCTCCAAACTGTTCCTCCGCCATGCGGACGAATGCTGTTTTGTCCATACCAAGACTTTTTGCCTCCACCGCAAGACCTGCTACCTTCTCTTCGAGCTCTCGGCATTTCTGTTCCCGGAGTCTGCTGATGCTTCCCACAAAGCTTCCCCGTCCCTTGACCGAATAGATAAATCCATTCCGTTCCAGTTCCGCATAAGCCCGCTGTATGGTGTTGGGGTTGATGGACAATTCCGTTGCCAGAGATCGGACAGAAGGCATCTGGCCGTCCTCTTCCAGAACACCGAGGATCATCAGCTCCTTTAAACGGTCTGCCACCTGTTCATAAATCGGTCGGCTGTCTTTATAGTCCAGATGAATCATTTCCCAGCTACGCCTCCTTTCTGTATAAGTGTATTAATTTTCTTAATACACTTATATCATGTCTCTTCCGGAAATGCAACCATATCTCACAAAATTTCCCATGTTTAAGATTTTCGGTTGTTGTTTACACGTTGTGCAAACAGCAACCGGATTTTGCCGATGCTACGCATTCCAAATCGGCAAAATCTGCTGCCACCACTGTATCATACGGAATTTTCAGTTCAGAAAATTCCTACCTACGGGATATAACGCTTTCATTCAGAATCCTGTGCGCGCCAGATCCCGGTAGAGGGCCTGATCACAGCTTAGATCCACATATCCGTCCCGGTCTGAGAGCAGCCCCGGCTCAAACTTCCGGCCAAAATCCAGATCATACACGTAGTAGGAAATCTCACCGCCCCAGTCCCGCATCAGAAGCCCCAGCAGATGAACAATGAGATCCTGCGCAGGCGCAGAGATTCCCTCCCCGCTCTTTAAGGTCTCCATGATGGTGACAAATTCACATTCATCCACCGGAGGCTCAAAGGCATCCGCCCGGCGGTAAACCGTCTCCGCCGGTTCTAGGCCGCAGTAAATGGTCATGGTATCCCCGCAGATCACATAGCAGTAGCTTTCCGGCTCCAGCCAGAATGTGGCTGCTCCCAACAGAACCTCCCGCACCAGTTCCTCCTCAATCTCCACTTTCCTCTCCTCATACAGCCTGGCAAACCGCCCCGCAAAACAGAGAAATTCCTCCGCCGACCGCAATCCTCCATAACGGAACGTATTTACAATGTGCATACCACATCCGCTCCGCACTGGACGCATATCGCAAATCAACATCCGTGTAACAAGCTTCTTTCCACTTTCATCCACATAAATCATTCGTCCTTTTTCCATAAAAAAATCCTCCTGTCATTTCCTTTTCGGTTATGACAAGAGGATAAAACAAACGTTCGAATTCGTCATTGGACAAATAGTCCAATCGAAACTGCACATCCATTCACGACGCCCGGCTTAACTGTCTCAGATAAGAAAACAGATACCGCTTCTCTCCAAAAGCTTCCCGGTAAAGCGGACTTTCCTGAGGTCCGGCCAGAAGTTCTTCCATGTGCACGCCCAGCAGGCGGCTTAAGGCATACAGATGATCCACAGATGGAAGCGTTTTCCCCTGAAACCAACGGTAAACCGGCTGCGGGCAGGAAAGCACCAGATAGTTCTGAATGTCCTGCACACTATAACCAGACTTTCGGATCTGATAGCGCAGAAGATTTCCGCTCTGCTTCAGATCCAGATTCGGGTAACCTTCCCGTCTCTCCATATCAGTTCACCTTCCTTACCTTTTATACCCTTTTGGTACATTTTCTGCCAGGATCCGAAGCAGCTCTGCTGCCTCCACCGGCTTTGCGATATAGCCGTTCATTCCAGCCTGCTCACACTGGTGAATGCTGTCGGCAGAAGACTGGGCTGTCATAGCAAGAATCGTGACTGTCCCTGCATCCGGATGCTCCAGCGCACGGATTCTTCTAGTTGCCTCCAGTCCGTCCATGACCGGCATCATAACATCCATCAGAATCACATCAAAACTTCCTGTTTCGGATTCCGCAAATTTCTGAACTGCCTCGGCTCCATTCCATGCTTTTTCCGTTTTCGCCCCTGCTTCCGTCAGATAAAATTCGGCAATTTCCATATTAATTTCGTTGTCCTCCACCACCAGGATCTTCATTCCGGCTGCATCAGTCTCTTCCGTCTTCTCCCTCTTCCGATTGCTGCAAGTCGTATCATCGAGAAGAAAAGGAAGCTGAAATGTGAAGGTCGTTCCCTCTCCCGGCACGCTTTCCACCTGAATAGAACCGTTCATACTTTCGATCAGGCCCTTGACAATCGACATGCCAAGACCGCTTCCCTTATACTGTGTCCTCGCATCTGCCTGTTCCTGTGTAAAGGGCTGAAACAGCTTATTTTTTACAAATTCTTTCTGCATGCCAATACCGGTGTCCGTAATCCAAAACTCATAAAAAGCCTGCTTTCCATCGCAGGAAAGCTCTTTTACATAGGTATCAATCCTGCCGCCCGGCTTATTGTATTTGATTGCATTGCTCAGAAGATTGACCATGATCTGGCGCAGATGCAGAGGGTTTCCGATCAGAGCTGTATGCCGAATTCCTTCTCTGTGTCGGTAATGCCGGATTCCGGTTTCCTCCAGCTGGGCTTCCACCAGAGAGGAAGTCTCGGTCATCAGATGCTCCAGATCAAAGGCTTCCATCATTCCTTTTTCCTGCTTTGTCTCAATGCGCCCCATGTCCAGAACATCATTGACCAGCGCCAGCAGATGTCTGGTGGACAGCTGGATCTTTCCAAGACATTCCTCGACCCGTTCCCGGTCATCCATGTTCCGTCGGATGATCTCCAGCATACCCATCACACCATTGATCGGTGTCTTGATATCATGGCTCATACGGTTTAAGAACTCCGTTTTCGCTTTACTTACCAGGTCTGCCTCCTCGTAGGCCACCTTCAGGCGCTCCTTCTCTTTCTGCTCCTTCTCATGGAAAACAGACGTATTCTTAAAGAGGATAATTCCGTGCACCACGGTCATCTCCCGTCCCACTTTTTCATCGTACAGCGTATCCTGTGACATCAGCACTGTCTTCTGCAGCCACTCCGGTTCCCCATTCGATCCGTTTTCCTGATACTCCACCGTAACCTGCTTAGCGCCATTGCGGAAACGCTCCAGAAGTTTTTCCGAAGAATCCACAATGCAGTAATTCTCCATGGTATCCTCTGTGATCCGCTCCATTCTGGATGCACAATATTCGTTATAAGAGCAGGGTGCCTGCTGCGAAATCCTGAATCTACTGCTGCCAGACGGAAAAAAGATTTTTTCCAGACGGTCATGTGTTAAGTCCACCGTGTAGACCGCCTCAGCCTCATCCATCAGAGCATCCACATAATTTCCATTTTCCAGAATGGACTGCTTCATCTGCTCATAATACCGGGTCAGCTGGACCTTCTCATTGGCTGACACCTGATTTTTGTCATGGAACGGCTCAAAACCAAAGATAAAATGATGCAGCCGTCCATCTTCCGTATTGTTTAAAAAAAGCAACGTCATGCGGCCTCTGCGCACCCTTTCGCCGTCCGTACACTGATACGGGAATTCCAGCTTTGCCCGCGTGCTGGTCAGCACCTGGTTCAGCGCCTCCGGCTGCAGCTTCTGGCGCAATGGTCCGCGTTCCACTCCCCGGGCCAGTTCCTGCACAATCTGCTCCACTGCACCGGTGTAGCTGCCTTCCTCCGCCAGAAAAAACTCGGAATCCGCACGCAGCACCCGGTACTGGTCGAGCAATGCATCGCAGTACAGGCAGTCCGAAAACGAATAGCCCTGCTGTTTGACTGTATCCAGCAGCCGGATATTTTCATTCTGCTTTTCCGCCGCTTCCAGCATCTTGGCGCGGTTCTTATCGACATACATATTCTTATCGGCCTGCCGGAACAGATCCCGCATGCTGCAGGATTCAAAATCCGATGAAATCGCATAACCAGCCGCATAGCTGATGGGCATCTCCGGATGATCGGCAGAATACTCCGCTGTCTGGCTCCGTACCTGGGAAAGGCAGGCTTCCACCGCCTCCCGCTCCAGTCCGCGGATCACGGCCAGAAACTCATCCCCTCCGTCGCGTCCCACAAAATGCTCCGACGGCATAGCCCCGCGCAGCTGCACCGCAAAGGAACGGATATATTCGTCTCCCTTCTCATGGCCGAGATTATTGTTGATGATACGCAGATTGTTTAAATCAAACACACAGACTGCAACCGTTTCCCCATCTTCCAGGAATGTATCATTGTCCAGAATTTCCTCACACTTATTTTTATTCGGAAGCCCCGTGGCCTCATCCAGATAAACCTTTTTCTGCAGAATGCGGTTCTGGGCCGCATAGCGCAATGCCTTAAATATTTCCATGGCAATCAGGATCAGAAGTCCTGCGATATCCGCGAAGACCACCTGCTCAAGCTGATTCAGTGCCGTTGCCTTTCTCTGGGAATAGGCCTCCGCAAGTCCGGTAGCCTCATCACAGATCCGGAAGAACTGCTCACTCTTTTCAATGATCTGCGTGTTTTCATAGCCATTTTCCCGAACAAGCTGTATTTCCACTTTCAGGGTTTCAAAATAATCCTCCAGCTCCTGCATCTTATCCTGGAATGCGGAATCATCCAGACGGACCAGGTTTAGATCATCACTTCCATAGCGCAGTCCGATTATGATCGACTCCACCTCCTCAAGCATCTCATCCTGCGGACTTTGCATGTTTTCCAGCTTGACCATGCGCTGCGTCGTGCCGCGCACCAGACCGGCGTAGTTTACCACCCTTGCTGTCCCCTGAATTTTCCCCACCAGAGACATGATACAGAAAAATAATACGATCAGCACTGTAGTCAGAACCGTCATGCACGCACGGCTTACATAAGTCAGTTTTTTTGCAGCGTTCTTTTTCATAGTTTTTGTCTACTCCATTCGTTTTAATTCAGGCAATACCGTGCAGAGCATGGTGATAAAGCACAGGCTGCCGCCGATCACATTTGAGACCGGTTCTGCCAGAAATACACCAGCAGTTCCCATATGCAGCGCATATGGCATGAAATAAGTCAGCGGAACCACAATAAACACCTTTCGAAGCAATGAGAAAAAGATCGCATAGGCCTTTTTGTTCAGTGATTTAAACGTGGTCTGTCCCATATACTGCAGATCCATGAAAATAAATGCCGCAAAATATTGTTTCAGGGCCGGAACCGCATCCTGCAGCAGAAGGGCATCAGAACTGAACACCCGGATCAGCGCACCAGGTGCCAGAATGATAACGCTCCACATTACCGCTGTATAGCCTAGGATCAGAAGTCCCATCACCACACCCGCTTTCCGCACCCGGGCCGGACGGCGCGCTCCATAGTTGTAGCTTAAAATCGGAGAAGATCCGTCATTGATCGCTGAAATCGGAGTTTCCACCAGCTGGCGCACACTGGATACAATAGTCATGACTGAAATATAAATATCACCGCCTGTAGCAGAAAGCACATGGTTGCAGCAGATCGTCACCAGACTGTTGGTCAGCTGCATGATAAAACCCGCCGTACCGAGACTGACGATCTCTTTCGCGTAGCTGACGGATCCTGCAAGTTCCGTCCTGCGCAGGAAGCGTACCTTCAGCTCCGCTTTTCCGGAAAGAAAATGCAGTACAAAGGCCGCTGACAAAAACTGGGAAATAACCGTTGCGATTGCTGCTCCGCGCACACCAAAGCCCAGAACAAAGATAAACAGCGGATCCAGAACCAGGTTGGCCGCCGCACCGATCGCTACGGAAAGCATGCCGGTCAGGGAATAGCCCTGGGCATTGATAAATGGATTCATACCCACCGCGATCATAGATGGCAGCGTACCGATCAGATAAAGCATCATATACGGGCAGGCATATGCCAGTGCTCCCTCTGACGCCCCGAATAATATCAGGATCGGCCGGATCAGCAGCATGCCAACTACCATCAGGATCACTCCTGTCAGGCAGAGCATGGAAAATGACGTATTCATGATGTCATTTGCTGTCTGTGTCTCCTTTTTCCCCCTGTGAATGGAAAATAACGGTGCGCCGCCGCTTCCGTACAGGTTCGAAAACGCCGTGATGATCACGATCAGTGGAAAGCAGAGTCCCACCGCTCCCAGCGCTGCTGTTCCCACTTTGGGGATACGTGCAATATAAATGCGGTCCACAATGTTGTAGAGCAGATTTAAAATCTGCGCCACCAGCATTGGAACCGCAGCTCCAAGGATGTTTCCGGTCACTGTACCATGTTCAAAATCAAGTTGTTTCATATCTCTTTCGTCCTTTTCTTTATTCCTGATTTAGAGTATATCATGGTCCGGGCTTCGTGAAAAGTATCCGCGCTGGTATCCGGTAAAATCACGGCCGCTTTCGTTTACTCCGGCAGACTATCCCGCACGCACAGTGCCCCATACCCCACCATCGGATTCGGATACTCCGAGATCCCCGGAAGTTTCTTTGCTCCTCTTCTCAGATATGCTTTTACCTTCTCCCCATACAAAAACGGATCATTTCCGTTTACAATTCCCCACTGCATGAGAAGCGCTGCTGCTCCGGAAGCCACCGGTGTTGCGAAAGAGGTTCCGGTAACAGACTGGTATCCGCCGTTTGCTGCCGGAGCCATGATATTTACGCCTGGCGCGGCAAGATCCGGCTTTATCTGGTTCGTCAGGCGGGTAAATCCCCGGCCGGAAAAATCCGCATAGGAATAATACCTGCTGTTATAGGCTCCTACGGTAATCACCTTAGAGGCCGTCGATGGAATCGTCAGGGTGGTATCCGGCGTCGGCCGCAGAAAACGGGTCGACGTATTCAAAATTCCGGCTGACGGAAGCCAGAAATCGTACCGGCCGCTTACCAGACTGACCGGACTTAAATAAAAGCTCCAGATTCCTTCCTCCACATAGCTGCCCTCATCCGGAATAAACTCAAAGTACAGCTCCTGGGCTGTGCTGTAGGGACCCGGTTGCCCGTAATACAAGAGGATCTGTGTTTTTCGGTAACGGAACCTGGCCGGGCCAAGCTTTTCTGAAAACGGCCCGAATCTCTCCCCAGATGGTGCCTGAAGACTAACCGTAAACTGATCAGTGTAAGATTTCCAGAGCTGGATGCTGAAGCTGCTTTCATAGGGAGATACTGTGAACTCCACTTTCTCCGTTCTTCGCATCTGCAGCGTCCCGGAGGTATGACCGCTTGATGCTCCCTCATTTCCGGTCCCTGCCAGAATCGTTGTTCTTCCATAGTTTCCAATATCATCCAGAAAGGTTTCCAGCAGACTGGTCCCGTCGTGGGAACCGTAGGTGTTGCCAAAGCTGATGTTGATGACCAGAGGGAGAAAACGCTCTGCCGCAAAGGAAACTGCATAATTGACTGCCCTCATGAGCTCTGTGGTCCTCGGAAAGCCCCCCGGGCGGGCGGTGCCAAGCTTCACCACCAACAGTTCACTCTCGCAGGCGATGCCGCGGTACATGCCAGATGCGGCGCTGCCTGAAAAAGCTGTGCTCCGTCCGCCGCCATCAGCAGTCTGTCCAGCTGCGGCCCCTCTGCTGTCTCCTGCCGCAATTCCCGCCACAGCTGTTCCATGCCCACTCAGATCCACGGATGGCACAATGTTCCGGGCTGCCTCCCGGCTGCCCTCCTCCAGTGCGCGGTTGATCTCCCTCTCCGTATAGACCCGATTCTGCGTCTGGTCCCAGAGCTCCAGAATCCGGGTTGTGCCATCTTCCTTCCGGAATGCCTCATGAAAATAATCAATCCCGGAATCGACAACGGCCACAAGCACTCCTTTTCCGCTCAAATATGGCGGTGCCTCTTGCAGCAGATTCACACAAGAGGCTGTCTTTGCCTGGTCAACGGCAAAGAACAGCCTCTTTGGTTTTTCAATGTATTCAATTTGCGGAAGTGCGCTGATGTACGGGATCAGGCTTTCTTTCACGGTCAGGATCGCATACTCGTTACGCATCTCCTCCACTGCAGCGCCAAGCTCCCGTGCCGCATCCAGGCTCCCGGAGTATTTTACGATCAGCTCCCAGGTTTGTTCTTCCGGGTTATAGCCGGTCTCCAGCTCCGCGGAACGGCTCCGTTCCTCCGCAGTAGTGTCCAGGGAAAGGTTTAAGAGATTTTCCAGTTTCTGGTTCACAGACATCGATCTACCTGCTCCTGTTTCCATTGATATCTCAATATACTTTATACGCTCTTACTCGTCCGCTGTTCCCTGATTTTTATACTGCATACAGCTTCCTGTACTTCTTCTCCAGATATTCCACATAATATTTCGGATCAAAATCCTCCCCGGTCATATCCTTTAAAATTTCCCGGCTGTCCTTCATCTTTCCGTAGCGGTGTACATGCTTTCTCAAATACTCCCGGATCACATCCAGCTTTCCTTCCTCCAGCAGACGGTCAAAATTCATCTCCTGCTTCATCCGGGCCAGCATCTGCGCGCCAAAGGCACTGCCTAACGCGTAGGACGGGAAGTAGCCGAAGGACCCCTGGGCCCAGTGGATGTCCTGAAGCACGCCCTGCGCGTCAGTTTCCGGGCGGATTCCCAGGTATTCCTCATATTTGTCAGCCCAGAGTTTCGGAAGTTCGCTGACATCCAGATCTTCCTCGATCAGCATTTTCTCCAGTTCATAGCGCACCAGCACATGAAGGCTGTAGGTCAGCTCATCGGCCTCCGTGCGGATCAGGCCCGGCTGGACTTTGTTGATGGCACGGACAAACATTTCTCGTCCCACACCCTTTAACTGCTCCGGGAACAGCTCTTTCAGCTTTCCGTATACCGGGATCCAGAAGGCCTCGCTGCGGCCGATGATGTTCTCAAAGAACCGGGACTGGGACTCATGCATGCCCATGGAGGTTCCCTGACCAGCCGGCGTCTGGCTTAACCGGTCATCAATGCCAAATTCGTAAATAGCATGTCCACTCTCATGAATCACAGAAAATGCTGAAGAATCCACTCTGGATTTATAGTGGGTGGTGATGCGCACATCCCGGTTATGCAAATTTGTGGTAAACGGATGGGCACTGACTGCCAGAACTCCTTTTGAAAAATCAAAACCCACATATTTTGCCAGATACTCTGCCAGTTCCCGCTGCTTCTCCTCAGAATAGTCCCCGTCCAGAAAATCATCCTGAATGCGGACCGGACTTTCCATCACCTGCTTTAACAGCGGAACGATGTGCTCTTTTAACATGTCAAAAAACTCATCCAGTTTCTTCATGGTAAAACCCGGTTCAAAGGAATCCAGCATCACATCGTAGAGCTTCTGACCTTCCTTCTGGCGGTAGGACGCAAACTTTTTCTGGTAATCAATGATCTCTTTTAAGACCAGAGCGAAAGAAGCAAAATCATTTTCTTTGCGCGCCTTTGTCCAGATACGGGTGGATTTCGAGATCAGTTCCTGATACGCCCGGTACTCCTCCGGCGGAATGCAGGAGATCTCCTCGATGGTGCGCTTCGCGGATTTCAGAATCGCATAACGGATGCCATCTTCTGTAAGTTCCATATCCGGGGTCTCCAGTGTAATCTTTTCTGAGCCATCTGCCTCATCCTGCGCACTGCCCTCTTTTCCAGTCAGTTCCTGCAGGCACTTGTCTACAAGCTCCTTCACCCGCTCACTCATCATAATGCGCTGGTAAGATGAGGACAGCACACCCTGTATCCGGGCGGTGCGGCTTCCCGCCTCCTCCGGTGCCAGCGTCTCCTCGTCCCACTCAAAGAGAATCAGTGCCGTTTCATAGGCCTGGGCCTCCTCGAGATACTGCATCAGTTCTTCATACTCGGAATGTTTCTTTTCTGTATTCATAAGTTTCCTCCTGACCGCCTTATTATTCCTCATTCTCCATGTCAGCATTCCTGCCATCTGTGCCAGATGTTTTTTCTGCGTCTGCGCCGGATGTTTCTTTCTGACCATTCGTGTCGGACGTTTCTTCCTGGCCACCTGTTTCTGGTTCAGACTGCCCATTCTCCGTTTCCGCGTCTGCCGGTGTCGCAAGCAGCGCTTCCTCCCATTCCATGCTCATGCCCTGCACGGCGCTGGTCAGCACCGCGTTGACAAACAGATCGCCGTTCCACTGCACACCGCCGCCATAATTCTTTACCGAATCAATGGTGGTATAGCCGTGAAGCAGATCGAGAGCCATTCTCGGCTCCGCCATCTGATAGCGGAGCGTCGTTCCCTTTTTCACCCTTCCCACGTTCTGTTCCGCCAGAATCGTGTTTCGGATCTTGTAAATCTCGCAGATCATCTCAGCATCCGTCATTTCCGGTGACAGATGCTCCAGAAATACGCTTGCCTGGCTGCTGCAGTTTACATTGACGGAAAAGAAGGCTGCGCTCACGGCAATGTGCCGCTCCGAAAGCCGGTATCCTGCCGCGTTCAGCTTCGCCGCAAAATTATCCCAGTAGGTCATGCGCATAAACTCCAGCTCATCGCTGATGGCCGCCTCGTAATCCCGTTCCCTGGCACTGACAAAGGCCTGCACGATACCCGCGTTTTCCACCAGGGATACATCTCTGGCATTTTTTTCCGTGTATTCCGCGAACTCCTGCCAGAGAGATGGATGCCGCTCATAAGCCCACCGCATGAAATCTACCAGGTCGTAACGGTAATCAAACTGGCACAGGCCATAGGCCCGGCCTCTGTCTCCTGCGATGATCTGGCCGCCGGAGGATTCCCCTGCAATGGAAAGCATATAGAACTCCGCCGGTTCCCCGGAAATGTGGATTCCGCTTAAAGCGCCGGGCGTAACCGCCTTTCCTGCCTCCATTTCAAACTCAGACCAGGCTTCCAGTATGGCTGCCTCCTCATTCGGATCCAGCAGATAACCGTCACTGTCTGCCATTCTTCCGTCCGGCGTCTCCGCATCCATCACCAGGCGGCCATTTTCCTCGAAGTAACACTCGTCTACCCGGCCATATTCCTCAATAGTCTGGTAACCGATGACGGCACCCTGCTCCGTAAAATAGTACCAGTCATCATCCTGTAAAAGCCAGCCAAGATACAAGGATCCATCCTCTGTATAATAGTAGAGCACGCCATCCTCTGTATAAAAACCAGTCCGTTTCTCCGGGTCCGCATCCGTTTCTGCGCTTTCCTGCTCCGCCGTAGTCTCCTCGCCGGAACTGTCACTGACGGACGCCGCCCTTGACTCCATCTGTCCAGCCCCGGGATCTGCAGAAATGCTTCGTATTCCGGCAATGGCCGCAGCCAGTATCACCACCAGGGCGAGACCTGCCAGCAGTGGAAGAACCACACTGTCTTTCCGAAACTGTTCGGATTTTATTTTATCCAGATATGTCGTTTTTATTTTCTTCCGTATTTCTTTTAATTTCGTTAATTCTGATTTTTTCATATGTTTCTGATTCGCAGTCAAAATCGGCTACACTAAATGCTGCCACACGGAATTTTCAGCACCGGAAATTCCGGCCTGCAAATTACACGCAATCTTCTTAGCCTCTGTACCGGTTCAGCGCCGCAAATATTTCCTGAATTCTCGGCTTCGCCAGACCGCATGGCACATAGGAACCGGTCAGGCCGTCCCAGCCTTTTGTCTCAATCCGCTTTCGCAGTTCCGCCGCAATCTGCCGCAGATTTTTTCGCCCGTCTGTCAGCTGTTCCAGGGCGTAACAGGTCAGATAGGCCAGGGCAGAGGTCTGCTCGGAATCCGCCAGCTGTTCCACATAGCGCAGATCTACCGTCTCCCGGTCAATGGAGAAGGAATCACGGCCGAAGGTTTTCACTTTGCTGCGCTCCTGGGCACGATCACCACCACGGCCTCCTCTGCTGCGATCCGACCTGCCGTTCCGGTCATTCGTACCTGCCGTTCTTCCCGCCGCATACGTCTCCGCAAACGCCGGAACCGCAAATCCCGGTGCCTGGACTCTCGGCGCCTGATGTTCTTTGCACAGCGCTTTCACCTGCTCCGTGATCTCCACCGGCTTATAGCAGTCCATCTGAATGATGTGGTCCGCGATGTAGAAGAACGCGCCGGAGCTTCCCGCTACCAGAATCGTAGATACACCAGCCTTTTCATACAGATCCCGGCCCCGCTCCAGAAATGGCGTGATCGGCTCTTTCTCCCGGCTGATGACCTGCTGCATGAAATCATCCCGCACCATAAAGTTAGTGGCGGAGGTATCTTCATCAATCAAAAACAGCCTGCTTCCCGCCTCAATGCCTTCCAACACGCCTGCAGCCTGGGAGGTGCTTCCGCTGGCATCCGGCGTGGAAAAGTTTTTCGTGTCCTTGCCGTTGGGCAGGTCATTGATAAACAGGGAAATGTCAGTGTTGCGAATAGATCGCCCCTCCTCTGCCCGAAGCTTCACCGCGGTCTCATCCGCCAGGACAAATTCCCGTCCATCCCCCGCGATATGGTCATACACGCCCATCTGCAGAGCGGAAAGCAGCGTGGATTTTCCATGATAGCCGCCCCCCACGATCAGCGTAATGCCTGCCGGTACTGCCATGCCGTGAATCTCTCCGTGATGAGGCAGGATAAAGCTCTGCTCCATACTCTTCGGAGAAACAAAGGGAATGCTGTCTTTCATCGGCTGGTCGGAAACGCCGCTTTTTCTCGGCAGAATGGAACCGTTTGCCACAAAAGCTACCACATTCTTCTCTTTCATCTGGCGGCGCAGCTTTGTCTGGTCTTCTGCCAGCCATACCGCCGCCTGCAGCGCTTTCCGATCCAGATTTTTTGCGAAAAAACTTTTTTCCGCTGCTTTCGGCAGAAAATCAAAGAGAATCTTCTCCAGTCCGCCTGCGTCAATGGTTCTTCCAAAAGCCGGAAAACCGACGTGGAAACGCACGGTAATGGTGTCACGGCTGATCTCACAGGCGCTGCGCTCTAAGACCTCCTGGCCGCACCGGCTGATGGAAATCAGGCCGCTCTTGCCTGAGCCCTTTGCCTGAAAACTGAACCGCTCCGTCTGGGCAGAAAATAATCTTGTCAGGTGATCCTGCAGCGCAATGCGTTTGCATTCCTGATCCCGCATTTCTTCAGAAAATCCGGACAGTTTCCACGGGATTTCCAGATGAACAGAAGACGGGGACGCAAAGGGGTCTCCTTGTACATGGTCGATCACCAGCGCGTAATTCCCAAACTGGTATGCCCCGGACAGGGATTTGTAAGCCGGATAGCTTTTATGGTCAATGGAGCGCAGCATCGTGCGCAGTTCATTCGATGATTTCATGGCATATCTCCTCACATGCGTTTGCCGGACGCCTGACAACGGATTATTCCTGCTGTTTGCATGACATACAAACAACCGGCATTTTCCACTGTACAAACGTCCGGCAGACATTTTCCGATTCTTTATAATGTTTCCGCGATCTTTCTCGCTACATACACACCACTTGCGGATGCGTGGGACAGGGAATGGGTCACGCCACTGCCATCACCGATGATGTAAAGGCCTTTGTGGCGGCTCTCCAGGTTCTCATCCACATCTACTTCCATGTTGTAGAATTTGACCTCCACGCCGTACAGCAGGGTATCGTCATTGGCAGTACCAGGCGCGATCTTATCCAGGGCGTAGATCATCTCAATGATGCCGTCCAGAATACGCTTTGGCAGCACCAGGCTTAAGTCGCCCGGAGTTGCGGAAAGGGTCGGCATGAACATGTTTTCCTCGATACGTTTCTGGGTGCTTCGTCTTCCGCGCACCAGGTCACCGAAACGCTGTACGATGACACCGCCGCCCAGCATGTTGGAAAGACGGGCGATGCTCTCACCGTAGCCGTTGCTGTCCTTAAACGGCTCGGAGAAGTGCTTGGATACCAGCAGCGCGAAGTTGGTGCACTCGGTCTGCTTGGCCGGATCCTCGTAGCTGTGGCCATTTACAGTCACGATGCCGTTGGTGTTTTCATTTACCACGATGCCGCGCGGGTTCATGCAGAAGGTACGCACGTTATCCTCAAACTTCTCAGTACGGTATACGATCTTGCTCTCGTAAAGCTCATCCGTCAGATGGGAGAACAGTACCGCTGGAAGTTCCACGCGAACGCCCAGATCCACACGGTTGGACTTGGTCGGGATCTCAAGCTCCTTACAGATATGCTCCATCCATTTGCTTCCGCTTCTTCCTACGGAAACAATACATTTCTTACAGTCATAGGAGGTCTCACCCACCCATACCCGGTAGATTCCGTCCTCAAGGCTCTCAATATGGGTAACCGGGGATTCAAAGTAGAAATCCACCTGATCCTTTAACTCATCGTAAAGCTGGCCTAATACAACCAGATTGATGTCGGTTCCCAGATGGCGCACAGATGCATCCAACAGCTTTAAACGGTTCTGGATGCAGACCTTCTTTAAGCTGGTTCCTGCGGTAGAGTACATTTTGGTGTCCTCGCCCCCGTGGGCCATATTGATCTCGTCCACATATTCCATAAGCTCAGTCGCTGCTTTTTTGCCGATGTACTCATACAGAGTACCGCCAAAATCGTTGGTAATGTTGTATTTACCATCGGAGAACGCGCCCGCTCCGCCGAATCCGCTCATAATAGAGCAGGATTTACATTTGACGCAGGCTTTGATCTTGTCACCGTCAATCGGGCAGTGACGCTTCTTTAAGGTGTAGCCGGAATCAAAAACCGCAATTTTTTTGCCTCCGCACTTCTTTGTCAGCTCATACGCAGAGTAAATTCCCCCCGGGCCTGCGCCCACAATAATCACATCATATTTCATGCACACAAAACTCCTTCTTTTTTTATTCCCGTTTTTAATGCCGGGCATAAAAACAGAGAATCCACTGGATTCCCTGTTCTTACATACTGTTTCAGTTGCTCTGCAAAATCTTAAAAATACTTCTTGCTGCCCCAGAGGTTCGCTTTTTTTAAATCCCGGTACTCGTTGTAGGCCTTTTCCAGAATCTGCTTCTCATTTGAGAACTTCAGAAGGTGGTAAGCCTCATAAAACTTGTAATAACCGGAATCCACAAAATGCTCTTCCCGTTGTGGTTTACTGTAATAGCTGTCCGCCATCATCAGATACCAGTGTACGTCTTTTTCCACCATATCCTGCGGCGTATTGAAGGAATAGGAGCTCTTCCCGATATATTTGATAATGGAAGCGCTCACGCCGGTCTCTTCTTTTACTTCCCGAAGAGCCGTTTCTTTATACTCCTCCCCTGCTTCTACAGTTCCCTTTGGAAGGACCCAGCCCTCGTACTTGTTCTTGTAATTCTTATAAAGGACCAGGATCTTGCCGCGAAATATAACCACACCTCCACAGCTCGTTGCTTCTATCATTGCAATTCCTCCTGTTGTACCGTGCAATAAGCACAGCTTTGGTGTGTCACACAGACTGGTTTAAGTATACCTCTATTTCGGGTAAGTTGCAAGTTTCTTATTCTGTTACTTCCATAAACTTTATTTGTGCAGTTCTTTAAAGATTTTCTCCGGAGTGATCGGCAGTTCCCGGATCTGCACGCCGGTGGCATTTGCCACGGCCGCCGCAATTGCCGGAGACGGCGTATTGATGACAACCTCACCGATGGATTTGACTCCAAACGGACCGGTCGGCTCGTAGCTGCTTTCAAATTCAACCCGGATATTTCCCACATCCACGCGGGTCGGAAGCTTGTACTGCATGAAGGAATTCTCATACACCTGGCCCTTTTCGGAACGGGTCACATCCTCAAACATTGCCATGCCGATACCCTGTCCAAGACCTCCCTCCGTCTGTACCCGGGCAATTGCCGGGTTGATCGGGGTTCCGCAGTCTACCACAGCCACATAATTGACCAGCTCAAAATCACAGGTTTCCTGATCCATCTCAATCTCAGCCATACCAACCATGAACGGAGGCGGAGATACCGGTGAGGAATGGCTTTCGGTCACCTCAAGAGCCTTCCCGTTATTCGCCATGGCACGGTTTCCGATATCCTTTAAGCTGATGGAAGCCGAACCGTCCTTTGCGAATACCTGCTCACCGTCAAAATCCACCTCTTCCGGTGCCTTCTCCAGATACTCCGCTCCCTTCTCGGTGATCAGGCGGATCATGGATTTGGATGCCTTCACGGCAGCCATACCGGTTAAGTAAGCGGTACTGGACGCATAGGAACCGGAATCATACGGAGAAACATCCGTATCCACACCATGGGACACAATGTTTTCCAGATCACAGCCCAGCACGTCTGCCGCGATCTGGGCCAGCGTGGTATCACAGCCGGTACCCATATCTGACGCACCGATCATCATGGTATAAAAGCCGTCATCGTTCAGCTTTAAGGTAATGGAGCCCACATCCACACCGGAAATAGAGGAGCCCTGCATGCACATGGCAACGCCTACCGAACGGACTTTTCCGTTACCCATGTCGCGGCACGGATATTTTTCATCCCAGTGCATCAGCTCCTTTGCTCTTGCCATGCAGCGGTCCAGAGCACAGCTGTTGGCGGTTTCGCCGTAGTAAGCCGGCATCAGATCGCCCTCGTGTACCATATTTTTCTCACGGATCACGGTCGGATCCATCTGAAGTTCCCGTGCCAGCTCGTTGACTGCGGACTCCAGCGCAAACACACCCTGGGTCGCGCCGTAACCGCGGTACGCGCCTGCTGACATGGTATTCGTATAAACAACATCATAGCAGAATCGGTAAGCCTTCGGCGTGGAATAAATCGGAATAGACTTATGGCCGGACAGACCTACGGTAGTCGGGCCATGCTCACCGAATGCTCCGGTATTGGACAATGTGTACAGATCAATGGCCTGAAAAATTCCATTTTCATCCGCACCCAGGCGCACATGTACCTCCATCTCGTGACGCGGGGAAGAAGCGATCTGGGATTCATAGCGGGTGTAGACCAGCTTGGCCGGTTTTCCTGTCTTCCAGGTTACCAGCGCCGGGTAAACCTCCGTAACCACCGTCTGCTTTGCACCAAATCCGCCGCCGATCCTCGGCTTGAGCACACGGACCTTAGACTTCGGGATATCCAGCGCGTGAGCTACGATACGGCGCACATGGAACGGGATCTGCGTGGAGGATGTCACGTTTAAGCGTCCGTAAGCGTCCATGGAGGTAAAGGTCCGGAAGGTCTCCATCATTGCCTGCTGATTCGCTTTCACATGATACGTGCGGTCAATAACATGGGCACAGTCTGCCAGGATCGCATCCACATCACCATTGCTGTCCTGCGCAGAGGCACAGAGGTTGCGCTTATTGTCGGCGCCAACCGGGCACAGGCTCTTCCAGCTGTCCTCCGGATGTACCAGGATCGGGTTATCCTTTGCAGTGTGGAAGTCCAGCACCGGCTCCAGCACCTGGTACTTTACTTTGATAAGACGCAGAGCCTTATCCACTGCTTCTTCCGTCTCACCGGCCACAATTGCCACTGCATCACCTACAAAACGGACTCTCTGGTCCAGGATCAGGCGGTCATACGGGCTTGGCTCCGGGTAGGTCTGGCCCGCCATGGTAAAACGCTTCTGGGAACAGTCCTGATACGTCAGGATCGTCTCAATCCCCTCTACCTTTAATGCTCTGGAAAGATCGATCTCCTCAATCAGCGCATGCGCATGAGGACTGCGCAGAAGCTTCACGATGAGACAATCCTTCGGAGCGATATCATCGGTATAAAGCGGTTTTCCGGCGAGGAGTGCCTTTGCGTCTTTCTTGATCACAGACATGCCTACATATCTATTCTTCGCTTCCATGGTTTACGCCTCCTTCTTCCGGTTTAAATATTTTTCCAGGGCGCGGAGCTGGCCGGCGTATCCGGTACAGCGGCAGAGATTTCCTGCCAGATACTCCCGCACCTCTTCCATAGTCGGTTTTACCAGTTCCCGTTCCATAGCCAGTACATTCATAATGAAACCAGGACTGCAGAAACCGCACTGGTCCGCGCCTTCTCTTGCCAGAAAATCAGCAAATTCCTCTGACTCTTTCTGAAGGCCCTCCAGAGTTGTAACCTCATGTCCGTCGGCTCTGGCAGCAAGAACAGAGCAGGAAAGCACCGGCTTTCCATCCAGCCACACCGTGCAGAGTCCGCAGTTTGAAGTTTCGCAGCCACGCTTTACACTGTAGCAGCCCTTTTCCCGGACCAGATCCAGAAGCAGGGTATCTGCCTTGATCTCAGCCTCGATTTTTTTTCCGTTTAATGTCAGTCTGATTTTCATGCTATGCCTCCTCCCCACTTAACTGCTCCATGAGCCTTCTCACATAAATTTCCGCCAGAGACTTCCGGTAATCCGCGCTGCCCCGCAGGTTGTCTCCAAATGAGAACATGCTGACTGCTTCCTCTGCCTGCGCGGAAAGCTCACATCCGGTTTGGACCGGACGTGTTACCAGTGCCGCCTTAGACGGTCTCGCGCCAACGGAAATATACCACATGTCATCCTTCTTTGCCGCTGCGACGGCAATCAGCGGAAAATCTGTTTTGGAACGCCGCTGGCTGGCATAGGCTGCTTTTCTGCCATCCTTTTTGATGATGATGCGCACCAGAATATCCCGGCTGTACTTCATCTTCGCAAATTCTTCCAGAGATACGGTTCCGCCCTTGTAAAGCTCAACATAGCTGTCCAGAACCATCATGCAGGTAAGAATATCAGAAAAGCCGAAGCGTCCGAAAACACTGCCTCCCACAGTCGCGCTGTTGCGGAACTGGGTTCCAACGATCCAGCGGGTACACTCACGAAATGCGCCGTCAAAGTACTGATTTAAGCCTTTATGAAGCTCTAACTGCCGCAGGCTGCACATACAGCCAATTCTGAATTCATCTTCTGTCTCCTCGATCTGATCCAGACCCAGACCACTTAAGTCAATCACCGTATTCCGGTTCCCGCTGCTCATTTTCAACCACATCATACCGCCTGCCAGAACGTTGCTTCTCTTCTGGTTCAGCTCATATGCCTGTTCCAGGCTTTCCGCCTTCACATACTCCTTTGCATGAAACATGCGATTCCTCCTTTGTCACTCCTAAAAACTTTGTGTAGCGTTATATCACCATTTTCATCTTGAAAAATAGGTATCAAAAATACTTTTTGCGATCGGCGCGGCCACATGACCGCCCGATCCGGCCTCCTCCACCAGTACCGTGACTACCAGTTTCGGATCCTCTGCCGGGGCAAACCCGGTAAACCATGCATGGGTCTCTTTTCCGGTCTCAAACTCCGCAGATCCGGTCTTTCCGGCTACGGAATAAGCATCGGTACGGACACCGGAACCGGTTCCATCCGTCACAACGCTCCGCATGAACATGGAAAGCGTGGAGGCCTCCTGCGAGGTCATCAGATTTCCATAAGCGGAAGGCAGATATTTCTTTACTTCCTCTCCCGCCGCAGATTCCACGTGATCGATCAGATATGGTTTCATCAGCGTACCGCCATTCGCTATGGCCGCTGTGATCATAGCGTTGTGCAGTGGCGTCATCTGGGTGTTTCCCTGGCCAATAGCGGTCTGCAGCCGTTCCCAGTCTGAAGCCCCTGGTCCCATGGCATATGAGCTCTTGCTATATGCCAGAGACATCGGAAGGTCTTTATTAAACAACAATTCTCCGCAGGTATTCTGCATCTGCCCGAGATCCATGGTAAGACCGAGGCTTGCAAAAGCGCCATTGCAGGAATTCGCAAATGCCTGCAAAAGCGACTGATGGCCGTGGGCATTCCCATGATAACAGGAAATCCTGTAATCTCCGGCCTCATAGCTGCCGTCACAGTCAAAAGTAAACCCCTCCCAGGTATCCGGATGCTCCCGGATATATTCCAGAAGCGTCACGATCTTAAAGGTTGATCCCGGTGGATACACACCCTGTGCGGCACGATTGAGAAGCTGTGCCTCAGTATTGTCCCCGGAGATCAGGCTCTCCCACTGGCTGCTCAGCTGATTCGGGTCAAAGCCCGGCTTGGAAACCATGGCGAGGATCTTGCCTGTGTCCGGCTCCATCACCACGACAGCGCCCCTGCGGTCACCCAGCGCGTCGGAAGCCGCCTGCTGCAGCCCCACATCCAGCGTAGTCACCACCTGGTCTCCCAGATTTTTCGCATCGGATAACTCGTTGACGGCCTGCTCTACCAGATTCATGTGGGAACTTAACAGATAAAAGTTCGCCAGAGATTCCAGGCCGGTCTTGCCCTGGTCGGAATAGCCCACCACATGGGCAAACAGGCTTCCATACGGGTATTCCCGCACCTCTGTCCCATCTTCTGCCACATTGGTCTTCGCCAGTACCGTGCCGTCATTGCTTAAAATCTCTCCGCGGATGATCCGGTCAGAAAAACTGTCCAGACGCGCATTATAGGAATTGTTGATGACCGTCTCACTCTGCACCTGCAGAAAATAGCCGAAATAGCCCATCAGACCAACAAACAGGCCTACCATAATATAGGTCACAAACAAAATACTCTTATCTGCCTTCTGTCCTGCCACTTTTCTTCCGGCTGTCCGTTTTTCTGTTGTTTTCTTTTCAGTCGAATTTTTCTTCATAGTCCTCCTCATCATTCCGTTTCAGAATGTACAGGCCCTGAATCACACCGAAAATGATAAAGGTGCTCAAAATAGAACTTCCGCCATAGCTGACAAGGGGCAGGGTTACACCGGTAGACGGAATGAATTTCGTCACTCCGCCCACGGTTAAAAATACCTGAACCGCATAAACCATGGCAAGGCCAAAGGCGATCAGTTTATAAAACAATGCCTGCATCCGCGCTGCCAGGAGCACAAACTGTAAGAAGCAGCCCAGGCAGATGAGCAGCACGCAGAGAGCAAATATCCCGCCAAGCTCCTCGGAAATTGCAGCGAATACAAAGTCCTTTTCCACAACCGGGATTTTATAAGGCATGCCCTGATATAGGCCCATGCCGAACCATCCGCCTGTGCCGATGGCAAAGAGGGACTGGGTGATCTGGTAACCGCGGTTATCAATGTCCGCCCATGGATTTTTCCAGGCCGCCACACGGGTGCGCACATGGGCAAAGAGCTGGTATGCCACCACCGACGCGCCGCTGCCGCAAAGCAGGCCGGAAAACAGATACAGATAGCTTCCGGTTGCCACAAACAGCATGGTCAGGTACGTCAGAAAAAAGATCAGCGCGCTTCCCAGATCTTTGGAAAGCACCAGCACCAGCACATAAGCAGCCGCCATCACCGTGGTTTCTATGATCGTCTTAGACTCGGTATCCCGGTAAAACATGCAGGCTGTAAAGAACACAAACAGGATTTTTACAAACTCTGACGGCTGAAACGCGATGCCCGCAATGTTCACGGACAGCTGCGCGCCGAAGCTGTTGTTGCCGATGATCCATACCACGATCAGCAGCGCCAGACCGGCAAAACCGTATACCCACGGAATGTTCGCCAGCTGCCACACCCGCTCCAGAATGAACGGGATAATCCAGGTGATCAGTGCCGATATGGCAACAATCACAAACTGGCGAATGGCCTTGTCAAAATCCAGACGGGTCAGGATCACAAAGCCGATGCACAAAAGCATGCACATGTTGTTGACCAGAAGCCTGGACCGCAGTGGATAAAACACCTTATAAAGTCCCAGATAAACTGCCAGGAATACTACCTGTGCCAGATAAAACAGGATTACCCGCTCATCCTCTGATTTTAAGAACAGCACCGCATACGCCACAAAATGCAGCAGAAACATGGCCGCATTCTGCCGGACACAGACTCTTCCCTGCTGCCAGGGATCCCGAAACCGGAAATAACTGAAATTCCAGTAGGTATAAGCCGCGATCAGCAGGATCAGCAGATATTTCGATACTTCAATGACAATATTTACCATATATATTTATTCTACGCCTCTCTTGAAATGGCCGCGTGTAAAATCTTTGAACGGATCCCTGGTTTCTTCCCCGTGAAGGAACTGATCCGCAAAAGCATCCAGCACTGCTTTCATCTGCTCCGGTGTCTCCAGCGTGAACGCAAGACGCAGCGCCCCCGGAGCCAGCCGTCGGATCAGCTTCTCCTGTCCGAGCAGGGACAGAGGACTTGGATTATAGATGGTGTTATAGCAGAACCGGCAGTGATTCTTCACTGGAAGATCTTTTCCGGTGCGATCCCTCATCTTTAAGACCTCCGGCTGTTTCGTACAGCCCTTTGTAGTCCTTACGATGCACTGGGCCGACACCATGGCCGGAAGATAACCGTACACATAAAGTTCCATCCCCGCACAGCCCAGTGTCTCCAGCTCCCGGCTGTTTAACTCCAGCGGAAGGGTCATGCGGGAAATTCCAAGGTCTTCCATCTGCTCTCTTGCCAGATGGTTCAGGACATAAAGATTTGCGTCCGATACCATAGGAATATCCCCCAGGCCGTTTTCTCTTAAAAACGTGATCTCATCCAGGGATTTTACCACCAGCTCATCAAAGCCGGCCTCTTTCAGGGCATCTATATGTCTGCGGAAATAAGTCTCCGCCTCCGTGCGGAAGATGTTCGGCAGCATCAGGCTGCACTGCTTTGCGTTGTCATGGCATGCCTGTACCGCCACCTTCCAGGTCTCCGGCCCCAAGCCGCAGGAATCCAGGTAGATGCGGGTGACATCCGGATGGGCAATGGCGATGGGTAAGAGGCAAGGTTCCTCGATGGAGATGTGAAGGCCACAGGAACCTGCTTCCACACTGCCAGTCTCGCTCTGCTGCTCAGACCGCTCGTTTTCGCCTTCATCCTGGCTTTCTACCGCTCCCGCCGTCCGTCTGAATGGCTGCAGCAGCTTCTCTTCCATCTGCTCCAGTGCCTCCCGGCGCAGCTCATTGAGCGCCTGAACCGGCACAAAACAATTTCCTTCGATCTCTGCTGTCAGGTTTTCAAAATAGAACGGGGTATTTCCGGTCTTGTTTAACTGCTTTAACAGCTTTTCCTCTCCCATGGGCTGGTTCTGGGCCGTCTGAACCTCTGCGCCGTTCACCTCCACATACGGATTCTGAGCTGCTGCTTCTTCCAGAAGACGCTCCGGCTCACAGCACCAGAGGGAAAGCTTCAGCGGCTTGCCTTCCTTTACCACTACATGGCCGGATAGCGGCTCCTGCTTTTTCTTCTCCACATAATCCCGGTCCAGACGGTCAAACAAAGCCTGATTTCCTTCCCGGAAGGCCGGTTTTTCTTTTAATGCCACCATCTCGCGGCCATTGTGGTGAAGATAATAACCATCCGTAAAGCCACCGCGGTCAAAGAGATCCAGGAGCATCCTGCGGTCTGCCGGATCTACCTTATAACCGTCCCGTCCATGCTCCAGATAGTAATCCACATATTTGCGGTAAATACTCACGACACCGGCAGTGTAGCGCGGACTCTTCATGCGGCCCTCAATCTTTAAGGAATAGACACCGGATTCAATGATGTCCGGGAGAATATCCAGGGTGCAGAGGTCTTTCAGGCTTAAGACATAGCGGTCATCCCCCACCGCTGCTTTCTGCTGTGCATACGGCTTTCCCTTCATCCGGGCATTTCTGTCCTGCATGTCCGGACTGTGCTTTCCTTTGCCCTTTTTTCCTGTGTTCTGATTTCTTGCATTCTGCTTTCCGGTTTCGTATATGCTTTCCGTCAGTTTCGCAGAATTCTGCTTTGCCGCACTCTGAACCGGCTTTCCGGCTGCTGTCAGTACGTCATAGGGAAGTCTGCAGGGCTGTGCGCAACGTCCGCGGTTACCGCTGCGGCCGCCGATCAGGCTGCTAAGCAGACACTGCCCGGAGTAGCAGTAACACAATGCGCCATGCACAAAGCTCTCGATTTCCACATCCACATGGTCGCGGATCTCTGCGATTTCCTGAAGAGATAACTCTCTCGCTGTTACCACGCGGGTCGCTCCCATCTCCTTTAAGCTCTGGGCACTGCGCCATCCTGTCACAGTCATCTGGGTGCTCGCATGAATCGGAAGATCCGGAAAATGCTCCCGGATGAACTTCCACACACCAAGATCCTGCACGATCACCGCATCCAGACCCCGCTCATAATATGGCTTTAAAAAGTCATAAAGCTGGTCCAGTTCCTCTTCCTTCACCAGCGTATTAACTGTCATATAAAGACGACAGCCATGCAGATGCACATAATCGATTGCTTCCAAGAACCTGTCTTCCTCTGGGTTGTCTGCATAAGCCCTGGCCCCGAACCGGCTGCCACCCATATATATCGCATCGGCACCAGCCTGAACCGCTGCCATCATGCTTTCCATTGACCCGGCCGGAGCCAGGATTTCTACACGTGAATTCAAATTCTCCTCCTCATATTAAAGTGAGCCATTTCGCTGGATCTGCTTCTCCGCAAATCAGGATCAAAACAGTCAAATGACCGTTTTGGTTTCAGGCCAAAAGAAAGGGAGTTCCGATTGTCTTTCAACACCCTTCACCCCCATATTGTATTACTTAACGGATAAAATGCCTGTTCGGATGCGTTGCTGCAGCAAGAGCTGCCTTGAACGCTGCCTGTTTTGCCATTTCATCAGCCTTTTTCTGTTCTTCCGGCGTTTTTACTGTCTTTGGCAGAATGGATGCAACCAGCTCCTTCACAGCAGCCACCTCAGCCGCTGCGGATTCAGCATCCTGCTCCTCAACCAATTCGGCTGCTTCCATGGTTTCCACGGCCACTGCTGCCTCTTTCTCCGGCCGGGTCTGCTGTACCTCAGGCTGAATCTGTTCTGCTGACTGTTTCAATGTTTCCAGCTCCTGCCGTGCCTGCTTTGCATCCTGTTTTGCCTGAAGCAGTTCCCGGTTGAGACGCTCATTTTCCTCGCGTGCTTCCTTCAGATCACTCTCAGCCCTTGTCGCTGTCTCGCATGCTTCCTCCAGCTCCTGCTTTGCGGTTTCCGCTTCGCTTCTCGCCTGTGTAAGCTCCTGCTTTGCGGTTTCTGCTTCGCTTCTCGCCTGTGTAAGCTCCTGCTTTGCGGTTTCTGCTTCGCTTCTCGCCTGTGTAAGCTCCTGCTTTGCGGTTTCTGCTTCGCTTCTCGCCTGTGTAAGTTCCTGAAGCGAAGTTGCATTTTTTAAATGAGCCTGTTGCAGCTCCTGTTCAGCTGCATCCTGCTCAGAATACAGCTGTGCCAGCTTCCGACGCACTTCCTCCAGTTCCTGTTTCAAATGCTCTGCCTCTGCTGCTTTCGTTTCCAGGTTCTGCTTCGCCGTCTCAGACTCTGCTTTCATGGCTTCCAGCTCGCTTCCGGTATTGGCTGAATTTTCCTGTACCCGGACAAGCTGCTGTCTCAGTGTTTCTGCTTCTGTCCGTGTATCATCAAGATCTGCTCTCAGGCTTTCCGCCTCTGCCTGCGCATTTTCCAGATCCGCTCTCAGGCTTTCCGCTTCTGCCTGCGCATTTTCCAGATCTGCTCTCAGTCTTTCCGCCTCTGCCTGTGCAGCAGTAAGCACTGTCCTCATATTTTCTGTCTCTGCGACAGCCTCATTCTTCTCTGCGGAGACCTGCTCTATTTCAGCAGAAAGCCGTTCTTTCTCTGCAGCCAGTTTCCGGCTCACAGACTCATTCTCTGACTTTGCGGCTACAAGCTCCTGCTGCACGGTCTCATTTTCCAACTTGGCAGCTGCAAGCTCCTGCTGCACGGTCTCATTTTCCGACTTTGCAGCTGCAAGCTCCTGCTGCACGGTCTCATTTTCTGACTTGGCGGCTGCAAGCTCCTGCTGCACGGTCTCATTTTCCGACTTTGCAGCTGCAAGCTCCTGTCTCGTGTTCTCGCAACGGTTTTTCAGCGATTCGATTTCCTGAGATGCATTCTCCAGCTTTTCCTTCGCTGCTTCCAGTTCTTCCCGGTCTTTGAGCGGAGCAGCCTTGGCCACTTCCAGTTCCCTGGACTGTGCCTCATACTTCATCTGAGTGGTGATCAGCTCATGTTTTAAGCTGTATGCGTCTTTTTCCAGTTCCTCTTTCTGCTGTTTCAGGTCATCTGCACGCATCTGCTCCTTGAAATAATCATCAGAAAGATTCAGCTGAATAGTCAGATTCTGATATTCCGGACTCTGTCTGGAAAAACCATCCATCTTGCGGACTTCGCCAATCTTCTCATTCAGATAAGCAGCAACCTGTCTTAAATACGCTTCATCTTCCGTACCGCCCAATGTAAAAACGGTTCCATCTATAAAAACTTCCGTATAATTTTTCTGTTCCATGAAATTTCCTTATAAATAATATAATTTTAATACTGTATACATTTTAACATATTCCCACCATCTCAACAAGAGTGTTTCCCACAGTTTCTCATTTTGTGTTTCTGGGAAAATATGCTAAAATCCACAAATCCGGAGAACTCTGCTTTCTATCATCGTGCATCAATTCTCCGGATTTTTATTTTTTGTTTCTTTTGTTTTTACATGGATTGCCCGTCATATGGAATATCCAGATGCCGGTAAGCCAGCGGTGTTGCCACCCTTCCGCGTGGCGTACGGTTTAGGAAGCCATTCATCAGAAGATACGGCTCATACACATCCTCCAGCGTTCCGGCATCTTCGCCGAGCGCCGCTGCCAGGGTTTCCAGACCAACCGGGCCGCCGCCGAATTTCTCGATCATCATGAGAAGAATACTCCGGTCATTATTATCAAGGCCGACCTTGTCCACATCCAGAATGTCCAGCGCAAAATCCGCTACCTGTTTGGTGATGACTCCGTCATACTTCACCTGTGCAAAGTCCCGCACCCGTTTGAGCAATCGGTTTGCCAGACGTGGCGTGCCTCGCGAACGCCTTGCGATCTCTGCCGCGCCCTCCGGCTCAATGCCGATGCCAAGCACCTCTGCAGACCGCTCTACAATGATCTGCAGTTCCCCTGGCGTGTAAAATTCCAGCTTTTGTACCACGCCAAAACGGTCACGCAATGGAGCCGTCAGAAGACCGGCTCTGGTCGTTGCTCCGACCAGAGTGAAATGCGGCAGATCCAGGCGGATGGAACGGGCCGATGATTCCTTGCCCAGCATGATGTCAATGGCAAAATCCTCCATAGCCGGGTAAAGCACCTCCTCCACCTGACGGTTCAGGCGGTGGATCTCGTCCACAAACAGGACATCGCCCTCCTGAAGATTATTCAGGATTGCCGCCATCTCTCCCGGTTTTTCAATAGCCGGACCAGAGGTCACCTTCATGTGTACGCCCATCTCGTTTGCAATAATGCCGGAAAGCGTCGTCTTTCCCAATCCCGGCGGGCCGTAAAACAGCACATGATCCAGCGACTCTCCACGCGCTTTCGCCGCGTCAATGTATACCTTTAAATTGTTCTTGATCTTTTCCTGACCGATGTACTCGGCTAACATCTGAGGTCGGAGATTTGGTTCAATGACCTTATCCTCTTCCGTCACCTCAGTGGTTATGATCCGTCGTTCCATTTTTTACTCCAATTATCTTCTATACTAGAATGCCAGAAATTTCAGTGATGCCTTCAGCACCGCTTCCGAATTCATGTCCTCCGTGATGGTTACCTGCCGCACCGCCTTTGTGGCTTCTGTTGGGGAATAGCCCAGGGCAACCAGTGCTTCGATGGCCTCTTTGCCTGCGCCATCCACGCCGGAAGCTGCTGCCGTAACTGCCGCCTCCGTCTGGCCGCCCGTGAACTGCAGCGGCAGTACCTCGTCCATGCTGATCTTGTCTTTCAGATCCAGGATCACGCGCTTGGCTGTCTTCGGACCGATTCCCGGCGCTTTGGCGATGGCCTTGGAATCTTCCGCTATGATGGCCATGCGAAGATCATCCGGGCTGAGGGAGGAAAGAATTCCCAGAGCCGCCTTAGGGCCGATGCCGGTTACACCGAGAAGCTGGTTAAACATCTTTAAATCCTGACGGCTGAAAAAGCCATACAGCGTCATGGAATCTTCCTTCACCTGAAAGGAAGTGTAAACCTTGATCTGCTCACCCACATGCGGAAGCCGGTCCAGCACCGACAGCGGAACATGAATGTTCCAGCCAATGCCGCCTGATTCCACGACAATGGTATCTTCCCAGTATTCTTCCAACGTTCCTTTTATATATGAAAACAAATTTCTGTCCTGACCTTTCCTGATTCTTGTCTGCATCGTGTTTCGCTTTTCTCATTCTAACATACGGACTGTTTGGATGCAAGATAAATATCGAACAGACATTCTGTTTTCTGCTATCAGGACTCTCCCAGCACGATCCGGATCAGGCTCTTATCCAGCATCATGGTCCGGTTCCACGGATTTAAAATCACGCCCTCAATTTCCGGTACTGTCAGTGCAGTCCTGAACATCTGCTCCAGATCTGCCAGAAACGTAGATTTCACCTGGTCCCCGCCTCTCAGCTCCTCGTCAAAGCTGGTGAACGCTACCCACCAGGCCCTTCCGTCCCCGGTTTTCACTGCCTGGATCTGCATCGGAGCTGTCGGATTTGCAGTCTGTTCCTGCGGCATGTCCACCGCAAGGATGACCTGACCCTTTTCCCGCATCCGGCTGCGGACTACCGTCAGTGCATGAGCCAGTAGTTCCTCACTGGGCTTCTTCTGCAAAGCAGCGATGGCCTCCTCGATTTGTTCATTGCCGATCAGACCGTCATCTTTTGTTTTATTCTCTGATGTATGCATAGCTTTGTCTCTCCCTATTAGATAATAATTCCCTCCAGATGATCGCACTCATGCTGAATGATCTGGGCTGTCCAGCCGCTGAACTTCTGATGCTGCTTCTTGAAGTTCATATCCTCGTACTCCACCTCAATCTCCTCATAACGGGTTGTTTTCCGGACTCCGATCAGGGAGAGACAGCCCTCCTCTGTCTCAAAAGCGCCTGACTTTTTCACAATAACCGGATTAAACATCGCCACATTCATAAATCCCATATTCACAGCGATAATGTTCTTCCGCACCCCGATCATATTCGCCGCCATACCAACGCACTCAGACTCATGAGCTTTTAAGGTGTCCAAGAGGTCAAGGGCAACCTGGCGGTCTGCCTGGGTTGCAGGGAGGGATTTTTGTTTTAGAAATGCGATGTCACGCATGATTGGTTGTATCATAAATTTTATCTCCATTCTTTCCATAGATTCCGGTACTTTATCGGCACTTTCCGGCACTATTAAGGTCATTGCATATTCTATTGGGGTCATTAAGCTCATCATTGGGGTCATTAAGCTCATTCTGACCATAATAAATGCTTGACAACAGCCCTTCACCAGTGCACTTATTCTAATTTATATATTTCCGTACAATTTCCAAATCACACACAATCAGGTCAGATTAGCCAGTGATCTCATGACCAGATCAATATCCTGATTTTCCAGTTCCTGAATGATATGCAGATACGTTTTCTGCGTTGTGGTCATGCTTGCGTGTCCGAGTCTTCTGGCTACACTTCCAATGGATACGCCCGCAAAAAGAAGAATTGAAGCATGCGTATGGCGCAGTCCATGAACTGAAATGGTGGATATCTGCAGTTTTTTGCAGTATCGCTCCAAAATTCCATTGACCGTGGAATTATAAATAGGTTCATATTCATCCTGCTTCTTCACAAAAATCGGCTCCTCCGGTGGGAGATTTTTGGTCAGCTCCGCAAACTGCATGACCGTCTGCCAGTCAATCTGAATTTTCCGTATAGATGACTTGTTTTTCGTTGGAAGGAAGCCACCATTTCCCTTGTAATTCCACGTTTTGCTGATGGATAATGTCTGATGCGCAAAATCAAAATCCTTCGGTGTAAGGGCGAGTGCCTCAGAAAAACGCATGCCGGTTTTTGCTACAAGCAGGATAAACCAGTCCCAGTTCACTTCCTTTCCAAGATCCAGACTCTTTAAGAGCGTGTGCAGTTCGAACTGATTCAGATATTTGATTTTCTTCTCTGCCGGTGTTTTTCCCTTAATGATCACTTTCCGGGTGGGATCCCGGTCAATCAGACCTTCGTCCACAGCATCCAGAATCGCGCCTTTTAACTGATGATGAAAATCCATAGTTGTCTGTCTCTCATGGTGCTGCGCATAGTTATTGATCAGCTGCTGATATGTAATTCTTGTCATATTGCATAACTGCAATTCCGGAACCAGCTTTTTCAGCCATGCTTGCGTCATTTTATATTTTGCAAGCGTTACCTCACGAATCGCCCCCTCTTTGTATACCTGAACCCACTGGGCATAATAATCAACAAATAAAGCCGTTGCTTTTGTTTCATCGAGCATAAGATAAACCTCCTGTTTTCTCACACTGATGAAGGGCTCTTACTCCTTTGCAGATTCTTTCTTCCAGTTTTCCGGCTCCGGAATATCCATTCCACCTTCCAGCAAGAACTGGGTAAGTATCGAATCCACACGATTGTTTACCCGAAACATAGGCATTTTCTTTCCTTCCACCGCAGTAAAATATTCCTGTGCCTGTTCTTTTACCACAGTTGCCTTTAATGCGTCAAACCGCCCATAGTCATTGATATTTTCTTTTGTGATATTCAGCTTTAACAATTCGCGGATTATTTCTTCCGAGCATCCAAAATATCGGCAAAGCCGACGGATCTGTTCGGTTTTCTCGTTATTCGAATACATAACAATATAATCCTGCAATGTATATCCAGATCTTAATGATACATCTCCGGTCTGAACGTCATGTAAAAATAAGTTCGCAAACTTCTGATCTTCCTGAGACAAAAAAGCAAAAGACTTATGTAATTCTTCCAGTGTCTGATCCAGAACTTCCTGAGAAACTCCCGGCTGTTCCAACTGCTTCATCCACTTTTCGAAACGGGAATTCATATAGTTGTAGTCGATCATACCTGTATTCTGCTCCGTAAGATATGGATCAATCGAAAATGTAATTTCCTCCTCACTTTCTCCATCCTCCCCCGGCTTTCTGAGTTCCCGGTATCTCTGATGGAGAATCTCATAAGTATTCTCTGACAGCTTCACAGGAATTGTCTCTATAACCGTTCCATCCTCCGAAATCCGGTTATACTCCGTTTTCTCCCACACAAATCCCTGAATCTGCGCTGCCTGGTAATAAGTAGAAAACTCGCGGAACAATTTTGCAAATTTTGCCTTTATCTCTGTCTCCTCCGGGAGCCGGTCCAGTTCCACAATACCGGCATTCCGGAACAGTTCCACCATATCCTGGCCAGTCAAATTCATGTGCTCAATATTATCAGGCAGATGATCCGCAAATAAGCCCATCGGCCGGTCACCAGAGTACAATTTTACCGCATCCTCAATGTTGCGCTTCATCGTATGCGGCATCCGGTAATAACGGATAGAACCAAATGGTTTCTCATTGACATTGTACAGACGATTGGTTCTGGAAAATGCCTGAATCAGATTCTGATTCAACAGAATCTTATCCATATAAAGGGTGTTCACCCACTTGGAATCAAAACCTGTCAGCATCTGATTCACTACGATCAGGAGGTCTAATTGCTGCTCCGGTTTCAGTCTTTCATACGGCTTCTTATGCGCCAGACGGGCTGCTACATCCTTCTTAAACTTTGCGTAGCCACCGATATCAAACTGCTGGTCATACAGGTTATTGTAATCCTCCAGCATCTCTTTCAAGCCGTCTTCTTTATCCAAAGAACGCTGTCCGCCTTCATTGTCAATCGTCGGATCAAACAGTCCCGTCACACGCAATTTTGGATTCTTTTTCCGAAACTTTTTATAATAACGCACCGCTTCCGGAATACTGCTTACCGCAAAAATTCCATGGAATTTATTATTTCTGCTCAGTGTCAGCCAATTCTCAACGATATCGTCTACAACTGCATCTTGATAAGGATCCGATTCATACAACTCTTTCGAATAATAGTCCTCAATGCCCTTCTGGTAAGTACCATCCTCCTGCTTCACACCGGCCATCGGCACTTCCTGTTCCGACATAAAATGGAAGTATACTTTGCTCTTTTTTTCATCCGCAACTGCCTCTTCCACGGAGGCTGCATCTGCCTGCCGCAAAGCAATTTTCTGTCTTAACGTCTTATCCTGAAACACCATCACCATGGTCGGATCGAATCCCAGCACATTTTTATCCCGGATTCCATCCGCAATGCTGTAGCGATGCAGTTCATTGCCGAAAATGTCAGCCGTTGTACTCAGCTTCTTCCCATTTTCATCAAACACCGGTGTACCGGTAAATCCGAAAAACAGCGCATTCGGAAAGGTATTCTTAATTGTCGTCAGCATTTCTCCAAAGGTCGAGCGGTGACATTCATCCAGAATAAAGACCACTCTCTTGGAACGTATGGTTTCCAGATCTTTTGCCCTCATCTTGCCTTCGGCATCCTCACGAATATTACTCATTTTCTGGATAGAAGACACGATCAGGGCGTCTTTCGGATCCATGCTGGTTAATTTCCCAATTAATGCAATCGTATCTTCCGTATCCTGTACATCATCCGGATGATCTGCGAAAGCCCGGTATTCTTTCAACGACTGGGTACCCAGCTCAATACGGTCCATCAAAAACACAACTTTATCAGCGGTTCTGGCCTGCGCGATGAGCTGTGCCGATTTAAAGGAAGTCATGGTCTTTCCTGAACCTGTTGTATGCCAAATGTAACCGCCCAGCTGTTCCACATTGGACCAGTCCTGCGTAGCTGCACGGTCTGAGATTTTATTCGCCGCATAATACTGATAACTGCGCATTACTTTCAAAACACCATCCGCCGAATCCGCAACGGTATAAAATCCAATCATCTGATGAGCCAGCGGAATCGACAAAATCGTCGAAGTCACCTTCCGCCAGTCATTGATCGGCTCATTGTTAAAATCCGCCCAATGAAAATAAAAGTCAGGATTAAACTTCCCATCCGGTCCAGGATTCGCAAAATACAAAGTCTCTTCCGGGTTCATGGCAACAAAAATCTGCACCAGCGAAAATAAACCGGTAAACACACCTTCATGCGCATATTTTTCAATCTGATTGCAAGCCTCCGTCACTGGGACACCAGATTTTTTCAGTTCAATATGAAACACCGGCATACCATTGATTAACAGCATCAGATCACCACGGCGGTCCTGCAGGACTTTTTCATGCCGAGGGAATAAAGGCTGTTCGACAATCTGATATCTGCTCGAGCCTCCCGCAATTTCCATTCGGTCATATATTTTCAGGCTGATTTCCTTACCATGATGCAGCGTATCCTTCGGATTTTTTCGAATAATCGATACCGTTTTTCCATTCATAAAACCATTTAAGGCCAGCGGTGTCCGAAGATTCTTCACCTGGTCCAGAAGTTCATCCATCTCCTCTGGAATTAATGGACATTGATTCAATCTGTCAATGTCATTATTATTATCGTAAAGGATATCCGCCCAGTTTTGGATTAACTGTTCCTCAGTAGGATGGTGAATAACCTCCTTGTCCCAGCCATTACTCTGGAGTGCAGTGATAATGGCCTGTTCAAAATCTGATTCTCTGTCAAATCCAAGCATAATTTTGCTCCTTAAAATGTGGTTTTTTAATAGATTTTGCTTTCGTTTGATGAAGGGTGATAAGGCTGTCGAGATTAGCGAAATAATCCACTATTTTGTTCTGTTCCGCCTTTGTTGGAAATGGTACAACTAAATTTCTTATCTCTTCATTATGGATATGAACAACAGATTTTCCCTGTGCTTTTTTTGCCAGTTCTCGTTGTGAACTTCCATTAGATATAGAAATTGCTAAAAAAGCAGAATTAATTTCTTCATTTGGCATCACAACATTCAAATCTCCACCAAGCAAAATCCCTGGTTTATCGACGGTGGCAGCCCTTGCAATATCTTCCGCAGTTTCACCTGATGCAGGAACAATGACTTCTCCACCTTTACTGTATACAGAACCATCTTTTGCCACTACAAAAGTGTCAACATCTGAAATAGTGGTTTCATATTTTGTATATAATCTTCCATACAGAATAATTGGTGTTCCAGCCTCTATCAAATCACCTTTAGAATAGCCATTTCCTTTACTGAATTTTGCCACATCATTCAACTTACGCTGTTCCCAAGAAAAAATGTGTATATGAATTTTAAAGATTTTAACTTACTCTGATGAAGGGTGATGAGGTGGTCGATGGACTGAAAATAGTTCTCTATCTTAATTTGTTCTTCTTTCTTAGGGAACATATTTTCCAGCTTAATCAACTTATTTACCGCCAGTCCTGGTTGTGCTGATTGGTCAGAATATTGTCCCAAATTCATCGTATCTAACATATAATACATAAACCTTGTATTATTATTTTCATCTGCTTCAACAGCCACTGCATGTTCAGTAAAATAAGCCTTTCCAATGAAATAATTCATATTTCCACATAAAGCTCCTTGCCTGCCTATTAGCGCAAATTCTCCCTCATGATTATAGGTAGATGTATATCCTCTTAATCCATTTCCACCATATACTGGATATGCTCCACTTTCACTTATTTTATCTGCTTTTAAAGAGTTACCACTTTTGAATTTCTGTGTTACTTCACCCAACTTACGCTGTTCCCAAGATATCCTTCATAAATTGCTCGTGTTAAATTGACCATTCTTACCATCAAGGCTTGTTTTCTAAACAAATTCGCTTTTACTGGTATACAACATTCGTATTTTACTTAAACTAATTTTTCAAAATCAATTTTTGTATATTGGTTCAGAAATATTCAACGAATTTTATTGAACAAAAAGCTTTTCTAGCAATGATTTTTTGAAACTCTTCATTTTTTCCAATTTACGCTGATGAAGGGTGATAAGGTGGTCGAGGTTGCTCAAATAAGAGGCTATTTTTTTCTGCTCAGTTACCAAAGG
>NZ_QUFI01000019.1:0-373 GCF_003478505.1 Clostridium sp. AF27-2AA
GTATGGGCTAATCAAGCAATCCAAAGAGGCTCTGCCGGCACGTAACTGCCGCCTTGGTCAGTATCCTTATGGTTGCACGGTTTTAATTATCGTAACGGAGCCAATAAGGTAGAAGTTCCGGAAACCGCGTACAGAATAAGCAGAAACATTGGAATTTGCTTTGTGAGCGAGCATAGCGTCAGACCGGAGACCCTTGTTTGAGCACGCAGCGCGTGCGAGTTTGGGTCGCAGGTCTGACAATAGGCGGCGCAGTGAACAAAGCGCAAAATTTCACCGTTTCTGCGTTTCTGTACGCGGTTTCCGGAACTTCGGACCTTTTAGTGGTTCCGTCTCAATATTTTTATTACCTTCAGTCTCTTCAAATATTCCTTCT
>NZ_QUFI01000019.1:383-62339 GCF_003478505.1 Clostridium sp. AF27-2AA
TCAGCCGATCCAGGATGGAGTATCCGATGGTTCCCTCTGGCATCTTCACGCCGAAATCATCGGCGATGGTTGCTCCGATGATGGCGAAGGTGTCGGTCTCCGGCAGGTCTCCGCTTTCTTTGAATGCTTTGGAATAAGCCAGGAACGGGACGCGCTCGCGGGTGTGGTCGGTTCCGGTGTAGGTCGGATCATTTCCGTGGTCGGCGGTGATGATGAGAAGGTCATCCTCCCGCAGAGTATCCAGCAGTACACCCAGATTCACATCAAATTTCTCAATCTCCTGCGCGTAGCCGGACGGATTTCTCCGGTGGCCCCACAGAGCATCGAAATCTACCAGGTTTACAAAGCAGAGACCATGGAAGTCTTTCTTCGCCACATCAATGGTCTGCTCCATGCCGTGAACGGAACTCTTGGACTTATAAGCCTCGGTAATGCCCTCTCCCACGAAAATATCATTGATCTTTCCAATGGAAATGACATCATAGCCCGCATCCTTTAACGCATTCAGCGCGGTCGGACCGAACGGTTTTAATGCATAGTCGTGACGATTGCTGGTGCGTTTGAATTCGCCTTTCTTTTTCCCCACGTACGGTCTGGCAATGACACGGCCTACCTTCCATTCATCCTTCATGGTCAGCTCTCTGGCGATCTCACAGCAGCGGTACAGTTCGTCCAGGCCAAAGGTCTCCTCATTGCCGCAGATCTGCAGAACGGAATCAGCGGAGGTATAAACGATCATATGACCGGTGGCAATCTCCTCCTCAGCCAGTTCATCCAGAATCTCGGTACCGCTGGCACTCTTGTTTCCAATGACCTTATGGCCGGTGCGCTTCTCCAGCTCTTTGATCAGTTCCGGCGGAAATCCATGCTCGGTGAAGGTCTGAAATGGCTTTTTCACCTCCAGGCCCATCATCTCCCAGTGTCCGGTCATGGTATCCTTACCGAGACTCTTCTCTCTCAGCTTTCCATAATACCCCATGGCCTTTTCCACTGGAGCTACCTGTTTGAGCGGGGTCAGGTTTGCCATTCCAAGCTTCTGGAGATTCGGAATGGTAAAAGTATCTACGGACTCTGAAATATGTCCCAGTGTATTCACACCGATATCACCAAAATTGGCAGAATCCGGCATGGCTCCCACTCCAAGGGAGTCCATGACTACTACAAATACACGTTTGAATTTCTCCATGTTTTGCTCCTTATTTTAAATTATTCGGCCCGAATCCCAGCGGCAGCAGTTCTTTGAGCGTAAAGATCTCATACTGCTCCTTTGAGGTTGCCAGAATGATCTGGAACTTCTCCGGATCACAGAACTCCATCATCACCTGACGGCACACGCCGCAGGGAGCTGCGTATTCCTTTAACTCCTTGTTCATGCCGCCCACCACGCAGATGGCATCAAATTCCAGCACACCCTCGCTGACTGCCTTGAAAAACGCGGTGCGCTCCGCACAGTTGCTTGGGGTATAGCCTGCATTTTCAATGTTGCAGCCGCCGTATACATTGCCATTTTTGGCAAGCAGCGCCGCTCCCACATGAAAGTGGGAATACGGCACATAGGAATAATCCATCATGCTGATGGCCTTATCAATCAGCGCTTCAATCTGATCTTTTTCCAGTTTCTTCATCAATCCTAAACTCCTTTATTCCCCTGCGAATCAGCATCTCTTCCGCAGCAGATTCACAATTAATATCCGGTTGCCTCTTCCTGCTTTACCAGCTTGATGATACGGCTGGTGCCAAGACGGTCAGCACCCAGGGACAGGAATTTTTCTGCATCCTCCAGGGAAGAAATGCCGCCTGCCGCTTTCATCTTTACGTTCGGTCCGATGTGCTCGGAAAACAGCCTGATATCATCAAAGGTTGCTCCTGCTTTGGAAAAGCCGGTAGAGGTCTTGATGTAATCCGCTCCTGCTTTGGTAACTACTTCGCACATGCGGATCTTCTCTTCCTCCGTCAGGAGACAGGTCTCAATGATGACTTTTAGGATTTTGGAGCCGCATGCTTTTTTCAGGGTGCGGATTTCTTCCTCAACGCAGTCAAACTTTCCGTCCTTCACCCAGCCAATATTGATGACCATATCTATCTCATCCGCGCCGTTGGCCAGTGCGTCCCTGGTCTCAAACTCTTTGGCTGCGGTGGTCATGTAGCCGTTCGGAAAGCCGATAACGGTGCAGACTGCCATCTTATCCTGCACATATTCTTTTGCCTGCTTTACATAGGACGGCGGAATGCAGACAGAGGCAGTTCCATAAACAACCGCATCATCACAGATCTGCCGGATCTCAGCCCAGGTTGCGGTCTGGGTGAGAAGTGTATGGTCCACATGTTTTAAAATTTCTTTCTCATTCATTGTATGAATTTCCCTTCTGTTTTATCATATTGGATTTACGCCAGTTCCAGCGCGATCTCCATCATCTTTTTAAATCCAAGCTGTCGGTCCTCTGCGCTCAAATGCTCGCCGGTATAGAGATGATCCGAAATAGTCAGCATGCAAAGTGCCTTCTTTCCGGCCTTGGCCGCGTTCATGTAAAGCGCTGCCGCTTCCATCTCCACAGCCAGAACGCCCATGCCGCGCCACAAATCGTTGACATTGCCCATCGCATTATAGAAGACATCGGAGGAAAGCACATTGCCTACGACCACGTTGGTTCCCTGACGCTTTGCGGTCTCAACAGCCTGGTTTAACAATTCGTAATCCGCAATCGGAGCAAAGGTTCCTGGAAGTCCATACTGGTATGCGTAATTAGAATCCGTGCAGGCTCCCATGCCAATGACCACATCCATCAGCTTCATATGATCCTGCAGAGCCCCGGCAGAACCAATGCGGATGATCTGGTCTACATCGTAGAAGTTAAAAAGCTCATAGGAATAGATTCCGATGGACGGCATTCCCATTCCGCCTCCCATCACGGAAATCTCTTTTCCTTTGTAGGTTCCGGTGTATCCAAACATGTTGCGGACCGCGGTCACCTGCCGCGGGTTTTCCAGATAGGTCTCCGCAATGTACTTCGCGCGCAGCGGATCTCCCGGCATCAGTACAGTTTTGGCGAAATCGCCGGTTTTGGCGCTGTTATGCGCAGTTGGTGTATTCGTCATAATTTTCCTTCTCCTTTTCTTCCCCATAAAGATTTAGTTTTTTTCAGGCCTGCACCAGCAGACACGACGCAGATGCAGACCTGAATAAATTTGAAAAGAACATTTTATTATTTCGATTTTACAAAGATCTTTCCGTTTGCAGCCGGTGTATGAGCCTTGCCGACAAACAGAACCAGTGCCACGATGGTTACCACGTACGGGATCATGGAGATCAGGTTCGGGGATACCACATTGCTCTGGGAAGCCAGGGACTTGATACCGCTGCACAGACCAAAGAGCAGACACGCCTTGGTTGCGCCCTCCGGTGAGAACTTACCGAAGATAACCGCTGCGATGGCAATGAAGCCCTGTCCTACGATAACGCTCGGACGAAACTGGTTGATGGTCGCCAGAGTTACGAAGGCACCGCCCAGGCCTGCCAGGAATCCAGAAAGGATTACACAGGTATAGCGCACTTTGTAAACATCAATACCAAGAGACTCACATGCCTCCGGGTGTTCTCCGACTGCTCTTAAGTGAGCGCCGAATTTAGTTTTGTAGAAGACAAACCAGCATACAAATGCCAGAATAAATACAAGATATGCCACAGCATACACATTCAGCACGTTATTCCAGAAAGAACCGGTCGGGAACACGCCCTCAAACAGCTTAGGCAGCTTGCAGCTCGGATCCATAGCCGGAGTATCGGACGAGTTGTTGTACATCGCCTTGCAGAGGAACAGTGCCAGACCAGGACCTAAGAAGTTGATAGCCGTACCGGCAATGGTCTGGTCTGCGTGGCAGGAAATACATGCGTAAGCATGAATCAGTCCAAACAGGGCTCCTGCCAAACCGGCACAAAGGAATGCGATCCAGCCGTTTCCAGTGGTCAGACCCATCACGGCTCCGGTGAAGGCACCAATGGTCATCATGCCCTCAATACCGATGTTGACAACTCCGCTTCGCTCAGAGAAGCAGGAGCCAAGAGCCGCAAGAAGAAGCGGCGGAGTTGCGATCAGGGTCGCATTGATCAGAAGACCAAGGTCTTTTATTAATTCATTCATCTTATTTTGCCTCCTTCTTCTTTGCTGTCTTCAGGACAAAATACTTAAATACATGCGCAATCGCAATCAGTAAAACGACGCAGCCCATGATAATATCTACTACCTCAGACGGTGCTTTTACGATACTTAGTTTAGAGCCGCCGTATTTCATGGCACCGTAGAACAGACCGGAGAAAATACAGCCGATCGGGTTCGAAGAACCGATCAGGGCCACCGTAATACCCTCGAAACCAAAGCCTTCCTGTCCGGCAAACTGGCTTAAACGTCCGGACATGCCAAGAACCTGTACTGCGCCGCCAAGTCCGGACAACAGGCCGGAAATGCCCAGTGCGGTCAGGATGGATTTGTTAGCATCAATGCCGCCGTACTCTGCGGCACTGCTGTTGAAACCTACGGCTTTTAATTTGTAGCCGAGGGTAGTCTTCTCAATGATGATCCAGATCACGATGGCCGCGATCACAGCCAGGACAAAGCCCCAGTGTGCGCTGCTGCATCCAAGTACGCTGCGCATGCTCTCCGGAAGAAGCAGTCTTGCGGAAGCTGCGATATCCTGGGTTGCCTCGGTCTTATCACGATGAATAAACGGCAGGTTCACAGTATAGTTGGATAAATAGAAAGCGATCCAGTTAAACATAATGAAGGACAGCACCTCGTGAATGCCGCGTTTTACTTTCAGGACGCCTACGATCAGGGACCAGATGCAGCCTGCTGCCGCTGCTGCCACCAGACATACCAGGGCGTGAATCCCTGCCGGAAGCTTTAATGTAATGCCCAGGATACATGCTACCAGGCCGCCGATCACAAACTGGCCCTCAGCACCAATGTTGAACACACCGGTACGGAAGGAGAATGCCACGCTAAGGCCGGTGAAGATCAGCGGAGCTGCGTAAACCAGAGTCCATACCAGATATTTCGGTTTGCTGAAAATACTGCTGAAGAGCTTTCCGTAAGCCACAGCCGGACTGATGCCCGCAATGGTTAAGAAGATGGCTCCTACCAAAAAACCAATGACGATCGCAATGATGGTGTAGAGTACATTGCTTTCGAGAATACTTTTCTTCTTATTCATTTGTCTTCTTTCCTCCTGCCATCATAAATCCGAGTTCCTTCTCATCTGCGTCCTTACCCGGTACACTTCCCGTAATCTGGCCGTCGAAGATAACCTCGATGCGGTCGGAAAGGCTCATGATCTCGTCCAGCTCAAAGGAAACCAGTAAAACCGCGCGGTTTTTGTTTCTCTGCTCTACCAGGTACTTGTGTACGAACTCGATTGCGCCTACATCCAGTCCACGGGTCGGGTTTACCGCGATCAGCAGGTCTTTATCATTGGTTACCTCGCGGGCAATGATGACCTTCTGCTGGTTACCGCCGGACAGAGTTCCGGACGGAGCCTCTGCGCAGCCCCGCGGACGGACATCGAATTTCTCGATCAGATCCAGCGCATGCTCCTTGATGGCCTTCCGGTCCAGAATGCCATGTTTCGAATACGGTGCTTCCTCAAAATGCTGCAGGATCAGGTTATCCTCATTGGAGAATTCCAGAACCAGTCCGTGCTTCTGGCGGTCAGCCGGGATACTGGAGATTCCGTTGTCAAAGGTCTCCTTCGGAGTCTTGTTGAAGACATTCTTGCCCAGCATGGTGATGGTGCCGGATTCTGCTTTTCGAAGACCGGTCAGAATCTCAACCAGTTCCGTCTGTCCGTTTCCGTCGACACCGGCCAGACCTACAATCTCGCCCTTGCGCACATCCAGGTGGAAGCCCTTTAAAATTTCAACCCCACGGTAATCCTTTGCGTGCAGATTCTCCACATGCAGAACCACCTCGCCAGCCTCCTGATCTTTCTTATCCACCTTGAAATTGACATCACGGCCTACCATCATGGCTGCCAGCGCGTTTTCATCCACATCAGCCACTTTGACGGTCTGGATATATTTACCCTGACGGATGATGGTACAGTTATCAGAGGATGCAGTGATTTCTTTTAACTTATGGGTGATAAGGATAACACTCTTTCCGTCTGCGGTCAGATTGGAAATGATCTCCATCAGGCCCTCGATCTCCTGCGGAGTCAGGGATGCGGTCGGCTCATCCAGAATCAGGGTCTCCGCGCCGCGGTACAGTACCTTCAGGATCTCCACACGCTGCTGCATGCCGACAGAGATATCTTCTACCTTTGCGTCCGGATCTACCTTCATGCCGTAGCGCTCAGACAGCTCCAGCACCTTTTTCTTTGCGGTTTCCTTGTCTACGGTCAGCCCCTTGACCGGTTCCATGCCCAGAATGATATTCTCGGTTACAGTAAACGGCTGGATCAGCATGAAGTGCTGGTGTACCATACCGATTCCGATGTCAATGGCATCCTTCGGGCTGTTGAAATGAACCTCTTTTTCATTGATAAAGATCTGTCCACTGGTCGGTTTGTACAGTCCGCAGAGCACATTCATCATGGTGCTCTTTCCGGCTCCGTTCTCACCTAAAATTGCGTGCACCTCTCCTTTGTGCACCGTCAGGTTGATATGGTCATTCGCCGTAAAGTCGCCAAATTTCTTGACGATGTCTTTCATCTGAATTACGACTTTACTCTCATCCATATGGCTTATTCTTGCCACGGCTTGGTCCCTCCTGTATTTTCTTTATTTATATCAGAATGATATTCTGAAATCCTTTTGCTTTTAAGATATCTGCCAGATAAGACAGGTATTTCTGGTCCGGCACCTGGAAATGGGAATATTGCTCCCGCACGCCCATAGGCCGGTAGGCAATGATCTTGATCCGGATATCTCCGTATTCCAGATAAGGTGCCAGAAAATCGCCCATTTCCCGGATGCTCTTCTCGGTATCATAAAGATCCGGTACGATGACCGCCCGCACCTCATAAAGCTTTCCGGTTCTTGCCAGATAATCCGCATTGTGCAGTACCATTTCATTGGTAAAACCGGTTACCTTTTCATGCTCTGCCGCCTCGAATGCCTTAATATCCAGCATGACACCGTCTGAAACCTCCATCAGCTCCGGGTAATCCTCGAAGGGAATCATGCCATTGCTGTCGATCAGTGTGCCAAGACCATCCTGCTTTGCCAGACGGAACAATTCTGTCAGAAACTCCGGCCACAGCATACACTCTCCGCCGGAAACGCTGATGCCCCGGATGAAGGGAATCTGCTTTTTTACGCGGGCATACACTTCCTCCGGCGTCATCTCGCAGGTACGCGGAGAACTGTCATGTGGGCAGACATGGATGCAGGTGTCACACTGCACACATTTTTCCGGATCAAAAGTCACTTTTCCATCTGCTCCCACAGACAAAGCGCCGGCCGGACACTGTTTTACACAGGTGCCGCACTGCACGCACAGCTTTCTGGTTTCCGGGTTGTGACAATATTTGCAGTCAATGTTACAGCCCTGCAAAAAAATGGCTGTCCGGTTTCCCGGACCATCCACACTACTGAATGGGATGATCCGGTTTACTACTGCTTTCACTTAGCGCACCTTTCTTTCCAGGATGTGGCCGTTTCTTGCAGCGCCAAGTCCCAGTGCGGTCGTATCCTGAAGCACGGCCTCTCCGCCTGCCAGCTTTTCTAACTCAGAACGTTTTACCAGATAACCGGTCACGCGGATCACGTCGCTGTCGCTGGAGTAGAAGGACAGGTAACGCAGATCCATCTTGAAGGAACCCTTGATGATATCCAGTACATACTCCGGATTTCTGTGTACAGTCATATCGATCGGGAAGATATCGCCGGTGCCGGAGGTGAAGTATTTGTGGAACTTCTTTAATACATTTAACTGGTCGATGAGCTCGTCCGGCTCCTCGCCGATCGGGATTCTGGTACCCGGGGTTACATTCTCATCCTCAGCCAGGCCAACCTGCGCGTGAAGCAGGAAGTGTCCGCCGGTTCCTTCGCAGTATTTGTTCTTGTGGTTTAAGTTAAATGCCTTGATGATTTCCATGATCTCAACGCCCAGGCTGTTGGCGTTCTCATCGTGACCAAAGCGTCCCTTGATTCCCTCTTTCTCAAAGAGGATATTAACACAGTCCGCAAGACCTACCAGGCCGTACATACCGGAAAAGCGGTCTCTGTGAATGAAGCCCTCTTTGGCCAGGAAGTTATTCTCGAAGAATCCGCTCTCTTCCACCTCAAATTTGATTCTGGCATCCATGTAGCGTGCCATGATATCGAGAACGTACGGAAGCTCTCGCTCCTTAAAGTCCTGGATATTTTTTGCGCGCTTCGCGATGTTGCCCAGCACCAGCCGGCACAGGGTATAAGCGCCGCCGCCAAGTAAAAGGCCGTTATAGCAGCTTGCGATCACATAATTCTCACCCAACTCACTCTGAAACATCTTGTGGTTCGCGAAGCTCGGCTTTGCGCTGTGCATTGCGCAGTCAATGGCTTTCAGCGCGAATTCATCCGGGGTGATGTTCTCATCGTACTTGAAGCTTAAGTTCGGAACGGCATTCTCCAGTTCTTTCTCAGCCTCTAAAAGCAGGCGTCCTGCCTTGGTATCACGCGGTCCGATGTTTGCGTGGGAGAAAGAATCCAGGATGGTACGGTCCATCTGGGTGAGGAACAGCTTCAGCAGCTTCTTTGCCTGTGCCTCATCTACCGTGTCAATGTACGGCTCTAACAGCTCATCTAACTGCCCCACATATACCGGATAGTTGGTAACACTCGGTACATGCTTATAGAAGATCATCAGGCTGTTTAATGCCTCATACAGATCGGTTGGCGGATCCAGCTGGAGGAATTTGCTTCCTTCTTTTAAAAACTTTGCGTAGTCCGGGATGATATAGCGCGGACGCATCGGCGCATGACCCTCAGACAGATCGCAGATGCACTTGCGGTCGATCGGCACGTTTAACAGTTCATCCAGACCTTCCGGAAGATCCAGAACTTCCATAAGAGAATCTGCCTGGTTTGCAAGACAGGTCAGCTTCTGCTCATGGGTCAGAGTCGCGCTCTCAATGATTTCCAGAATGTTTTTTCTTGTTTCGTTGACTCTTTCCATAGAAATGTCACGCATGATAATAACTTCCTCCTAAATGATGTATGTGAATATTTATTTATCTGAATCTTCTTTGATCAGCTTCCGGATGGCTTCCACTGCTACCCGGATGGCCATATTAGTGTCGTGTGCCACCGGATTGGACAAGCCCTGTTTCTCCCGCTCCTGGTTTGCCATGACTAAAAATACAGAGCCGCAGCGTACATGCAGGGTGCTGGCCACAATAAACAGCGCAGCAGATTCCATTTCGGACGCCAAGCATCCCAGACGCTTCCACGCCTCCCATTTGTTTAAAAGTTCATAACTGACCGGCATGGCCTCCGGAGAATGCTGGCCATAAAACGCGTCTTTACACTGCACCACACCCACATGACAGGTCTGGCCAAGCTCCTTTGCGGAGGTCCGCAGCGCATTGACGATATCAATGTCTGCTACAGCCGGAAACTCAATCGGCGCATATTCCTTACTGGTTCCTTCCATGCGGATGGCACCGCTTGCCACAACCACATCCGCGCTCTTGACGTCCAGCTGCATGCCGCCGCAGGTACCTACACGGATAAACGTGTCCGCGCCGCACTTCACCAGTTCCTCCATGGCAATGGAGGCAGACGGACCGCCAATGCCGGTGGAGGTCACGCTGACTTTTACGCCGTCTAAGCAGCCGGTATACGTTACATACTCACGGCTGTCTGCCACCAGCTTTGCGTCATCAAAGTAAGCTGCAATCTTGGCGCAGCGCTTCGGATCTCCCGGAAGGATCACATAACGTCCTACCTCGCCTGCTCCCACCTGAATATGATACTGTTTATCTGGATTTTCTGAATACTTCACTTGTCATTCCCCCGTTTCGTTGATCTGAACTCTTACCAGTTCTCTGATTTTCCGGTACTGCTCCCAGGTCATCACGATATTCCATCCATCTCTTGATATCAGCTTCTGCTCCTCCAGATCCTTCAGGGCTCTGGTGATGGTCCGCTCAGACACGCCGGTAACCTCGGAAAAATCTTTGCGGCTTAAATACACGCTGTAGGTATCGCGTTTTCCATAGGTTTCATATAAGTTCGTAAGAATGAGATAAACCCGTTCATTGCCGGGAAGCATGACATAAAGCCGCTCTTTTCTGGACTGCTCCAGCAGATAACCAATGATCCGCTGTGTTTCCAGACGCAGGGCAGACACGTCGTTCAGGATCCATTTTCTGCAGGCATCCCCCGGTATCTTTAAAAACAGGCTGTCCTGGGTGGTAGCCAGTGTAGTCTTGTAATGGCTCATATAGCCCAGAATTTCCATGGTTCCGAAGATTTCTATGGGTTCAAAATGGCAGAAGCCGTACACCGTTTCCCGCACACGGTAATCTACCGCGGATACGCTTCCCTTTAACAGGATAAACACCTTGTCTAACGGTGCTCCCTCCTGAATAAACGTTGTTCCGGCCGGCATCCGCACCACCTGGATGCTGCTCTTTAAGCTTTCCGGCGCATAGGTAAAGTAGCTGTTCAAATAATTTTGCTGCTTTGCAGTCAGCCTGCTGATTACGTCATCCACTTCGCTCATTTTGTTCATTTCCCCGGTTTTATCTTTATTCTACCATGTTTATATCACATTTTCCATAAACAAGAAAGGACACATGTCAGTTTTAGTTCTCGTTTTCCAGATATTTTTGCCATTTGGCAGGTTTTACTATTTTTGCTTTCGAAAACCCTTCTTTTTTACATAGCAAAGCGGGGTCCGCATCGATGCGGGCCCCGCGCCAGATATTCTGGATATTTTGTTTCTGTAGCGATTAGTCTAACTGATATACGTCGCCGTATTTTGCCTCGAAGGACTCCTTATCAGCCGGAACCTCGATCCCGCCGCTTACGATTTTCTCTTTTACTTCGTCAACTGCGGAGATAACTTCCGGAGCAATCAGATCCTGAGTCGGAGCAATGTCTACGCCGCCTGCTGCCAGATCGAAGGACTGTACGCCGCCCTCAAGAGATCCGTCCATCAGTTCCTCTACAGCGTTGTAAACAGCGTTGTCTACACGCTTCATAGCGGAGGTCAGAACCGTGCTCGGAGCAATGCTTGACTGGTCACTGTCTACGCCGATGGCATAGACACCAGCCTCCTGGCAAGCCTCGATAACGCCAAGACCGGTTGCGCCTGCTGCCTGGAAGACGATATCTGCGCCATTGGTGATTGCGGTGTTTGCCATGGTCTTACCGGTAGCGGAATCAGCAAAAGAGTTTGCGTTGAACTGCTGAACGGTGATGTCCGGGTTTGCGTCGATTGCGCCTGCGCAGTAACCATAACCAAACTGGTTCATGGTCTCATTGCTCATACCAACGACAAAACCGATGTTGTTAGTCTTGGTGGTCAGACCTGCTACATAACCTACCAGGTAGGAAGCCTGCTCTGCATGGAATACCAGACCGGTTACGTTCGGAAGATCGATACTTGCGTCATCAATGATGGCAAACCTGGTATCCGGGTTTGCCTCTGCAGCTGCTTTGGTTGCGTCTGCAAGCATATAGCCGACACAGATGATCAGGTCATAGTCCTCATCTATGAAAGTCTCAATATTCGGAGCATAGTCTGCATCGGTAGCGGACTCTAAGTAGTTTACGGTAACTCCAAGCTCCTCACCTGCTCTCTCCAGGCCTTCCCAGGAAGACTGGTTGAAGGATCCGTCGTTTACGCCGCCTACATCGGTGATCAGGCCGATCTTGAACTCAGAAGCATCCTTGCTCGGTGCTGCTCCCTCGGTTTTCTCAGCGCTGTCGCCAGACTTCTGTGCTGCCGCAGTAGTCTCTGCAGTGTTACTGGAGCTGCTGCCTCCGCATGCGGTCATGGATGCTGCCATGGTACCAGCTAATAATACAGCCAGCATTTTCTTTTTCATAAGTTCTCTCTCCTTTTTGGGTTTTCGGGCAAAAAAGCCTTATTATTATAGTAACATCATTTTAGATAAAAGAAAAGGACAATTTAACATGAATTTTACTAATTTCACTAATAAATTTCACTTATGAACTGTCCTTATATCAAATCTTATTTAATTTTCATGAAAAGGCCTGCTTTTTTCAGAACCGGACGCACCGCCATATAGACCACTACAACCACAATGGTTCCGACAATGGCATTCACCAGGGTTGCGCCTGCTGCCCAGGTTGCCATGATCTTTGCTGCGGAAGACTCTACGCCAAGAATATAATTCTTATAGAAGTATCCGACGATCGGGTCCATAACCACGTTGAAGCCCAGACCTGCGACGGAAGCGATCAGGGACCACTTCACAATGTACTTACTGTCATGTTCTTCGGTGATGTGGGCAATATTGTGTGCCACAAAACCTGCGATCAGGCCGATGCAGAGCTTTAAGATGAAAGTCTTCGGAGCACTGGTGATGTACACCGGATCCAGAAGGTCCGCGATGGTCATACCCAGGGAACCTGCCACACCGCCGTAAGCGCCGCCAAGAAGAAGGGCCGCCAGCACGCAGAACGCGTTACCGATGTGAAGAGCTGTGGTATCTCCGCCCGGGGTTGGAATCGGAATCTTTAAGAAGGTGAAGGCCACATAACACAAGGCCGCCATCAGGGCCGTAAGCACCAGCTTGTATACTTTGTCGTTGTCTCTGTTTTTCATAATCATTCTCCCTCGCTGCTTTTGTAAGATGAACGACCGCCGCAGATTCTGCGGACAATCTTTATATGCCGCCTATCATAGCACGCAGCTGGAATGATATTAATAGCCAGTTTTAATATTTTTAACCAGGCCAGTTTCTCAGTCACGGGATTCGATACAGATCAGAACGCCATCCTCCAGCGTGATCGTGGCAGTTTCCTCCGCAATCTCATTGCTGATGCAAAGTCCCACTTCCTCCCCCCGGTAAATGGTCTTATCCTTCAGCGTATACTTAAATCCGGTCAGGGTAATTCCGGTCACCTCTTCTGTATACGGAGCAAAAGAAACATATTTGCCCCACTGGTTTTCCTTTGAAAAGATCCGCTCACCGTCCAACAGGCTTAAACGATTCTGAGAATCCACAATATAGGCGGTAATTCCCCGCTCCATACAGGTTTTCAGCGCATGGATGTTGCCGATCATATGGTCGATGCGGCCACCGGTAGCCCCCAGGAACACAATTTCATCGCAGGAAAGGGTCAGGGCCCGGTTCCTGGCAAGCTCTGTGTCGGTCTCGTTCTTCTCCGGCTTATGCTGCTCCCACACAATATACGGATACTGGCGGAAGTCTTCCCGGATTTCATTGGAAACAGAATCAAAATCCCCCACAATATAATCCGGCACCAGTCCCAGTTCTTTCACGGCTTTCAGGCCGCCATCCACGGCAATGATCTTATCGAATGTTTCTTTTTCCAAAAAGGAGCGGGCGAAAGCCAGATCCAGCTTTCCGCCCGTCATGATCAGACATCTTTTCATCTATTTTCTGCCTCTTCAAAGATTTTCAGGAATGCCTTTACGTTCGCTGCGGCATCATTCTTATAAACCGCGCTGCCTGCCACAAAGATATTGGCTCCTGCCTCCATCAGTTCCTTTACATTGCCAAGGCCTACGCCACCATCGACCTGGATATCCGTCTGTAAACCGCGCTCATTTAACATGGCACGCAGCTTTCTGATCTTGTCCACTGTATAGGGAATAAATTTCTGGCCGCCAAAGCCCGGGTTTACGGACATCAAAAGGATCATGTCCACCTGGTCCAGCACACAGGAAAGAGTCTCCACCGGGGTAGCCGGGTTTAAGGCCACGCCCACCTTCATACCAAGCTCTTTGATCTGGTTGATGGTACGGTCCAGATGGCGGCATGCCTCCTGGTGCACACAGAGCAGGTCCGCGCCGGCTGCCTTTAAATCTGCCGCGTAGCGTCCCGGCTCTTCCACCATCATGTGAACGTCAAAGACCTTGTCCGTACAGGAACGGACGCTCTGGATGACTGGCATGCCAAAGGAAATGCTTGGCACGAACATGCCGTCCATCACATCAATGTGAATATACTGGGCTCCTGCCTCTGATACGGTCTCGATCTCCTTTCTTAAATTTCCAAAGTCTGCTGCAAGAATGGATGGTGCTAAAATATACATGATGTGTTACTCCTTCATTGCCATGATTAGTATTTTCTGCGATTCTTCAGTTCCTGATATAACAGCCCATAGTTGTCATACCGGCTCTGGCTGATCTTTCCAGCTGCCAGCGCAGCTTTCACGCCGCACACCGGCTCTCCGATATGAACACAGTCCGCCTGGAAGCGGCATTCCGGCTCATAGGCTTCAAACTCTGGGAAATAATCCTTTAACTCCTGTGGCTCAATTTCTTCCAGATACATAGAAGAAAATCCCGGCGTATCCATGAGATACGTGCCCTCCTCCACACAGAACAGCTCCGCATGGCGGGTGGTATGCTTTCCACGCTTGATCTTTTCGCTGATGCTTCCGGTTTCCATAGCCGCCTCCGGCTGCAAAAGATTGGTCAGAGACGATTTGCCCACACCGGAGGGTCCTGCCAGGATTGTAGTTTTTCCGCGCAGGTAATCCCGCACGGCCTCCACACCGGATTTCTCATAGGTGCTCACAAACATGACCGGATAACCGGCCTGCTCGTATATATTACGGTACTCCCGCTGCTTTTCCTCCGTTTCCAGATCCGTCTTGTTAAAGCAGATGGTCACCGGAATATCCTGCGCCAGCATCATAATGAGAAAACGGTCCAGAAGATTGAAATTCGGATCCGGCTGCGTGATGGCGAAAACCACCAGCGCCTGATCCACATTGGCCGATGCCGGGCGCACCAGCACATTTGTCCGGGGAAGGATCTCGTCGATATTCCCCTCCAGCGCCTCCTCGTCCAGCACGGTAAACTTCACATTGTCTCCGACTACCGGTTTGATGCCCCGGTTTCGAAAAATACCTTTTGCCTTGCAGGCATATACCTTATCCTGTCCGTTATGGATGTAATAAAAGCCCGCGATTCCTTTAATGATTTTTCCTGTCATCTCTCTATTCCTTTTAATCCATCGGGAAAAATGTGAGCTGGTAGGTCTTGATGACCGCGCCGGAGTTCACATCCACGATTTCCAGGGTGCCCTGGTCCGTTCCATCCATGCTCTCGATGCTGGTGAAATTCACCGGAAGGAGCACATCTCCCTTGATGGTAGTAGACTGGGTCAGGATCTTATAATGCGGATTATCTGCCGTACCCTGATGCAGTCGGATCTGGATGGTGACGCTGGAGCTTCCGGCACCAGGACCGATCAGGCTGCTTAAGTCATACACCTGATTGATGGATGCCACGTAGCGCTGATGCTTCACCTCCGGGCCGCTGCTGACTACATAGTCGATCTTGCTGCCCTTTGCCAGCTGGGTTCCGGATGAAACGGACTGGCTGATGATGGAACCTTTCTCGACGGTATCACTGGATTCGGTAGAGGTATTTCCCGGCATGAGGTCATTCTCTGCCAGAAGCGCAATGGCCTCTTCCTCCGTTTTTCCCACCAGATACGGTGCCGGAACCTTGTCCACATGCGGGCCGCTGCTCACATACAGATATACGGTGCCGCCGTCTTCCACCAGTTCCGGCTCATAACGCATCACCGTACCTGCCTTGATCGTTTCATCCTCTTCTTCTACAACCTGGACCTTCAGGCCTTTGCTCTCCAGAAAGCTGACCGCCGTGGTTTCATCCAGTTCTGTAATACCAAGCTTACTTAAATCCAGCTTGTCTGTGCCGTTGCTGATAACAACATTCACCTGACCGCCCTTTAATACAATGGTTCCAGCTGCCGGATCCTGTTTTGCGACATGGCCCTTTTCCACATCATCAAAATACTCGTAGGTACGTTTCATCGTCAGAGAGCTGTCCTTTAGCGTACTCTCTGCCATATCCTCAGAAAGTCCCAAGACTGACGGCATAGACACCTCCGTGTCCTTTAAGATCAGTTCCCCGGTTTCCGTCTGGCTGCTCTCTGTCTGGGAATTACCAAGCATTCCGCCTCCGGCCCGAAAAAAAGCGCCAAGTTTGGAAAATACCACGATCAGCACGGCTACAACTACGATAGCCGCCACGATCCCGGCCCCGGCCAGAATCCGCTCAATATGGGGATTGGCCCGGTCCTCATCCTCGTCCCGGCTGCGGCGCTTTGCCGGTGCCTTGGACATTTCGGACGGTCTTTGCGGTCTTCTGCCGCGCTCCAGCTCCGGTGTTTCCGGAATAGTTTCCTCCCGGTACCCTTCCCAGGCCGCTTTGGCCTCCCGATCATAGGTTTCTTTTCGTTCCGGTTCCAGACGCTCCGTCCGGTGGAACTGTTTGATCTGGGAGAGCTGTTCACTGCTGATCTGAACTGTTTCTCCATTTAAGGCCCGCTCTTCCACATCCACAGAGCTGCTGCCTGCTTCCGATGGACGGATCAGCGCCGCGCGAAGATCCGTGATCACATCCTGGGCACTGCGGTAACGGCGCTCCGGCTTTTTCTCCATGCAGCGCAGAATGATCCGCTCCAGGCTCACCGGAATCTCCGGATTGTAAACGCTCGGCGGCACCACCACATCCTCCAGATGAGCCAGGGCGATGGCAACGGTGTTGTCCCCCTCAAAAGGCACACGCCCGGTTACCATCTCATACATGGTTACTCCGAGAGAATAAATGTCGCTTCGCTCGTCGCTAAAGCCGCCTCTGGCCTGCTCCGGCGAGATATAATGTACAGAGCCCATGGCAGAGGAAGTCATGGTCTGGGCCGATACTGCCCTCGCAATGCCAAAATCCGCCACTTTCACCTTGCCATCTTTGGAAATGATCATGTTCTGCGGCTTAATGTCGCGGTGAATGATATGCTGTTCATGCGCCGCCGCAATTCCCTGGGCCACCTGAATGGCAATGCCGATGGTTTCCTTAACCTCCAGCCGCCCTTTCTTCTGAATATAGCTTTTCAGGGTAATGCCCTCGATCAGTTCCATGACTATGTAATGGAGTTTTCCCTCATCGATAACGTCGTAAACACTGACAATATTCGGATGGGACAGTCCGGCTGCAGACTGAGCCTCCATCTTAAACTTGCTGACAAAATTGCTGTCATTGCAGAATTCTTCCTTCAGGACCTTGATGGCCACCAGGCGGTTCAGCTTATGGCATTTTGCTTTATATACCACAGACATGCCGCCGGAGCCGATCTGCTCTAATATTTCATAACGGTCCTGCAAAAATGTTCCGGGTCTCAGTATCATAAGCTCACCTCACTTATCTGCGGTTCAACCAGAACAACGGAAATGTTATCCTGACCGCCGCTGCGGTTTGCTGCATCCACCAGAGCTTTTGCCCGGGCTTCTACTCCGTCCTCGGAACGGATGATGTATTCCATTTCCAGTTCGTCTACCATGTTGCTTAAACCGTCCGAACACATGAGAATCTGATCTCCGCTCTTTAATTTCAGCGCAAACAGATCGGTATCGACATCCTCGCTGACACCTACCGCTCTGGTAATGATATTTTTCTTTTCCATGTAGTCCCGGCTGCCCCGCTTTAGCTTACCCATGGCAACCAGTTCTTCCACATAAGAATGATCCTTCGTAATCTGCTCAAGGGCTCCACGCAGCAGATAAAGACGGCTGTCCCCGATATTCGCCACGTAAAGTACGTTTCCCCGGATAGTGGCTAACACCAGCGTGCTGCCGGTTCCATTAAGTTCCGGATTCGTGCTGGCCTGCTCGTAAAGCTCCCGGTTCACTTTTCGGATTCCTTCCTTTAAGATGCCATGAACATCCCGGTCCGGATACGGAGTTTCAAAGAACCTCACCAGGTTCTCCACCACGAAACGGGAAGCGAAATCCCCCGCCTGGTGTCCTCCCATGCCGTCCGCCACAATAAACAGGTTTTCCAGGGATCCGATGGGCTTTTTGCTGGCATAAATAAAATCCTGGTTCATGCTCCGCTTCTGTCCGGTGTCTGTCAGTGCGCATGCCTCCATGATCAGATTCCCCCTTTCCCTTCCTCTTCCAGGAAACTCTTTCTAAGCTGTCCGCAGGCACCGTTGATGTCGCGGCCCATCTCCCGGCGGACCGTCACGTTGATGCCATTTTTTTCCAGATAAGCCTGAAACGCCTCAATGGCCCTCCGGTCTGACTGACGGTAATCCCGCTCCTTGATCGGATTGACCGGGATCAGGTTCACATGTCCATGCATGCCTTTGATCAGGGCTGTAAGTGCCTTTGCCTCTTCCAGATTATCGTTCACGCCGCTCACCAGGCTGTACTCAAAGGTCAGCCGCCGTCCGGTCTTCTCAAAATAAGTCTGGCAGGCCGGCAGAATCTCTTTTAAGCTGTAACGATTCGCGATCGGCATGAGGGTCCTTCGAACCTCATCATTTGGCGCATGGAGAGACAGCGCCAGTGTGATCTGGATGTTCTCCTCTGCCAGCCTCAAAATGTTCGGCACAATGCCACAGGTAGACAGCGTGATATTTCTCTGACTGATGTTCAGGCCATTCTCATCGGTAATCATACGCAGGAAACGGATCACATTGTCGTAATTGTCAAGCGGCTCTCCAGAACCCATGATGACAATGTTGGATACCCGTTCCCCCGTCAAAGTCTGGATCCGGTAAATCTGGTCCAGCATCTCCGCCGGTGTCAGGTTGCGCTCCAGTCCGTCCAGGGTGGACGCACAGAAACGGCAGCCCATGCGGCAGCCCACCTGCGAGGAAATACAGACACTGTTTCCGTGATGGTACTGCATCCACACACTCTCGATCACATTGCCGTCTGCCAAGCGGAACAGATATTTCCGGGTGCCGTCGATCTGGGATATCTTCACATCTGCCGGGTACAGCGCCGTGAGGACAAACTGCTCTTTCAACTTTTCGCGAAGCGGCTTGGAGAGATTGCTCATCTCATCAAAATCTGCCACCAGCTTCTGATGAAGCCACTGGTAAATCTGCTTTGCCCGGAAGGGCTTATCTCCCATCTGGCGGATGGCCTCAGTCAGTTCCTCCAGAGTCAGGGATTTGATGTCTTGCTTTTCCATAATCGTAACTTCTACTCCTTTCTCCGGAATGCGGAGATAAAGAACCCATCACATGGGTATCTGCCCGGCAGAAGCTGGACATAACCATCTTTCATGGTTTCTTCTGCCACCTGACTGCCGAACGCCCCCTCAATGCTCACCGGCTCAAATGGAAGTGTTTCCAGAATCCAGTTTCTCTGGTCTTCATTTTCCAGATGATCGATGGTACAGGTGCTGTAAATGAGCTTTCCTCCTGGCTTTACATAGTTCCAGACCACAGACAGAATGTCCTTCTGGAGCTCTGCCAGATCTTCTAAATCTTCTTTTGTCACCTGATACTTGATATCCGGCTTCTTGCCAATGATGCCAAGACCGGAGCACGGAAGATCCGCAATGACGATATCCGCCTGTTTTTCCCAGGACGGATCTTTTTCCAGCGCATCCCACACCTCTGCCCGGATATTGGTAAATCCGGTCCGGCGGATGTTATCCTCCACCAGCAGGATCTTATTTTCTGTTAAGTCCCGGACAACGACCTGTCCGGTGCCAGCAAGCTTATCCGCGATGTGCAGGCTCTTTCCGCCCGGGGCGCCGCACACATCCAGAACCACATCTCCCGGCTTCGGATCTGCCGCCTCCCCCACAAAGGAGGAGCTTACATCCTGAACCGTGATCCAGCCATTCCGGAATGCCGCAACGGCATCCAGATAATCATAGCCGGAAAGAAGAAGGGCATGGTCGGCCAGCGGATTTTTCTGTACCGTGACATGATCCTGTTCCAGACTGTGAAGAATCTCTTCCATGGAAGCCCGGTCCAGATTGCAGCGCACAGAAGTAGGTCGCTCCTCTAGGAAAGCCTGCAGCATACGCTCTACTGTCTCTGCCGGATATTGCTGTTTCCAGAGTTCGATGATCCAGTCCGGCATGGAATATTTCCGGGACCAGTCGGTGAACAAAAAGGTTTCTTTTTCTCTGGAAATGGTGCGAAGCACTCCGTTTACAAAGCCTTTCAGGCCGTGGAACTTCCGTTTTACCGCAAGCTTCACAGCCTCATCACATACCGCGCTGTCCGGGATCCGGTCCATCTTTAAGATCTGGTATACAGACATCCGAAGAATGGTACGGATCACCGGCTTCATTTTCTTTACTTTTGTTTTAGAACACTGGTCAATCACCGCATCGATGGTCAGAAGATATTCAAGGGTTCCTTCCGCGACTCTTGTAATAAACGCACGGTTCTGCTTTTCCAGATACTGATGCTTATCCAGTGCTTTTTTTAATACCACATGGCTGTAACCGCCATATTCCAGGATTTCCAGAAGGATATCCAGGATCAGTTCCCGCTCTTTGGTCGGGCCGTTCTGCTTAGTCATTTCGTCTGCGTCCTCCAAACAGGATGATCAGCCGCGCAAGCTGTAAAATGGAAGCGGCCGCTGCTGCCACATAGGTCAGGGCTGCTGCCCCCAGCACCTTTCTGGTGCCATCCACCTCATCTCCCTGAAGAATGCCAAGACTATCTACCAGATGCACCGCACGGGAGGAAGCATTGAACTCTACCGGCAGGGTGATGATCTGGAATAACACAGCCAGCACAAACATCCAGATGCCAATCTCAATGAACGGAGTCAGTCCGATAAAAAAGCCCAGGATGATGAGGGGCAGGGAAATTTTGCTTCCAAAGTTTGCGATCGGCACAAACGCAGAGCGCAGGCGAAGAGGCGCGTAGCCTACATTATCCTGAATGGCATGCCCGCACTCATGAGCCGCCACACCCACTGCCGCAATGGAAGTGCTTCCATAAACAGACTCCGATAAGTTTACGGTTTTGGTCCGCGGGTCATAGTGGTCCGTGAGCTGTCCCCGCACAGGCTGGACAGTCACATCGTAAATGCCCTGGGACTGTAAAAGGCGTTTTGCCGCTTCCGCGCCGGTCATCCCGGTCATGCTGCGCACGCGGGAATAGCGCTGGAATGTACTGTTCACTTTGGAGGATGCCCACAGAGATAACAGGGCACCGATATATACAAGGATCATTGTCGGATCAAACAGGCTGTAACCAAGCCCGTAATAACCATAGCCACCGTACATGACTACTCACTCCTTTCCATGATGCAGCCGGACTCTACCTGGTATCCCCTGAGGAATGCCGCGGTATCCATCCGCTTCTTTCCTTCTAACTGAAGGCTGGTGACGCATAATACGCCGTTTCCGGTCTGGATCTTTAAGCCCTCATCGCTGGCGCTGATGACACTGCCGCAGGGAGCTTTTGTTTCCGGGTCCGGAAGCACCTTTGCCTCCCAGATTTTTAACATTTTACCATTCCATCTGGTGAATGCGCTGGGCCACGGGTTTAAACCGCGCACCAGACGTTCAATGGAAACCGCGTCCATGGTCCAGTCAATGTCACCCATGGATTTGGAAATTTTCTTTACATAGGTTGCCTGGGCGTGATCCTGCGGCTGCGGGGTGATTTCTCCCTTTTCCAGCTTGCTTAAGGTCGAAAGGATCAGATCTCCACCCAGAAGGCTTAACCGGTCAAACAGGCTTCCGCCGGTCTCATCCGGATTCAGTTTTATCACAGTTTTCTCCAGCATATCGCCTGTATCCATCTCCACATCCATCATCATGGTGGTAATGCCGGTCTCTTCATCACCGTTGATGACAGCCCACTGGATCGGGGCTGCGCCGCGGTACTTTGGAAGCAGGGACGCGTGGATGTTCACACATCCGTATTTTGGCAGGTCTAACAGACTCTTTGGAAGGATCTGGCCAAAGGCAATGACCACCATAGCGTCTGGTTTTAACGTGCGCATCTCCTCCACAAAGGCTTCATCCCTTGCGCGCACCGGCTGATAAACCGGAATATTGTGCTTTAAGGCACACTCTTTGACCGGAGACATATGGATCTCCTTGCCCCGTCCCTTAGGCTTATCCGGCTGAGTGACTACTGCAGCGACCTCATGCTCCGAAGCCACCAGGGCTTCTAATGTCGGCACCGAAAAATCCGGTGTTCCCATAAATATGATTCTCATAGGCTTATTCTTCCTCCGGTTCTGCTGTGGTATCCATCAGTTCGCCCTCTACTAAGTCTACATAGAGCTGGCCGTGAAGATGCGCGCACTCATGACAGATGCAGCGGGCTAACAGCTCCTCGCCCTCTAACTCAAACTGCTCCATATTTTCATCGTAAGCCCGGACAACCACGTGATTCGGGCGGGTTACCATGCCGGCCTTTCCCGGTACACTAAGGCAGCCCTCCTGTCCGGTCTGGCTTCCGCTCTGCTCAATAATTTCCGGATTGATGAGCACATACTGGTTGCCGTCATCTACATCCATGACCACGATCTGCTTTAATACGCCCACCTGCGGTGCTGCCAGGCCCACGCCGTTTGCCTCATACATGGTCTCAAACATGTCTTCGATCAGCTCCGCGATACGCGGGGTGATCTCCTTGACCGGTTTGCATTCCTTTCTTAAAATATCATCTCCGATGGTTCTTACCTGTCTGATTGCCATTATTCTTCGTCCTTTCTGTATCGCATTTATATGAAATCACACTGGAGCGTCAGCTTTTTGCAGCTTTCTGTCTCGTCCCAGCGCATTTTGACATACTTCTGGATTTTTATTAGTATATCATAGTTTTCATGTTTCATATATAAAATTTTTCTGTAGATATCGTGAACTTTATATACCGGTGCCGGAACCGGTCCAATGATCTCGGCTGCTTCCCCGAAATGTTTCTGCACGGATCCCGCGATGGCATCCATGATCCGGCTCATAAGCTCCTCATTTTCTCCTGCCACCTGCATGCACAGCATATGGCAGGCCGGAGGATAATGCATCAGCCTCCGGTACCCCATCTCCTGACGGTAAAAGGCCCCATAATCCTGGGCCGCCGCTGTCTGGATGCTATAATGCTCCGGCATATAGGTCTGGATCAGCGCTGTCCCTGCCTGTCTCCCGCGGCCCGCACGGCCTGCTGCCTGAACCAGAAGCTCAAACGTCCGCTCCGCTGCCGCAAAATCCGGCGCATACAGCGACACATCTGCCGCCAGCACGCCCACCAGGGTCACTCCCGGAAAATCATGACCTTTTACAATCATCTGGGTGCCAATGAGAATATCTGCCTTGCCCTTTGCAAATGCCGACAGAATCTTCTCATGGCCGCCCTTTCTCGAGGTAGTATCCAAATCCATCCGCAGAATTTTCGCCTGGGGAAACATCTGAACTGCCATCTCCTCAATCTTCTGGGTGCCGATACCAAATCCCGCCAGATACGGAGACCCGCAGTGCGGGCACAGCTTCGGCATGGGAATCTGATAACCGCAGTAATGACACACTAGTCTCTGGTGGTTATGCAGCGTCAGAGACACATCGCAGTGCGGGCATTTTACCGCCTCACCGCAGCTTCTGCAGGAAACAAAGCTGGAATAGCCCCTCCGGTTGATAAACAGCATGATCTGCTCCTTTTTCTCCAACCGGTCCCTGATCAGCTCCTGCAGACGCACACTGAATATGGATTTGTTGCCGGTCTCCATCTCCTTTCGCAGATCCACAACCTCCACCGCCGCCATCTCACTTCCCGCCTTTGCCCGCTTTGTCAGCGTAAACAGGCGGTAAATTCCGGCTTCCGCTTTTGCGTAGGCCTCCACCGATGGCGTGGCGGAGCCCATCACCAGAGCCGCGCCGCTTAGCGCGGCCAGTTTTTCAGCCACATCTCTTGCATGGTAGCGCGGCGACGTCTCACTCTTATAAGCACCCTCATGCTCCTCATCGATGATGATGAGTCCAAGATTGGGAAACGGCGTAAAAAGCGCCGATCTGGCACCGATCATAATATCCGTCTCTCCATTTCTGGCCCGCTCAAACTGGTCACACTTTTCTCCGGCAGAAAGCCTGGAATGCATAACACAGATACGGCGGCCGAAACGGCTGTAAAAACGGCTCACCGTCTGGTAGGTCAGGGCAATCTCCGGAATCAGCACGATGACCTGTTTTCCCTGCTGCAGCACATGGTCGATCAGGGCCATGTAAACTTCGGTTTTGCCGCTGCCTGTGACACCATGGATGAGACAGGGAGCGCGGTCGCCGGAGTCATAGGAAGTGATGAAGGCATCCGTAATGGACTGCTGCTCGGAATTTAAGAAGATGGCTGAACCGTCTCCCGCTGGCTCTGCCGCTTCTTTCCATGCCGCTTCCAGACTTCCTGCCGGTTTTGCCTTGGCCTGTTCCAGACCTTCGCCCGGCAGCTCCGTCATCCCCGCCACAGTCTCCACAATCTTCTTATTCCGTGCCTTCACCCTCTTCTTCACCGGGAGCACCGTCTTCAGCGCCTGATTCATGGTAGAGCCATACTGCTCCTTCATCCACCAGGCCAGCTCAATCAGCCGGGCATCCGCCGTAATACTCTTCTCAGTAACACCGATGATCTCTTTTATTTTGTCTTTATCATAATCCGGCCTGCCTGTGATTTCCACCACATAGCCGGTTCGTGTTCTGTTTCCTGAACCAAAAGGGACGCAGACCTGCACCCCCACACGGATCTGCGGCAAAAGCGCCGGCGGGATCCGGTACTGGAATACCCGGTCTACGTCTTCATGGGAAATATCTATAATGATGCTGGCATACTGATCTGCCATATATACTCCTGTCTGTTGCCTGTTTTAATCTTTCAGCAGCCTTGCTGCCACCTCCCCCAGCTTCATGCTGTTGGAGCCCTTTAAGAGCACACAGTCGCCCGGCTGCAGCTTTGCCTTTACGCTCTCAGCCAGCGCATCCCGCTGGTTCTCATCAAAATGAAGATACTCTGCTTTCATGCCGGCACGCTTTGCTCCGCGCGCAATCTGTTCTGCCAGTTCTCCATAAGTAAACAGAATATCCACCGGATGGGATTTCATCCAGCTTCCGACCTCATAATGGAACTTCGGGGAATCCGGTCCCAGCTCCTTCATATCAGCAAGCACCGCAATACGGCGTCCCTTTGCTTTCGCCTCCAGGACCTCCAGACCAGCCTTCATGGAAACCGGACTCGCGTTGTAGGTGTCATCAATAATGGTAACTCCATTTTTCTCCGCGATCTGCTGGCGGTTTTTGAATCCGGTAAAGGCAGCCAGGCTCTTCACTGCGCCGGAAAGCGGAACTCCGCTTAAATCTGCTACAGCCAAAGCCACCATGGCATTCAGCACATTGTGGCGCCCCATGATGCTTAAGCGCACCATATACTTTTCTCCACGGCAGTTTGCGGTAAACACCGGGTAGCCATCCTCGCTGCGGATATCCTCGGCCCGGTACTCGGAATTCTCTCTAGTTCCGTAATATACGGTACGGCAGCCCGCTTTGGCTTTTGTATCTTTTAGCAGCGGGTCATTCCCATTTAAGAACAGAATGCCGCCATCCTTTAAACCATCCTGAATAGTCAGCTTCTCATGATAAATGTTTTCCTGACTTCCCAGCTGTTCAATATGGGTGATGCCAACATTGGTGATCACAGCCATATCTACCTGGGCAATCTTTGCGATGACGGTCAGTTCCCCCGGCATGCTCATGCCAAGTTCCAGCACACCAATCTCATCGGCGGAAGTAATCTCAGACAGCGTGATTGGCACCCCCACCTGGCTGTTGGAATTTCCCGGAGTCTTGTATACCTGGTACTTCGCGGAAAGTGCTGCTGCCACCATTTCACGGGTCGTGGTCTTTCCCACACTTCCGGTGATGCCCACAAGCGGCAGGCTTAACCGGCTGCGGTAATAGCGGCCGATGTCCTGCAGCGCCTTTTTGGTATCAGCCACACGGATCCAGGCATGCTCCACATCCTCTGCCGTATCATGCTCGGAAGTCAGCACAGCCACCGCGCCCGCGCCAAAGGCCTGCTCTATAAAACGATGCGCATCCACCTTTTCCCCAATGAGCGGCACAAACAGGTCATTTCCCTTCATGGTTCTCGAATCAATGCTCAAATGTGCAATCTTCTGTGTTTCGTTTCCACACAGAAGCCGGCCGCCCGTGGCAGCCACAATCTCTTTTACCGTTATATTTTCCATTTCCGGATCTCTTTTCCTGTTTCTTTTCTTCCAAGTGCCTGCAGGCTCTGTTTTCGCATTCCTGCTTTTCAAAGCCTGCCGCACACATGTTCCCTTACAAATTCTTCACAACCTCTTCCACCACCGCACGGTCCAGGAATGGGTAACGCACACCGTTGATCTCCTGATAGTCCTCATGGCCCTTGCCAATGATGGCAATCATATCGCCCGGCTCCGCGTGAGTGATGCTGTAGGTAATGGCCTCTTTCCGGTCCGGAATCTCAATGAATTTACCGCCGGTCTTCTCAATGCTGCCGCGGATATCCGCAATGATATCCTCCACCTTTTCAAACCGGGAGTTGTCTGCGGTGATGATGGACAGATCCGCCATGCGGCCGCCAATCTCCCCCATAGAGTAACGACGGTCCTTCGAGCGGTTTCCACCGCAGCCAAAGACTACTACCAGACGCTTCGGATGGTACTCCCTAAGCGTTGCCAGAAGGCTCTCCATGCTGACTGCGTTGTGGGCGTAGTCTACGATGACGCAGCACTTCTCAGAGGTGTATACAATCTCCATACGGCCGTTGATTTTCAGGTGCTCCAGGGCATGCTGCAGCTTTTCTGCCGGAACACCAACCCACAGAGTAACCGCTGCTGCCGCCAGCGCATTGTATACATTAAATTTGCCAGGGATGCTGACACGCACCGGAATCTGGTGCTCGCCCCTGATATCAAACTCCACGCCCACAAAATCCGGCTCAGAGACATAATGAATGTTCTCTGCCTGGAAACCGGCGCCCTCTTTCAGGCCAAATCCGGTCCATGCGCACGGAATGTCTTTTACAATATCGTCAATATGTTCATCATCCACGTTGATCAGGGCACGGTCACACTGGTGGAACAGCTGTTTCTTGTAATATAAATACTCCGCAAAGTCCGCGTGCTCATCTTTTCCGATGTGATCCGGAGAAATGTTGGTGAAGAGCCCATAGTTGAAGTGAATACCTGCCACCCGGTGCATCTTCATGGCCTGGGAGGAAACCTCCATCACGCAGCACTCACAGCCAGCTTCCACCATCTTCGCGAAATAGCGGTGCAGATCATAGGATTCCGGTGTGGTATTCACGGTTGGAAAATGTTCTTCTCCGATGTAAACGCCATTGGTACCAATCATACCGGTCTTTTTACCGGCAGTCTCCAGAATGGTCTTGATCATATGGGTGGTGGTGGTCTTTCCCTTGGTACCGGTTACCCCGATCATGGTAAGCTTCCGGGATGGATAGCCAAAGCGTGCTGCCGATAACAGAGCCAGCGCCTCTCTTCCGTTTTCGGTCTCCACCACAGTGACATCCTCCGGTGTCTCCACCGGATGCTCGGTCACAAGTACCTTTACTCCTGCCTCTGTCACCTGAGGAATAAAATCATGGGAATCGATTTTCGTACCCTTCATGCAGACAAACACCGCGCCAGGAGCAGCCTTTCTGGAGTCGTACACAACCTCGTTTACCTCCACGTCCAGGCTTCCCTGAACCAGCTTGTAAGAAAGTCCCTCTAACCAGTCTTTTATCGTCATACTCTTGTCTGTCCTTTCTTAATTTCTATCCGTCTGCTTTCGTTTGCACTGCGCAAAATTCTGGCATAGCGGACTTCCACGCAAAAAGCGCAGCTGCCAGAGCAGCCCACGCCTTCGCGACAATTTCAAATTAGAATAATCCGGTGATCACACCATTTTCATCCACATCAATGCCATCTGCCGCCGGTTTCTTCGGAAGTCCCGGCATGGTCATGATGGCCCCGGTCAGCACTACCACGAAGCCGGCTCCAGCGGATACATAAGCATCACGCACATTGATGGTAAATCCGGTCGGACGTCCCAGCTTGGTCTGGTCATCGGACAGGGAGTACTGAGTCTTCGCCATGCAGACCGGAAGATTGCCAAAGCCCATCTCCTCAATGCGGGCCAGCGCTTTGGATGCAGCCGGTGCATAGGAAACACCATCCGCGCCGTAAATCTCGGTGGCAATGGTCTTTACCTTATCCTTTAAGCTCATCTCATCCGGGTACAGGGCATGGTAATGGCTCTCCTTATTTGCAAGGGTGTCAAGAACCTTCTGTGCCAGGGCTTCTCCGCCCTCTCCGCCTTTTGCCCATACCTCAGAAAGAGCGAACTCACAGCCACGCTCCTCACAGAAATCGCGGATGAACGCATACTCTGCTTCCGTATCGGTCACAAAGGAGTTTAAGGTTACCACAACCGGAACACCAAATTTCTGCAGATTTTCAATGTGCTTCTCCAGGTTCACAATACCCTTCTTTAAAGCATCCAGGTTCTCTGCGGAAAGCTCGGTCTTCGGCACACCGCCGTTGTACTTTAACGCGCGGACGGTTGCCACCAGAACCACTGCATTCGGCTTTAAGTCTGCCTTGCGGCACTTGATATCCAGGAATTTCTCAGCGCCCAGATCTGCGCCGAATCCAGCCTCGGTTACCACGATATCAGCCAGCTTTAAGGCTGTCTTGGTCGCGCGCACACTGTTGCAGCCATGGGCAATATTCGCGAACGGTCCGCCGTGTACCAGGGCTCCGGTATGCTCCAGAGTCTGGATCAGGTTCGGCTTGATGGCATCCTTTAACAGGGCCGCCATGGCACCTACTGCGTTTAACTGCGCTGCGGTAACCGGCTCTCCGGCATAATTATATGCGACAATGACCTTGCCGAGACGCTCTTTTAAATCATTCATGTCATTGGCCAGGCACAGAATTGCCATGATCTCGGAAGCTACGGTGATGACAAAATGATCCTCACGAACCACGCCGTCGGCCTTTGCGCCAAGGCCAACCACCACATTACGCAGTACACGGTCGTTCATGTCCAGGCAGCGTTTCCAGAGGATCTGTCTGGTATCAATCTGAAGAGCGTTGCCCTGCTGGATGTGGTTATCCAGGAGTGCTGCCAGAAGGTTATTGGCAGAAGTGATGGCATGGAAATCACCGGTAAAATGAAGGTTTAAATCCTCCATCGGAACAACCTGGGCAAATCCGCCGCCTGCTGCTCCGCCCTTAATGCCGAAGCACGGTCCCAGAGATGGCTCACGCAGCGCGATCATGGTCTTTTTTCCAAGTCTTGTAAGAGCATCTGCCAGGCCAATGCTTGTGGTAGTCTTTCCTTCTCCTGCCGGAGTCGGATTGATGGCAGTTACCAGAACCAGTTTTCCGTCCGGACGGTCTTTAACCTGCTGCCACAGTTCATCCGTGATCTTTGCCTTATACTTACCGTACAGTTCCAGATCATCCTCAACAATTCCATAGCTCTCTGCAACCTCTTTGATTGGAAGCTTTACCGCCTCCTGCGCGATTTCGATATCTGTTTTCATAGCCAGATTCCTCCCTTTTCATGTGTAGTGTGGATTAAATGATCTGATCAAACTCTTCCATGGTCATAAGAACCTTGCGGGGCTTTGTTCCCTCTTCCTCTCCGACCACACCGGCCTCTGCCAGCTGGTCCATGATTCTTGCGGCACGGTTGAATCCAATCTTGAACATGCGCTGCAGCATTCCAATGGATGCCTTTTCTTTTTCTATTATGAAACGGCCTGCCTGCTCAAAGTACTCGTCCCGGCTGTTAGACGGGCCGGAGGCTTGGGCAGAAGGAGCCGAATTCATACTGTTTTCCACCTCCGGACTGTACTGGGCGCTAAGCCCCTGCTCGGTTAAGAAGTCCACTACCTGCTGGACTTCCGTATCTGAGACAAAGGCGCCCTGCACTCGCTGCGGCTTCGGGAAGCCTGCCGGATAAAAGAGCATATCACCCTTTCCTAAAAGCTTTTCCGCGCCATTCATGTCAATAATGGTACGGGAATCCACTCCGGAAGAAACGGAGAACGCGATTCGTGACGGCACGTTGGCCTTGATGAGACCGGTGATGACATTGACAGACGGTCTCTGGGTCGCGATGACCAGATGAATGCCTGCCGCGCGGGCCAGCTGGGCCAGACGGCAGATGGCATCCTCTACTTCGCCCGGAGCCACCATCATCAGATCCGCAAGCTCATCAACGATGATGACGATCTGCGGCAGCTTCTTCGGTTTGTTCTCATCTTCGATATCCTGAATAGTTTCAATCTTCGCGTTGTATCCCTTTACGTCACGCACTCCGTATTTGGCAAACTTCTTGTAACGATCCGTCATCTCTGCCACTGCCCAGTTTAACGCGCCGGATGCCTTCTTCGGATCCGTCACGACCGGGATCAGAAGATGCGGGATACCATTATATACACTGAGCTCTACGACCTTCGGGTCTACCATGATAAGCTTGACATCCTCCGGATCTGCCTTGTAGATGATGCTCATGATGATGGTATTGATGCAGACAGACTTACCGGATCCGGTAGCGCCCGCGATCAGCAGATGCGGCATCTTGGCAATATCCGTCACCACAACCTGACCTCCGATGTCTTTACCAACCGCAAAAGCCAGCTTTGACGGGTGCTTTTGGAAGGTATCAGACTCCAGCAGGTCACGCAGGAATACGGATGTTTTCTCCTTGTTCGGAACCTCAATACCCACGGCAGACTTGCCCGGGATCGGCGCCTCAATACGGATATCCTCCGCAGCCAGGCTTAATTTGATGTCATCGGCCAGACCCACGATCTTGCTGACCTTGACCCCCTGCTCCGGATGAAGCTCATAACGGGTAACAGAAGGGCCGCAGCTGATATTCGTCACGGTAACGCCAACGCCAAAATTCCGGAGCGTCTGCTGCAGCTTCACAGCTGTCTCCCGGTACTCCTGCTCAGAATAGCCGCCGGAATTTCTGCCGCCGCGCTTTAAGAGGCTGAGGGGCGGATAGACATATTCCTTCTTCGGTTCCTCTTCCGTTTCCTGAATCTGCTGTTCCACAGTCGCTTCACTGTCTGCAGTTTCTGCTTCTTTCTTCGCTGCTGCCGCTTTCTTTGCAGACTCCAGCTTCTTCTGAAGAGCCTCGGTATCGGTATCGATCACCTTGCCGCCGGCTGTTACCACATGCTTGTTCCCTTCCGGGATTGCGAAATCGGTGTTCTGCTCCGTCTTAACGGTGTAAGCCACATCCGGCTCTGGAAGATACTCCTCCGGGGCTGCCTCCTGCCATGCAGGCTCCTGCGGCCGGGTATATGTACACTCCTCATGTTCTGCTTTTGCAGGCTCATCCCACGGAGCCTCATCCTGAATCTGCTCCGGTTCCTGCTGATGCCCTGACAGCACTGTCTGATCATGCGCCGGATTCACCGCGGATTCTTCATCCAGTCTTCTGGCACCGCCGGTAAAAACCTCCCCCGCCTGCTCAAACTGTCCAAAACCGGACTCTGTCAGGCGCTTTGCCGCTGCCTCCAGATCATAGTCATCTTCCGGCATGGTAATACTGCCTGTAAAAATATCCGACAGATCCGGTTCCATGGCTTCCTCCGGAGACAGGCGCCGCCCGCGCGATGTTCCGGGAGCCGGAGCCTCCTCTGACGCCTCATCCGCAGCCTGACTGCCGGCCTGCAGGTCTGCGCTGCCGCCATCTTCACTGCTTTTCCCGTAATCTTCTTCATTGCTGCCATCCCTGCCAGCTTCGAAGCCTTCTTGCGGCATATCCTCTGCATCTTCATTGTCAGAAGCTGACAGCTTCGTGGAACCCAAATTCACGCCCCGCACCCGCTGCTCCTCCCGAAGACGCCTTCGTTCTTCCTGACGCTCGGCATAAAGCTCACGGCGCCGCTCCATATCTTCTCTTGCGTGCTGATAGGCCACATCGCTGTGACGTTTTACCGCTTTCACAAAAGAGCGCTGGGTAATGCACACCATGCAGATGATCATTCCAACCGCCATGACCAGAAATGCTCCGATACTTCCGATAAAGGCACGGATTCCGCCAAACAGCAGGCCTCCAAACAGGCCTCCGCCCATACCGGATGCTGCTGAAAGGCGGTAATATTCAAAAATGCCTTTCCCTGCTTCCGGCTGCTGCCCGAACATCATCTGTGAAAAACCACATAACAGGAAAAACGCTGCGGCCGTAGCAACGGTCTTTTGCAGTACAATCCGGTTTTCGCGGTTGGCCTGATAAAAGCAGGTTCCGATAAAGAGAACCAGCGGAGCCACATAGCCCGGAAGGCCAAACAGGCCAATCTGGATTCCTCTTAAGAAATCACCTGCAAATCCGCACAAATGAAAATTGCTCAAAAATAAAAGCACAGCCAGAGCAAATGACCCTAACACAATGACCTCTGCACGGACCAGTCCCTCCTGCTCCGGTTCCGGCTCCTGGACCCGCCTCGGTCTGCCCGGTTTGCGTCCTTCTGACGCTCCCTGAGCACCGGAACGCACAGACTTTCTACTGCCTGCCGCTTTTCCCGTTCTGTCTGAATTTACTCGATTTTGCTGTTTCTTCGCTGCCACAAACTTCGGCCTCCTCTTTCCCAATGTAGTTAGTATACAAAAAAATATCAGGAAATGCAAGCCACGGAAAACCGGACACAGGATTCCCAAACGGTCCCGACAGAGCTTACGCTCCTGCTTCAATCTGCTGATACAAATACCTAAGTGCCTCCCGGATCCCTCCAACCTCATCGATCAGTCCGGCCTTTACCGTATCCTGGCCTACCAGCACAGTACCGAGATCTTTCGTCAGCATTTCCGTGTTCAGCATCAGCTTCTTCACCTGATCGTAGGCGATCTTTGCGTGCTCACTCACAAAAGTCAGGATCCGGTCCTGGATCATCTCAAAATACTCATAAGTCTGGGAAGCCCCGATCACGGTCCCGCTCATCCGCACAGGATGCACCATCATGGTCCCAGTCGGCACAATAAAGGAATGATCTGTTGACACTGCAAGCGGCACTCCGATGGAATGGCTGCCGCCCAGGACCAGGGATACCGTCGGCATGGAAAGAGAGGCGATCATCTCCGCAATGGCCAGGCCGGCATCTACATCACCTCCAGAAGTATTTAGCAATACCAGAAGGCCTTCCACGCTGTCGTCATCTTCCAGCTGCGCCAGCTTTGGCAGGATTTGGTCATATTTGGTGGTTTTCGTATTGCCGGAAAGATTTTCATGGCCTTCCACTTCTCCGATAATGGAAAGCAGACAGATTTTGTGTTTGCCGTTGCTGCCATCCAGGATAGCCCGGGCATCGTTCTGATTCACATTTTCTTCGTTATTCATATAAGGATCTCCTTCTCTTCCATACTATAGATATTTACAAATATCCCCCATAACTCAGGATATATTCGCATTTTCTCCGCGAATGCGTTATACTAGGGGCAATACGAAATCCGGAGGAATTATGAGTGATGTCAGACTATACCGTAAGCAGAATTTTACCCACCGATAAGCGCGCTGTGCGCCAGATGGACGCATTATTAGAAAAAGAAGGAATCGAGCGGGACAAAAACCTCGATTACAGCATCGGACTGTTCGATGATAATTACGATCTTGTGGCAACCGGATCCTGTTTTGCCAACACACTGCGCTGTATGGCTGTTTCTTCCGAGCATCAGGGAGAAGGCCTGATGAACCAGATCATCTCCCATCTGATCGAGTTTCAGTACAGCCGCGGCAACACCAGTCTCTTTCTGTATACAAAATGTAATACTGCGCGTTTCTTTGGTGATCTGGGCTTTTACGAAATTGCCCGGGTAGAAGGCAAAGTTGTTTTCATGGAAAACCGCAGGACCGGCTTTGCCGATTATCTGAAGCGGCTGCAGAAAGAAACCGCAGATTTCACGGCAACAGAAGGAAATCCGGCTCCGCCTGTGAAAACCGGTGCTGTCATCATGAATGCCAACCCCTTCACCCTGGGTCACCGCTACCTCTTAGAGCAGGCAGCCTCAGCCGTAGATCTGCTCCATGTGTTTGTGGTATCCGAAGATGTCTCCCTCGTTCCTTTCTCCGTCCGCAAACGGCTGGTGGCAGAGGGCTGCGCAGATCTTCCAAATGTGATCTGCCACGAAACCGGTCCCTACATGATTTCCAACGCCACCTTCCCATCCTACTTTTTAAAAGACTCCGACACTGTCATCCGGTCCCACGCCAAGCTGGATATTCAGGTCTTTCTGCGCATTGCCAAGGCCCTGTCCGTGACCGACCGCTTCGTGGGCGAAGAACCCTTTAGCCAGGTAACCGGCATCTACAATCAGGTGATGGCAGAGGAACTGACAGCCGCAGGCCTTGGCTGCAACATCATCCCGCGAAAGGCCGATGAGGACGGTGCCATCAGCGCCTCCGAGGTACGCTGCCTGATCAGAGGCGGCAACTTTGAAGCACTAAAAAAGAAGGTGCCAGCATGCACCTTCCAGTATTTCACCTCCGAGGCCGCCGAACCTGTCATTCAGAAGATCCGGTCAGCCGCAGAGGTACGGCATTACTAAATTTTACATCAGCGGCGCAAACAGCCGCAGCACCTTACCCGCGATCTTCTTCGGCATCGGATAGGTTCTGCAGTCTTCCAGTGTGATCTCCTGACAGTGTTTCAGGGTTTCCTGGAAGTCGGCTTCGGCCTGCTGTACAGCCGGATTCCTGAACAAGTACACGGCGCACTCAAAATGCAGATGCAGGCTCCGGTAGTCCATGTTGATGGAGCCTACCACTGCCTTGGTGTTGTCGCTGGTAAATACTTTCGCGTGCACAAAGCCCGGTATATATTCGTAAATCTTTACGCCGGCCTGCAGAAGCTCCGCGTAATAAGACCTGGCCAGCAGGTACGCGTAGATCTTGTCTGGAATATGCGGCATGATGATGATCGTCTCAATACCGCGCTTTGCCGCAAACGTCAGTGAAGTGATCATATCACTGTCCAGGATCAGATACGGTGTCATGATATGCACATAATAGCGGGATTCGTTTAAAATATCCATATAAACATGCTGTCCTACTGTCTCGTTATCCAGCGGACTGTCCCCGTATGGCATCACAAAGCCGGTACCGTCCGGCTCTTTCGGGTTTGAAGCAGCCGGCCGGTACAGATACTGGGCATAATCATCCGTTCTGTGTTCTGTAATATTCCACATCTGCAGAAACATCATCAGAAATCCGGTGGCCGCATCACCCTTCAGCATAATGGCGGTATCCTTCCAGTGTCCAAACCGCACCTTGCGGTTAATGTACTCGTCTGCCAGATTCACTCCGCCGGTAAAGGCAGTGTGGCCATCAATGACTGTGATCTTACGGTGGTCGCGGTTATTCTGATAGGAAGAAAGGACCGGACGCACCGGAGAAAACATCTTGCAGTGGATTCCGTATTTTTCCAGCTGCTTTGGATATCCGTAAGGCATCAGGGTAAGACAGCACATACCATCGTACATAAAACGCACTTCCACACCGGCGGCCGCCTTCTCTTTCAGGATTTCCAGAATACTGTCCCACATTTCGCCTTTTTCCACGATAAAATATTCCATGAAAATATAACGTTCTGCTTTCCTCAGTTCCTCCAGAAGCACCGGATACATGTCATCTCCCAGCGGAAAATACTGTGCGCTGGTGTTTTCCCAGATTGGATATCCTCCATACCTGTTCATATAGTAGGCCAGCCGCGCAGTTCCCCGGCTTTCACGGTACAGACGTTCCATAACCTCCGGCCGCTGTCTCAGCATCGATTCCGTTTCCTTTATAATTTCTTTCAGTCTCCTGTCAATGGCCCGGGTTCCCGGCTGCGTCTCCACAAACAGATAAAACAATGCGCCAAACACCGGAAACACCAGCACAGGAATGATCCAGGAAAGCTGATAAGATGGATTCTGATTTTTATTGATAATGTAGATCACAACAACCGCACTCAGTCCAACAAAGCCGCCATACAGGTAAAATACATGTTCCCGCAGCCACTGAAAGCTCAGACAGAGGATCACAAGCTGGATCAGAAGTGCCGTGATCACAAATGTGGTTCGCCCGAATATTACCCGCAGAAAACGTCCCCAGGTCTTCTTTTTCGGCTTATGCAGTTCCCATTCTTCCTGAATATTCATAGTTCTAGTCTCCTGTCTGCTACTCTTCTTCCGGTATCATTTATTGTTTCTTTCTTGCCGTTCCAAGATGGATCTTGTCGCGTCCCACCTGCTGTACTGTAATTTCTTCTTTTTCTTTTGGTTCCACACCCTTTGCGATCAGCCTTGTCTTTGAATAATACTGGGTATCTGCAGCCTTCCCGTTCACGCAAATCTTAGACCAGATGTTGAACGGTCCTCCGAATACGATCACCTGATCCGTATTATGCACTGTAGTTCCCTGGATGATCGGTGTAACCCCAAACTCCAGCTGTGTTGCCTGATACGGAGATTCTCCTCCATAAACCTCATGATCACCATACAGGATATCATACTGGAGGAGCTTCATCGCATCCAGGTAGCTCTGGGTATCCGTATCCCAGGCATCCAGATGCCGCTGATGAAAACGCAGCATGGTTCCTTCATGGATATCCAGCATATTCAGCACATGCGCCGCAAGCTGGTATGCCTCTACATTCCGTTTCACCGCCGGGAGATTCACATTGTTCCACACAACATATTTTGTCTGGAAGAGGCTTTCATTCTCCATCTCCTGAGCTGTCCACTCAAAACCCGGCAGGTGGTCTCCATACAGCACCAGAACGGTCGGTTCCATACGGGTATTCAGCATATTGATCAGCTGCCCCACAAATTCATCCATCTCATGGATCTGCTCGCAGTAATACTCAAAAGACGGATATTTTCCATGCCCCTGTACGGAAATCGTGTATACAAAATCACTTCCGATCGAGGAATCCAGTACTTTTTCAATTTCTCCCACCAGTACCTTGTCCTTACACCAGCCAGTCGGATTCCGCTCAATGTCATACATGTATTCGATGGGGGTAAACGTATCAAATCCAAGCTGGGCAAATACCTTGTGGCGGTCATAGAAGGTTGCCTCATTATTATGCACCGCATGAGCCTTGTAGCCCAGATTTTTCATATCAAAGGCCATACTCTCGCAGGCCGTTTTCTGCAGGATCGTCTTGTACGGATATTCACCCGGACCGAAAAAATCCAGATTCATGGCACTGATACATTCAAACTCTGTATTGGCTGTGCCGGCTCCTACAGACGGAACGCTTAAATATCCGGATGGAAAATTTCGTTCCAGGAAATGAAACATCGGAATGGGATCACCCTGCACCGGATTATTTCGCCATAGTGTCGGATCAAAAAAAGATTCCAGCTGAAGCATGATGATATTCGGATAACGTCCTTCTATGGTTTTCGGAACCTCCACCTGGGTCTGCTCCTCGCTCTCAAGCTGATCCACCGCTTCCGTGTCATAACCGTCCGGCTTGTCAATCCCTGTATTCAACAGAGAGTTGGCAAAACAGTACGCCACTCCATAATCCTTGTAGGCCTGGCCGATGTTTCCAAAATGAAGTGCCACACGGCCGGAGGCAACTGAAAAATTCAACATTCCCCAGATTACCAGCATGGTTACAGCAGCCACACAGCCGGACTCTGTAAGGTTTACTTTCTGCAGATCCACCGGTGCCTTTCGCCAGAGCAGCACGCAAAAAAGGATAGCTGCCACAGCTGCCGCTGCCATCAGAATAATCTGCCACCAGGTCAGATAGGTTGTCAGAAGTGTTGCAGCATATTTCACCAGACGAAGATCCGCCGCAGTAAACGGCGTTGTCCGGAACACCAGAAGCACACTATTGATAATTGCCGCAGCAAAGCCGATCACCAAGAACACAACCGCCAAAAATACTTTGTGCCTTGTAAAAAATACCAGCAGAAACGGGGCCAGAAGCAGCAGCGTATCCAGCAAGAATACCATCGGCGCATGAATCATAAAACGAACCGTTCCCACAAAGGATTTTCGATTCAGAATCTCTGTTACCACATTGAGCAGCAGTGCCGTTCCCAACAGAATCCCCAGTATCTTCCACAACCGCTTCATAGCTTATCTGCCTGTCCTTTCTCTCTTGCACTCGTTCTCGTGACTTCGTCACTCGATTGCCTCGTCGTTCGCCATAAGCATGCAAGCATGCTTCTGGCTCTCTTGCACTCGTTACATTTTAGCATATTCTGGGGAAAATCAACATAGTATTTTTTATAAACGAATCTGCGGAAGCAATTGAATTTTTCTGTACTTTCTCCTATAATAAACCGTATGTGACTTTTTGGCCGGCGCTAGTGCAGGATATTTCCTGATATTTCCGGCAAATTCACACAATTTCATACAGAAAAGTGAGGATATGTTATGACTGATACTCTTGTACAGGGACTTGCTTCCCTGCTTGGGGGAAAAGTATCCGGCGAAGTGATCATCTTTATCATCTCCATGATCCCGATCCTGGAGCTGCGAGGCGGACTGCTCGCTGCATCCCCCGCCCTCTTAAATGTTCCGATCCTGCGGGCCATTCCCATCTGCGTGATCGGAAACCTGCTCCCGATTCCATTCATCCTGCTGCTCATTGAAAAAATCCTGAATGTCATGGAACGCATTCCCGGACTTGGAAAGTTTGCTGTCTGGATCCGGCAAAAAGCCGATAAAAACAAAGGACAGATTGAAAAATTCGGATTCTGGGGCCTGGTTCTTTTTGTAGGCATCCCGCTTCCAGGCACCGGCGCCTGGACCGGCTCCCTGGTGGCCGCCCTGCTTCACATGAAATTCGGCAAAGCCATCGGCGCCATCCTCATTGGAATTATCATGGCTACCGTGATCATGTCTCTTTTATCCTACGGACTGCTTGGTGCAATTTTCGCCTAAATGATACAGTTGCTGGAAACGCCAGTTGAAAAATGCTCCGGTCCCCTGTATTTTTCGACTGGCGTTTCCCGATTCCATCTGTACAAAAAAGCTCCCGGCCTGCGAAAGCAGGTTCGGGAGCTTTTTTTCCGCTACAGCACAAGTCATTCCATCCGGAACTGACCCGCTCATGCTGCCCGGCGGACCGGGACAGCTATGAACGATTTATATTGAATTTCTCACGAACGATTACTCGTTGTCGTCACCGTACAGCTTAACCAGCTTGGTCAGGTACTCGTAACGCTCCTTAGCCTCTGCCTCGTTTCTAGCGAACAGGGTAGCTGCTCTCTCCGGATTCTTCATAGCCAGAGATGCGTAACGAACCTCGCCCTTCAGGAAGTCCTGATAGCCTTCCATGTTCGGAGCCTTGCTGTCCAGGCTGAACTTCTTCTCAGCAGCCGGGTTGTAACGGAAGTTGTTCCAGTAACCGGTCTCAACTGCCAGCTTCTCCTCGGTCTGAGCTTTGCTCATGCCCTTCTTGATACCATGGTTGATACACGGAGCGTAAGCCATGATCAGGGACGGACCCGGATATGCCTCTGCCTCAGCGATAGCCTTAACAGTCTGAGCGTAATCAGCACCCATGGAGATCTGAGCTACGTATACATAGCCGTAAGACATTGCGATGCTTGCAAGATCTTTCTTCTTAGTCTCTTTACCGCCAGCTGCGAACTGAGCTACAGCACCAGTCTTGGTAGCCTTGGAGGACTGACCGCCGGTGTTGGAGTAAACCTCGGTATCGAATACCATAACGTTGATGTCCTTACCGGAAGCAAGGATATGGTCTACGCCGCCGAAGCCGATATCGTAAGCCCATCCGTCACCACCGAATACCCACTGGGACTTCTTAGCCAGGTAGTTCTTGTTTGCTACGATGTACTTGCAGGTCGGGCAGTCAATGCCTTCCAGAGCTGCAACTAACTTATCGGTAGCAGTACCATTGGTAGCACCTACGGTGAAGGTATCTAAGTACTCTTTGCATGCAGCCTTCACTTCGTCAGAAGCGTTCTCGTTTGCTGCAACCTGCTCTACCTTCTCCTTTAACTCATCACGGATTGCGTTCTGAGCCAGTAACATACCGTAACCAAACTCTGCAGCATCCTCGAACAGAGAGTTATCCCATGCCGGACCCTGGCCTTTAGCGTTTACGGTGTAAGGAGTAGACGGTGAAGAGTTACCCCAGATAGAAGAACATCCGGTTGCGTTGGAGATGTACATTCTGTCACCGAACAGCTGGGTGATCAGCTTAGCGTACGGAGTCTCACCACATCCAGCACATGCGCCGGAGAACTCAAGTAACGGCTGTTTGAACTGGGAACCCTTAACGGTGGTCTCTTTGAATTTAGCAACAACATCCTCTTTGATCGGCAGGGTTACTGCGTAATCAAAGGTCTTCTGCTCGTCAAGGTGCTTGTCAAGCTTATCCATGGTAAGAGCCTTCTCGCCCTTCTTGCCAGGACATACGTTTGCACAAGAACCACAACCGGTACAGTCAAGTGCAGATACAGCGATGGTGAACTTGTACTGCGGCATACCGGTTAACGGTAAGGTAGCGCCCTCAACCTTAGCAGCCTCTTCCTCGGTCATAGCAACCGGACGGATTGCAGCGTGCGGGCAGACATAAGAACAGAAGTTACACTGGATACAGTTCTCGGAATTCCAAACCGGAACGTCTACAGCGATACCACGTTTCTCGAATGCTGCAGAACCGGACGGGGTATTACCATCTACATACTCTTTGAATGCAGATACCGGTAAGTTGTTACCTTCCTGAGCGCTGACTTTGGTCTGGATGTTGTTAACGAAATCAACAACGTCTTTTCTGTCGCCGGAAACGGTCTTGTAATCAAGTCCCTCATCCTCGCAGTTCTTCCAGCTCTCCGGAACCTCTACCTTAACAACGCCGGTTGCACCAGCATCGATAGCAGCCCAGTTCTTCTTAACAACGTCCTCACCCTTACGGCCGTAGGTCTTCTGAGCAGCAGCCTTCATCAGGTCGATTGCTTTCTCCTCCGGAATGATACCGGTCAGTTTGAAGAATGCGGACTGTAAGATGGTGTTGATACGGGTCGGGCCCATGCCGGTCTCGATACCGATCTTAACACCGTCGATGGTGTAGAAGTTGATGTTGTGATCAGCGATGAATTTCTTCATCTGACCCGGAAGGTGCTTGTCCAGCTCCTCGTGAGTCCACGGGCAGTTTAACAGGAAAGTACCGCCGTCAACCAGCTCCTGAACCATGTTGTACTTACGAACGTATGCCGGGTTGTGGCATGCTACGAAGTTTGCCTGATGGATCAGGTAGGTGGATTTGATCTTCTTATGACCGAAACGAAGGTGAGACATGGTAACACCGCCGGATTTCTTGGAGTCATAATCGAAGTAAGCCTGAGCGTACATATCGGTGTTATCGCCGATGATCTTGATGGAGTTCTTGTTAGCACCTACGGTACCATCTGCACCAAGACCCCAGAACTTACAGTTAGTGGTTCCTTCCGGAGTGGTAACAAGCGGAGCACCTACCGGCAGGGACAGGTTGGTAACATCATCTACGATACCGGTGGTAAATCTCTTGATGGTGCTGTTCTCATAGATAGCAACGATCTGAGACGGAGTGGTATCTTTGGAACCAAGACCATAACGGCCGGAGAAGATCTCAGCCTGGTCGAACTTGCTGCCCTTTAATGCTGCAACAACATCCAGGTATAACGGCTCGCCTAAGGAACCCGGCTCTTTGGTTCTGTCAAGAACAGTGATCTTCTTAACGGTATCCGGGATAGTATCGATCAGAGCCTCTGCGCAGAACGGTCTGTACAGACGAACTTTTACAACACCAACTTTAGCGCCGGTGGTCTTTCTCATGTAGTCGATGGTCTCCTCGATGGTATCGTTAACGGAACCCATAGCAATGATAACCTGCTCAGCATCCTCAGCACCGTAGTAGTTAAACAGTTTGTAGTCGGTACCGATCTTAGCATTAACTTTGTCCATGTACATCTGTACAACGCTCGGAAGAGCATCGTAGTAAGAGTTACATGCCTCACGAGCCTGGAAGAAGATATCCGGGTTCTGTGCAGAACCTTTCTGGGACGGGTTGTTCGGGTTTAATGCTTTTGCACGATACTCTGCAATTGCATCCCAGTCAGCCATCTCAGCCAGATCATCGTAATCCCACTCCTCGATCTTCTGGATCTCGTGAGAGGTACGGAATCCATCGAAGAAGTTGATGAACGGAACTTTACCCTTGATTGCAGACAGATGAGCAACCGGAGTTAAATCCATAACTTCCTGTACGCTGGACTCACACAGCATAGCGCAGCCGGTCTGACGGCATGCATAAACGTCGGAATGATCACCGAAGATGTTCAGAGCGTGAGAAGATACTGCACGTGCAGATACATCGATAACGCCCGGTAACTGCTCACCAGCGATTTTGTACAGATCCGGGATCATCAGAAGAAGACCCTGGGAAGCGGTATAGGTAGTGGTCAGAGCGCCTGCTACCAGAGAACCGTGAACAGCACCAGCTGCACCAGCCTCGGACTGCATCTCAGTGATCTGTACTGTGCGGCCGAAGATGTTCTTTCTGCCTTCAGTAGCCCACTCATCCGTATGCTCAGGCATTACGGAAGACGGAGTAATCGGGTACATAGCAGCAACTTCAGTAAATGCATATGAAGCATGAGCAGCGGCCTGATTACCATCCATGGTTTTCATTTTTCTTGCCATTTGATTATCCTCCTACAAATGTGAATATGCTTTTAACCTGGCAAAAAGCCAGGAAGTTTCCAGGCAAAAATTGCGCCGGAAAGTGAAGTCTCCCCGCATAAGGAGACTGACCTGTGTTTATTATAGCAACTTTTTATCGTTTTGCAAACACGAAAACAGAAAATCTGCGTATTATTTTGCATACAATCCGCACAAAATGTAAGTTAGCAAGCGCTTATTTGTGCTGCTTTTGTCAGAAAAAGAAACAGGAGCGCCTGCGAAAAGCACTCCTGTTTTGTGAAATAATTTACATTTTCTCAATAAACCTGATTTCGATTTCAGACACCCGGATTTGGCGCGATGGTAGGCGCGTTTCCGCTGTTTTCAGCAGTCGATGCATTGCCTGCGCTGTTGCCGGAATCTGCAGCGGTCGGATGGGAAACAGGCTGCTGGGAAGCTGTTGTAGCTGCCGCTGCAGTCGTCTCTGCCGCTGTGGTCTTGTCTGCTGCCGTGGTCTTATCAGCTGCCGCGCCATGAGAAGCTGCCGTAGTCGCAGACTCACTTGTCTTGTGGTTCTCAGCTACCGTAGTTTCTCCTGTCAGTTCTGCGGAGGATGCAACAGAACTATCTCCTTCCATGGTAGTTCCTGCCGCAGTGGTTCCGGTACTGTTTCTTAAGATAACAGGGGTATGTCCCTTATAAGTAACGCTGTGATCCACATCCTGGCTTACCACCTCACCATTCTTGGCAACGATCAGGCGGGTTTCCCACTTGCTGCCCTTGCTTCCGTTGCTCTTTACCTTCTCAGTACCAGGTGCCAGAGTCGGATCCTCCTCATAGGTCGGTGCCGGCGGGTCCGTCTCGCTGAGCTTTGTGGATTTTAAGGAATGAGTCACGCCTTCATCCAGAAGCGGAATTCCGTAAATGGATACGGTACAGGTCTGATTGTAATAGCTTGCGCGGATACCAATGGCCGCACTGGAATTGTTCACAAATTTGTAGTCCGGACCGCCCCAGCTTACCGTCGCGTCGGTTCCCGGTGTTACATAAGACGGTTCAAAGGTATGGGAGCGGCGCATAGTGGTCTTTAAGCCTGCCTTGACTACCGCATTATACATAGTAGAAGAAACCTGGCAGACACCGCCGCCGATCTCCTGCACGACTTCACCGTTGTTATACGCTGCAGCGCCCTGATACCCCTTCGCCTCCGTACGCTCTCCCACCCGGTTGTTAAAGGAAAATTCCTCACCCGGCTGAAGCACAATGCCATTGATGGCCTGAGTAGCCAGCTTGATGTTGGTATTACGCTTCTGATTGGAAGTGGTATTGGTAGTAAAGGTTCCGATGGTCTTGTATTTTTCTCTTGCGACTGCCTCGGAGAACTCCGGCTCTACTTCATTTACAGTAGCCGCAATCGTAGCAGTGAAGTCCTTGCAGCTCAGGGCTGCGAGAATATCAGCCTTTAACTGGTCCTGATCTACAGCCAGTCCGTTTTCTGCTCCCTTGAATAAGAACTTGTCAGAAGAAGCATCGTACTCGGAAATAGAACCATTCTTTGCCTTCTTGTTCCAGAGGCCTGCCACAGTTTCCGCTTCCTTAGCGGCTGCGTCTTCCAGGCCGGTAGTATCCAGGGTGTAGCTTTCCTTTGGCTCGCCGGTGTAAATTTCCTGAAGCAGGGAATCCACCTTTTCTGCCATCAGATCATTCACGTCATAGCTCTGATCCTGCCAGGTGACCTTCATGCCCCACGGAAAATCCTTGAGGATGGCCGCCTTAGCCTCTTCCCTGGACATGCCAGTGATGTTGATGCCGTCTACCGCAACTTCTTTTTCCAGTTCTGTCTCAGGAACGGTAATCTCTGTTTCCGGCTCCGTATTCGTTGTTTTGGAACCGGTTACTTTCTTCATAAGAAAAGCAACACAGAAAATTGCCAGAACCAGGATCACTCCGCCAATCGCGATCTTCCTGAAATCCGGACCCCCGCGTCTTCCACCATGTCTGCCGGAGGAAGGACGTCTTGTTTCATAATAATAACTTCCAGACCTGGAAGAAGAAGTTCTGGCGCTGCTCCCTGTAGAACGCCTTGTACTGCTTCCTGCGCTGGTTCTTCCGGAGGTACTTCTTGTAGAAGTGCTCCTGGAAGAGGAGGCGCTGCTTCTTCCACTTCCGGCCGCTGTTTTCGTCTGTCTGCCAGCAGAAGTACTTCTTCCACTGCCGGAATAAGATGTGCTCCTGGCCCTGGAGCGTCCCGTCCCGGAATTTCTGCCATTCTCATACTGATTCATGATTTCACCTGTGTTTCTTCTATAATAATCTCTACGCTCATAACGCACTAAGACAGTATAACATATCCGTTCGAAAAAAGAACCACTAATTTTTAGAAAATACAAGGATTTTTTTATTATATTTTTTGACGGTATTTTTTCTTTTTCGACATCCTGCCTCTTGTATTTCTGTACTGTTTTTGTATTTTCTTCTGTACATTTTTGGAAGTTCTGGCAATTGCATGATTGTTAATTTTTTGTTATACTTTTGCTTGTCAAAAAGATAACCAAGCAAACATCGAACAAGGGAGGGACCCTAAATGAAAATTCAGAACATTAACGACGTAGAATCATTTTTTAAGATTATCGATCAGTGCAAGGGATCGGTTGAACTGGTATCTCCGGAAGGTGACCGCATCAACTTAAAATCCAAGCTGTCCCAGTACCTTTCCATGGCAACCATGTTCTCCAACGGTTACATTAAGGAGCTGGATATCGTGGCCCAGGATAAAGAAGATATCGAGCGTCTGATCAAATATATGTATCAGGGCGAATAAAAAAGGAAACACTGACAGGCCGCCGCTCATATGATGGATTGTAAATATCTTTTCGGAGGCTTTTCATATGAGCGATCTGGCTGCTACAAACTGTGGATGCGGATGTGACTGCAATTCAGGAGGAAACGGCTGTAACATCATCTGGCTGATTCTCATTCTGTGCTGCTGCGGCGGTAACGGCGGATGTGGTTTCGGTTCCGGATGCGGATGTGAACATAATAACGGCTGTAACTGGATCTGGATCATTCTGCTGTTATGCTGCTGCGGCGGCAATGGCGGATGCGGCAGCTTCTGCTAAACAGATTTTTGGGAACTCCCCCTCATGGAACGAGGGGGAGTTTTTCTATCTATCCCATCTATTCTCAGGATTCTATTTCCTTCGATTCGTTCTTATCCATTTTTTCAATCCGTTTTCTTCTCTCCGGGCAATATGGCCCTCCATTCTGGCACGCCTCGCATTCTTCATCAATCTCATATACTGCGTTTCCATCTATGACCAGTCTTGTTTTCATTCTACTGCGCTCCTGTCACCGTTTTGGCTTCCGGCTGCTGATCAGCCGCTCAAACGGTATTTTGTCTTACACTTTATACTATGCAGACTGCCTGCGGCATGATATGAGCTGCCCACGCATATACTGTTTCAAAAAGAACAAGGATCCCGTCCATGAATGAAAAGAATGAAAATCAGTTCAGGCTGACGGATTTTGATTATCTGACTGCTGACCCGAAGCTTCAGATGCTGAAGGCCGCGATTCCCTATCTCCCGGTTTCCCAGCAGCGCGTGTTCTCTCTCCTGGTAAAAATCCAGGAACTGCAGCGTGCCCAGTCTCTCTTTGACGGAGAGGAAGTCTCCGCCATGGGGCTCTCCCCCTCCACGCCAAAACCAGCTTCCCCCATGCAGCTTCTGCAGATCATCAAACCCTACGCAGGCCCGAAGGAGCGGGAAATGATTGAGATGCTGGAAAACTTTCAGATCATCAAGGAGGTATTATGAACCCAGGCGAATGGAAAAACGACCCCAGACTGGCCGCAATGGATCCGGTCAAACTCCAATACATAGAAAAGATTGCGGCGCAGATTTCCTCCCAGTCGAAAGCAGAACTGTTCCCTGCTCTGCTCTCCCTTCAGGCTGATGCCCGGAAAAGCAATATTTCCTTCACCGACCAGGAAACCACGCTTCTGATTTCCATCATCACCTCCGGCATGCCGCCCGATGAAAAAAAGAAAATTGAAATGCTGCATTTTCTCGCAAAAAAACTGGCTGTCAGGTCTTCCTGACAGCCAGTTTTATATCTGTACGCCGGTCATGCCGGTTCATGCAGATCATATATAACCTTATTTGCAGACAATGTTGATGATCTTGCCCGGTACATAAATCTCTTTTACGATGGTTCCGGTGATCTTGTCTGCTACAGCTTCTTTTGCTGCCGCAATGGCAACATCTTTGGAAGCGTCAGCCGGAATGGTCACAACGCCTCTTGCCTTACCGTTGACCTGAACGCCGATCTGAACCTCGTCATCCTTCATAGCTTCCTCATCGCACTCCGGCCACTGAGTGTGGAATACGCTGTCGGTGCCGCCAAGCTGCTGCCAGATTTCCTCACCGATATGCGGCGCAAACGGAGCAAGCAGAATGGTAAAGGTCTTTAAGGTCTCTTTATCGACGCCGCCGGTCTTCTTAGCCAGCTCGATAAGCTTGTTGTTGTACTCCATGAAGCCGGATACTACAGTATTTAAGCTGAACTGGTTAAAACGCTGCTCGATGTCGAATACCAGCTTGTGGCGCAGACGAACCATCTCTTTGGTCTCTGCGATGTCTTTGTCCTTGCTGTCCTGAACCAGGTTCCAGAAACGGCTTAAGAAACGGGAAACGCCCTCGATACCGCGGTCATCCCACTCTGCGTCCAGTTCCGGCGGTCCTACGAACAGCTCGTACATTCTCAGAGCGTCACAGCCGTAATCTCTTACAAGATCATCCGGGGAAACAACGTTTCCTTTGGACTTACTCATCTTGATGCCGTTCTTACCATTGATCATACCCTGGTTGAACAGCTTCTTGAACGGCTCATCGAAATCTACCACTCCGATGTCGTGCAGGAACTTGGTGTAGAAACGGGAGTACAGAAGATGCAGGACTGCATGCTCTACGCCGCCGATGTACATATCAACCGGCAGATACTTGTCCGCTTTCTCTCTCGAAACCAGTTCCTTGTCGTTGTGGTTGTCCACGTAACGCAGGAAGTACCAGGAAGAACCTGCCCACTGCGGCATGGTGTTGGTCTCTCTCTTAGCCGGGCCGCCGCACTGCGGGCACTTGCAGTTTACCCACTCATCAATAGCAGCAAGCGGTGACTCACCGGTACCGGTCGGCTGGTAGCTCTCAACCTCCGGAAGTCTTAATGGAAGTTCTTCCTCCGGAACTGCTACGTTGCCGCACTTCGGGCAGTGAACGATCGGGATCGGCTCGCCCCAGTAACGCTGTCTGGAGAATACCCAGTCACGCAGCTTGTAGTTGACGGTCTTCTTGCCGAAGCCCATCTTCTCGATCATAGCCGGAGCCTCTTTCTTTAATACAGAAGACTCCATGCCATTCCACTCACCGGAGTTGATCATGGTACCGGAAGCCTCCGTATAAGCCTCGGTCATGTTCTCGATCTCCTTGCCATCCTTTGCGATAACCTGGATGATCGGGATATTAAATTTCTTTGCGAACTCAAAGTCACGGTCATCGTGGGCCGGTACACACATGATTGCGCCGGTACCGTAATCTGCCAGTACATAATCAGACAGCCAGATCGGAACCTTTGCGCCGTTTAACGGGTTGATAGCGTAGCTTCCGGTGAAGACGCCGGTCTTCTCCTTATCCTGCATACGGTCTACATTGGAACGCATGGAGGAATCAAAGATGTATTTCTCAACAGCCTCTCTGGTCTCATCGGTAGCCAGACTCTTTGCCAGGGCATGCTCCGGAGCCAGTACCATGAAGGTTGCGCCGTGCAGGGTATCCGGACGGGTGGTATAAACGGTGATCTTCTCGTCTCTTCCCTCAACCTGGAAATCAACCTCAGCACCGTAGGATTTTCCGATCCACTCGCTCTGCATTTTCTTAACCTTCTCCGGCCAGTCCAGTTTGTCCAGGTCGTTTAACAGGCGGTCCGCATAGGCGGTGATCTTTAACATCCACTGACGCAGGTTTTTCTTGGTAACCGGGGAACCGCAGCGCTCGCAGCAGCCGTTTACAACTTCCTCGTTGGCCAGACCGGTCTTACAGGACGGACACCAGTTGATCGGGAACTCCTTCTCGTAAGCCAGGCCTTTCTTGAACATCTGTACAAAGATCCACTGGGTCCATTTGTAGAACTCCGGATCGGTAGTATTTACTTCCATATCCCAGTCATAGATGGCTGCGATCTCGTTGATCTGACGCTTGATGTTTTTGATGTTCTCGGCGGTGGATTTTGCCGGATGAACACCCATCTTGATTGCGTAGTTCTCTGCCGGAAGGCCGAACGCATCCCAGCCCATCGGGTGGATCACATAATGACCCTTTAACATCTGGTAACGGCTCCATACATCAGAGATAACGTAGCCTCTCCAGTGACCTACATGAAGTCCGCTGCCGGACGGATACGGGAACATATCCAGGCAGTAGTATTTCGGCTTTTTGCCATCATTGACATTGATCGGGTTTTTCTCCCAGTTTTCACGCCATTTCTTTTCAATGGCGCTGTGGTTGTAACTTGCCATGATTCTTCCTCCTGATTGCAATTTAAGGAATAAAAGGAATAAAAAAACCTGCATCCCTGATATTGTCAGAGACGCAGGATATTCTTTCGCTTCTTGCTCCTTACGCGGTACCACTCTGCTTCATGCTTTCGCATGCGCTTGATTCCGATAACGGTGGATATCCGTCCCGGCCTACTTACTGCTTTAAAAATGTGTTCGGCGGGCTGCTCCAAGACCAGTTTCTGCGCACGCTGTTGCTGCCTCGCACCATCCGACAGCTCTCTGAAAACCTCATCACGCATACTTTCTCTTTTCATCGCATTTAAGATTGTATATTACCACTGCTTTTTAATCTAGCATAATTGGAAATCCGTGTCAAGGGGTGGATTTTAGATTCAATTTTTCTCTTCATACTGTGTCAGGTCGATCTCACCGGTAAAAACCTCCACAGCCGGACCGGTCATATAGACATGCCCGCTCTCACGGTCCCAGGTAATCTCCAGATTTCCTCCGATCAGCTGCACCTCCACGGTGTTTTCCACCAGGCCCAGCATCATGCTGGCCACAGCACTGGCCGTTGCACCGGTCCCGCAGGCCCAGGTCTCGCCGCTGCCCCGCTCCCACACACGCATCTGCAGGTGTCTGCGGTCAATAACCCGGATAAACTCGCTGTTGACGCGGTCCGGAAAGCGCTCGTGCATCTCGAAAGCCGGACCGATTTTTTCCAGATCCAGACTGTCTACATCATCCACATAATAAACGGCATGCGGGTTTCCAACATCAATTCCGGTAAACTCAAGTTTTTTTCCATCCACCTGGATTTTCTCCGGCAGCTCACTGGTCAGCTGTGGAATGCCCATATCGACTTTTACGGTTTTCACTTTTCCGTTTGCTATCCTCATATCCAGATATTTGATGCCGCCAAGAGTTTCAACCGAAATCTGCGGCTTGTCAACAATACCATGATCGTAAGCATATTTTCCCACGCAGCGGATACCGTTGCCGCACATGCTGCCCTCACTTCCATCCTCATTGAACATCCGCATGCGGCAGTCTGCCACCTCGGACGGGCAGATGAGGATCAGGCCGTCTGACCCGATTCCAAAATGACGCTCACTCACAAGCTGCGCTACGTGCGCCGGATCCTCCACATGTTCCTCAAAACAATTGACATAGACGTAATCGTTTCCGATTCCCTGCATTTTTGTAAATTTCATAAACCGCTCCATTTCTATATTTGTTTTCGTTACCTGTATTTCTGATTTATTCCATGATACCTTCACCCTACATCAGACTGATGACCATCTGGGCTGTCTCATACATATTGGTTCCGCTGTCCATGCTGCATTTCTGTATGTACCGGTGTGCTTCCTCCTCCGTCATGCTGTTGCGCTCCATGAGAAGTGCCTTGGCCTGATCAATAACAGCGCGCTCCTTCTCATTTCTCTGCTTCGGCTGCTGGCGCAGCTTCTTTTTTCTTCTCGCCTGGGCCTGCACGATCATCTCCAGGGTTCCCACCAGATCATGTACCTTTAATGGCATGGGCAGGCACACCACATCCTGTGGTGCGTCCGCAGACCACTTATTTGGAGACGCGATCATCAGCATGGCATTCTCCGCGCTCATGCATTCCCTCAGTTCCGAGTACAGCATATCTGTCAGACGATAGCCACACACTACGATCCCTCCATTTAAATCTTCCATCTGGGAAAGAACCTGTGCTCCGGATGTACAGACAGCGACCACCTCAAACCCGTTTTTCATCAATATGTTTTTTATGCTTTTTGCGTCTTCCGGCTTAGAAAATGCCACAATAATATTTGCCAAAACGCTCACCTCCGGGTTTTGATATCAGGGAACTTCTGAAAACTGCTCCGCTAGAACTTATACAGGTATTCCTGCACTTCCCAGTCCGTTACTTCCGCGCGAAACTTCTTCCACTCTGCACTCTTTGCTTCCAGATACTTCGTGTAAATATGATCTCCGAGCACCTCTCTTGCGAATGTGCTGCCCTCAAAAGCTTCCAGGGCCTCACCCATGGTCTGAGGAAGCTGTTCAATCCCCAGAGTGCGGATTTCTTCATCTGTCATGGCAAATACATTGCAGTCCACACTGGCCGGAGGTGTCATTTCTTTTTTAATGCCGTCCAGACCTGCTGCCAGGCAGGCTGCCAGTGCCAGATACGGGTTTACTGCGGAATCCGGGCAGCGCAGTTCGATGCGGGTGCTGTCTTCCCCGCGGGAACTCGGGATACGGATCAGTGCGCTGCGGTTTGCATGGGCAGACCATGCCACACAGACCGGCGCATCATACCCAGGAACCAGGCGCTTATAGGAGTTGACCAGAGGATTGGTGAGCAGGGTGATCTCCCGGATATGTGCCAGGATCCCTGCCATAAACTGATACGCCACCTTACTCAGACCAAGATTGTCATTGTCATCTACGAACAGATTTTTTCCACGGGCATCAGCCAGAGACATGTTGATGTGCATGCCGGAGCCGTTCATGCCCGCCTTCGGCTTCGGCATGAAGGTTGCGTGAAGACCATGGCGCTTTGCGATGGTCTTTACAGCCATCTTGAAGGTCATAATGTTGTCTGCCGCAGCCAGTCCCTCCGTGTACTCCAGATCGATTTCATGCTGGGCCGGAGATAATTCGTGGTGGGATGCCTCCACCTCAATGTCCATATCCTCCAGATTCAGAACGATATCGCGGCGCACATTTTCAGCCAGGTCGATGGGACCCACATCAAAGTAGCTGGCATTCTCGTGGGTATTGGTGGTCGGACGGCCTTCCTCATCTGTATGGAATAAAAAGAACTCGCACTCCGGTCCCACGTGGAACTCATAGCCCATATCCGCAGCCTCTTTCAGAACCTTCTTTAACACATAACGCGGATCGCCTTCAAACGGCTCGCCGTTTGGATGGTATACGTCACACATCAGGCGTGCCACCTTGCCCTGCTGCGGTCTCCATGGAAAAATTGCAAAAGTATCCAGGTCCGGATACAGGTACATATCGGATTCCTCAATGCGCACAAATCCTTCAATTGCGGAACCGTCAAACATGCAGCGGTTATTTAATGCCTTTTCCAGCTGTCCTGCTGTGATCGCCACATTTTTCAGCATTCCAAAAATATCCGTAAACTGAAGACGGATAAACTCCACATCCTCTTCCTCCGTCATACGGATGATATCTTTTTTCGTATATCTGCTCATGTCAATCTCCTTCCATACTGTAATGAGATATATCATTCATATTATAATAAAAAAACAAGAGCGTCAAGAAAGCTCCTCGCGCAGCTTTCCTGAAACGCCCTTGTTTCATCATGTTACTGATGATAGCAGTTTCATCATTTTTTGTCAACTGATGACAAATACGTTTCACGATATCATTTTTACTTAGTAGGTATAACTTCCCATTTTTTTATGGAAATTCGGATCACTGGAAATATTGCAGTCAATTCCAAGATCCAGGGAAAGCTTGCGTGCAATTACCTGCAATGGGACAACATACTCCATAGATGCAAAATACGGATCATTCTGGAACGGATAAACAAAATTTTCTTTGCTCTCCTGCTCTTTTTCCGAAGTCACCATATAATTATGAGCGTGGTCTCTTTCCCCAAAATACTTCATCATATTGACCATCCGCTGGTAATGTTTTCCCGGACATCCCAGATACAGAAGATACGTATCCTGGTCAATAGAATGATATACTCCGTGCATAAATTCTTCCATTTCATAGCCAACTACGCTGTAGCGGACTGCCTCCAGAATCTTTAAGGTTCCTTCCAGCATTGCACTCATGCAGGATTCATATCCAAGCACAATCAAGCGCCGGCATTTTTTCAAATTCTCTGCATTCTCTCGGTACCAGGCCCATGCACACTCTGCGATATCCGGGATCTGATCGGAAGTATCCAGCATCCGTTTTTCCAGATCCTGCTTTTCTTTCTCCTCAATTTTCTCATTCTGTACTGCAAGTTTCAATCCCAGCATTGCGATGGTTGCGATAGAACCAATATATCCCTTTGTCTTTGGTCCTGCAAATTCATCTCCGATTTCAATATAAACACAACAATCTGCATGCTCCGTAATCGGCCGCTCCCTCTCGGCCGTCATAGCTATGGTCAGAAAGCCAAGTTCACGCGCCTTGTCCAGGGCCCGTATTGTGCTGCTGCTTCTTCCTGCATGAGACACACCAATCACCAGAGTATTCGGATTAAAAACCTGTTCATTATCAACAAACTCCATCGGATACATATTGATTACTTTTACGCCGAGTTTGTCTTCTACAATTTTCTTTGCAGCTACAGATGCGTGATAACTGGTTCCAGATCCCAGAATATAAATCTGCTCAAATTTTTTTTCTTTACAGTAATTCAAAGCCTGTTCAAAAATTGTATCCTGATTTTCTACAATATTTCTCACTGCTGCTTTTGACTCCAGAATATAATCATACATGTCCCATTCTCTATATTCCATTTTATACTCCCCTTATTCTACTATTCTCTGCTGTCTATTCATGAAATCTGGCAAGTGCCCGCGCAAATCTCTTTGCTGTAATATGTGGTCTGGTAATTGCATTTCCAACAACAACAGCATGAGCTCCCATATACAGGCATTGAACTGCAATCTCCGGTGTTGATACCTTTCCTTCCATAATTACCTTTGTATCAGTTCCTTTCACCGCATCTACAATATCCCTTAACAGGATATAATCCGGCGCGTCCTTAATTTCCAGTTTGTCAAAGCATCCAGCTTTTGTATATCCATATAATGTAGGAGCAACAAAATCCGCTCCATAAGAAGCTGCAATCCGAGCATCTTCTGCAGTAGCAACATCTGCAAAGATCAGGGCATCCGGAATATGTTCTTTCACTTCCCTGATGGTCTCGTAAGCCAATTTTCCATCATCCCGGTAATGATTCGTTGCCTGAATCGCAATAATCTCAGCACCTGCATCCCATACTGCCTGCGCAGCTTCCAGACTTGGAGTCAGATACACATCCTTGATATTGCGGTCAATTTTCCAGATGCCAATAATTGGCAGGTCTACCTTCGCCTTGATGGCCCGGATATCATCCGGAGAATTCACACGAAGACCAACTGCACCAGCCCATTTTGCGCATTCCGCATGCATGGTTGTGATCCCAGGCATATAATGTGGTTCACTCGGTACAGCCTGGCAGGAAACAATCAGTCCATCTTTTAAACTGTCAATCAATTCTTTCTTTTCCATTTTTCACACCTGTCTTTCCAAAAATTTAATAGTATCATAAAATTCCAAGAGCTACAGCAATGATGCCAAAGAGCAGCAGACCGATCATAATCACAGTTCCAGATACACGTTTCTTTAAAAGCTTATAGCAAATAAATACCAACAGCATTGGAAGAAGTTTCGGACATACCTGATCAATCATATCCTGCAGGACAATCTCAGCCCCATTGATGTTCAGCACAGTGGCAATGTCACATTTTACCATGGCCGGAATCATGGCTCCGATCACAACAAGTCCCATAATTCTGGCTGATTCCGTCAATTTCTGCAGAGTTCCATCCTCTGAAATCTGAGTCAGGAATGTGCTACCTCCCTCGTAGCCAATCTTAAAACCAAAACGGCGGACAACTTCAGATGGTATCACATTAATCAGAAAATACAAAAGAGGTCCAATAAAGTTTCCGGCTACAGCCAGCGGAGCTGCAATACCGGCACCAATCACGCGAAACGTTCCCCAGAAGAAACTGTCACCGATACCAGCCAGCGGTCCCATCAAAGCAGCCTTAACCGATGTAATGGATGACGGATCATATTCCCCCGGTTCCGCACTGGCATTTTGCTCTTCCATTGCGCAGGAAATGCCGATGATGAACGGGCTTGGAGTGGTCGCGCAATTGTAAAATTCCAAATGGCGTTTGACTGCTGACTTCATTTCTTCCGGATTATCTTTGTAAAGTTCTTTCAAAGCTGGCATCATGGTCCATGCATATCCAGTCGACATCTGACGTTCATAGTTAAAGCATCCAAGAAGCTGATAATGACGGTTAAATACCTTTTTTAATGTTTTTGAACTTAATTTCTTTTCTTCCCCCATGCCTATAACTCCTCACTTTCATCTGAATTTACAGTTGCTGTATGTCCCATATTGCCAGACAGCATAAAGTATAAGACTGCGAATACCACACCAAATATTGCAGCACCAATGGTACTTACATTTAAGAATGCAGCAAGGGCAAACCCAAGGAACAGAAACGCTCCAAACTTTTTATCCCATGTCATCTGAATCAGCATTGCAACACCAAGTGCCGGAAGCAGGTTGCCCGACTGCCCAAGACCTTTCTGAATAATCTCCGGGATATTGCTTACCAGCTTTGTGATCAGATCGGAGCCAATCATAAACCCGATGAATACCATGGAAAATTTAAAAATAAAATACAGTGCAGATCCCATCCAGTTTGAAATTTCTACTCCACGGTAATCACCTTTCTCCGCGCATGCATCTGCACGATGTGCAAAAGCAGTATTCAGAATGCAGACACCGATTGCTCCGACCTGAGCCAGAAGAGAAATCGGAATAGCCAGCGCCAGTGTCGTTTCATAAGTTGCTCCTGTCTTGATGGCCAATGCCGTAGCCAATGCGGAACCAACTACTACATCCGGTGGTGTGGATGTTCCAATACCAACAAGACCCATCCACACCAGTTCCAGTGAGCCACCTACCATAAGGCCTGTCACCGGATCTCCAAGAATCACACCAACCAGTGGTCCAATGATGATCGGACGGTCCAGCATATGCTGGCCTCCAATTCTGGATTCCATATACACAAGTGCTGCTACCAATGCTACCAAAAATCCCTGAATCATAACATGCCCCTCCTACTTGCCGAAAATTTTCTCAATGTCTTTAAATTCCATCCGTTCCCTGGTCGGAGTAATCTGTGCAAAAATCTCCACCCCTCTGTCTGCCATCTTTTTGGCAAACTGGAATTCCTCCTCCGTCATAAACACCTGGGGTAACGTTGCTATGTAAGTTTCTCCCTCCTTTTTGTTTACTCCTGCCGTTCCGACATTCAGATGTCCGAAACCAGCAGTGCGTTCATAAATATAAGCCGCATCTTTGACCGTTTCCGTTACAAGAAAAATTTTCTTTTTGTCATTGATTGGATTATTCAGTGCCTTGACAGAGTCATCCAGAGATTTGATTACAAGATTCACCCCCGCCGGCTTTGCCATTTTCATCGTCATGGCTTTAAAGGAATCTTTCGCAGCCACATTGTTGGCCACCAGAATCGTCTGAGGCTGCAAATGGGATGTCCAGGACACTGCCACCATTCCATGAATCAGCCTATCATCTGCCCTTACCATAATAATCATACGCATTCCCTCCTGCTTTTTATCTTATTTGTCTCATTACAATTCCTCTTCACTGCCTGCTTCTTCCTGCCGGACAAAATCATTGACATATACAATCTGTTCTCTTGCATTGGCAATGCTGTTCCGAATCTGCTCCGCAGTTATTCCATCTGGCATAAAGGTCAGTTCAATCAGAAGCGGAAGATTTATCCCTGTAATCAGCTGATAAGAAAATTCCTGCATCAGCCTTGTTGCCACCTGATTGACACTTCCTCCCATGATATCGCTAAGAACAATTACATTCTCGCCCTTCACCTTTTCCAGTGCAGTCCGAAACTCTTTTTCAAATTCCTGCGACTCCACATAAGCATTAATAAACTGAACATTCTCCAAATCTGATTTAAAAAACCTCACAACATCCGCAAATCCTCCTGCCAGTGTTGCATGTGTTGCAATAATGAACTGGTTCATGACTGTTCCTCCATATAAATATGCGCAAATGCTTTTCTATTCTTTGGACGTTTTGCTGTATCAATACCCACTGCAATACAATTTCTCGCAGCCATAATCTGAAACGGAAGCGTAAAAACAAGTGGGCTTAATTCTGCCGGAATCGGTGCATAAAAGCATAAATCTTTTTCTTTCAGTTTCATCTCATTCGCAGTGATTACAAAAACATGTTCTGTAATGTGATTCTCCTCAAAAAATTGAATGAACCGTGGTACCCGCTCCAATTCTTTTTCTTCGGAGGCGACAAGAAAAACATAAGTATCTTCATCAAATGCCATCTGTGGACCATGGATCATTTCTTCCATTTCATATCCACGTACTGGATGTTTAAACGTCTCAAACAGCTTCAGTTCTGCCTCAATGGCCGTACAGTAATTCAGGCCATAGGCGGCAACACAGCTCTTTCTCATGTTAAGAAGCTCTTTCTGATTTGCCAAATACCATTTCTCTGTCTGCTCCATAATTTCCGGATAATGTTCCAGAAATTCTGCTGTTCTTGTGATCCGCAGTTTGAAATCTGTATCATCCAGTTTTTTTCTGGAATGCGCAACTTCCAATGCTGTCAGATACCCTTGAAGCAAGGTTACACTATATCCTCTCGTCTCAACCGGAATTTCTTCCTTTCCGCAGGTCAGCTTTACAACCCGATCGACCTCTCTGGTAATCAGGCTTTCCGTTGCCTCAGTGACGGCAACTGTATAGTACCCTTCCTGTTTCGCCTTTTTCATGGCCTCAATGGTTGATACGCTAGTGCCTGACTGAGAAATACCGACCACCAGTATCTCATCTTGATTGTATATACAATTTCGATTAATTTTTGCGTGGTTCGTAAATACTGTAGGAATCATCACTTCTGCTTCCACAGGAAGATACATTTCCAGATACTGTTTTATTGCCGTTGCAGCATTGTAACTAGTTCCTGAACCCAGAAGATAAATTTTTCGAATATCACGTTCCTGAAAAATTTGGCAAAACGGATCACAATAAACTGCTCTGTTTTCAAATGTGGCTTTCAAGGCCCGCCCCTGGTCCTGAATATAACCAATCATGCTTGGTGTCTCCATAATTTCCTCCTGTGCATTTTGTTGTGTTTTTGCAAATATTTTTTGCTATCATTCGTCGTTTTTATACTTTGTATATACATATACTACTACATTATTTTGATAAAATCAATACTTTTCTTGTTTATTTGTATATGTTTTTATCGGCATTTTTCTAATATAATTCATATCCAAACTTCATTTTCATTATTAAATGTGATATAATGACTATATGTATAGATCAATATCAATAAACAGACAAAAGGAAGGTGATATTATGCAGAAAACAGCAAAATACAAACAGATTGAAGATTATATCAAGCAGGAAATTTCCAGAAAGAATTTGCAGATTGGCGATCAGATCATGACAGAAGAACAGCTTTGCCAACGTTTTAACTTTTCCCGAATGACCATCAATAAAGCATTAAACCATCTGAGCGCACTCGGATATATTGAACGGATTCCAGGTCGCGGCAGCTTCGTTACTGCTCCACATATTCAAAAAGAAAATCTCGGCACCGGTTCCAGTTTCACAGAGGATATGAAAAGCATTGGGCTGAAAGCAGGGGCCAGGCTTTTATCCTACGAGCTGCTCCGTGCCGATGATATCCCTACAATTGCCAAAAAGCTGGAACTGGGCGGAAATGATTTCATTCATTATTTTGTGCGTTTACGCACAGGAAATGAGAAGCCCATTGCAATCAGCTACACCTATGTATCGGCCAAAATCATTCCTGCCATCAATGTCGATTGTCTGAATGCATCCTTTTATGAATTTGTTGATTCACTTGGGCTGGAACGTGAATTAAAACAGCTGGAACTGAAAGCAACGCTTCCAACAGACCGGCAAAAAGAACTTCTAGCAGCCAATAACATTGCGTTGCTTTGTTCGGCCCACATCACATATACGCATATTGATGGGTTTTTGCAGCCTTATGAATATATCGAAACTTATTATAACGGTGATATTTACACTTATACCTATAATGTTACAAAGTAAAACAGAATATAAAAATGACGTTCTGTATACCGCCCCGGAACTTCTATTGGCTGCGCTACAAAAAATAACGACAATCAGTACTACCTGGAAAAGCTAGTTTTTTAGGCTTTATCAGTCATCTTCTGATTGTCGTTTATTATTATCTGTTTTGTAATTGTTATTTTTTATAGCTCAGTGCCCGAATTGCATTGAGAATAGCCAGCACAGAAACACCCACATCTCCAAAAACTGCCACCCACATGGTGGCATAACCCAAAGCTACCAGAACCAGAACCGCAATCTTGATGGCAATGGCAAAGATAATGTTTTGCTTTACAATGCCTACAGTCTTTCTGGCAATGCAGATGGCATCCACGATCTTGGACGGTTCATCATCCATGATGACCACATCCGCTGCCTCCACGGCGGCATCGGAACCAATGCCGCCCATGGCAATGCCGATATCCGCGCGGGCCAGCACCGGCGCATCGTTGATGCCGTCACCCACGAAGGCCAGGTTTGTTCCCTCCGGCTTCTCCTCCAGAAGCTGCTCCACCTTCGCTACCTTGTCACCCGGGAGCAGATTGCCGAACACGTGGGTAATGCCGATAGACTCCGCTACGCTCTTTCCGACCTCTTCTTTATCTCCGGTCAGCATGACCAGCTTGCTGACCCCCTGCTTTTTCAGACCAGCCAGCATAGCCGGAACATCCGGGCGGACACTGTCGGAAATGACAATGGAACCAAGATACGTTGTCCCCTCCGCCAGATACAGTGTCGTTCCCAGAACTGCCGCTGGCGTGCTCACAACGACTCCCTGCTGGTCCATAAGCTTCTGGTTGCCGATATAAAGGTCTCTCCACACGCCATCTACCTGCACCTGCGCATGAATGCCGTGGCCGGAAATCTCTTCCACCTGGCCGATGCGGCTGGTATCTGCTTCTTTACCATAGGCCTGTTTCACAGACTGCGCGATTGGATGGTTGGAATTGTACTCTCCCAGTGCCGCCAGCTCCAGAAGTTCTTCTTTCCTTCCCCGTACCGGTGATACATCCGTCACCTCAAACTTACCGGTGGTCAGAGTTCCGGTCTTATCAAAGACTGCCGTATCCAAACTGCCCATAGCCTCCAGATAGTTGCTGCCTTTTATGAGAATGCCCTGTCTGGATGCCGCACCCAGTCCGCCAAAAAAGCTTAACGGAACTGAAATAACCAGTGCACACGGACAGGAAACAACCAAAAAGCTGCAGGCACGGTAGATCCAGGTGCTCCATCCACCAAGGAACAGCGGTGGAAGCACAGCCAGAATTGCTGCAAAAGCCACCACGACCGGGGTATATACACGCGCAAAACGTGTGATGAATGCCTCAGCCTTCGCCTTTCTGGAGCTGGCATTTTCCACCAGTTCCAAAATCTTTGCCACAGTGGAATCATCAAACAACTTTGTAGTCTGCACCTTCAGAACACCGGTTAAATTGATGGAACCGCTCACGATATTCTGTCCGGTTTCCACCTCTGACGGCATAGACTCACCCGTCAGGGCCTTGGTATCCAGCGTGGAGCTTCCCTCCAGGACGATGCCGTCCAGCGGCACCTTCTCGCCAGGGCGGATAATGATGGTGTCACCAATTTCCACCTCATAGGGATCCACCTGTTCCTCTTCCCCGTCCCGCAGAAGATTCGCGTATTCCGGGTTAATATCCATCAGGTCGGTGATGGATTTTCTGGATTTGTTGACCGCATAGTCATTGAACAGCTCACCAATCTGGTAAAACAGCATAACCGCCACAGCCTCTTCCAGGGATCCAATGGCAAACGCACCCAGCGTTGCGATGGTCATCAGAAAATTCTCATCGAAGACCTGACCGTTTTTCAAATTGCGGCAGGCTCTCAGCGGAATATCGTACCCCGCTGCCAGATAGGAAAGCACAAACGGGATCCACGCCCAGAATGTTTTTTTCTCCAGCATCATGGCGACGATAAAGAAAACAGCACTGACCACAAGACGGGCCACCATTTTTTTCTGCTTCTTGGTCATAGAAAATACCTTTCCGGCACTAGCGAAGCACCTTAAATTCTGCCTCCGGCTCAACCTTTGCAGCTACAGCTCTTGCAGCCTCAACCAGCTCATCTTCTTTTCCGTCTTCCACTTCCATGATGAGACGCTGGGTCATAAAGCTTAAGCTCGCACTGTTCACACCATCTAATTTCTTAACGCCTTCCTCAATCTTTGCAGCACAGTTTGCGCAACATAAGCCCTCTAATTTGATGATCTTCTTCATGATATTCTCTCCTTTTACTTTTTAATATGCTCCGTGCCATGCTGACGCAGAGTTTTTATTCCCATTCACAGCTTCCCGGCAGAATTTTACTCGCTGATATGCTCCATGCCCTGAGCCAGAATCGTCTGGATGTGGGCATCTGCCAGCTTATAAAATACGGTTTTTCCGTCCCTCCGGAAAGACACCAGACGCATCTGCTTTAAGACTCTGAGCTGATGGGAAATAGCGGACTGGCCCATCTGCAAAAGAGTTGCAATATCGCAGACACACATCTCCGACTGGCTGAGCACATACAAAATCTTGATCCGGGTGGAGTCTCCAAATATCTTAAAAAACTCCGACAGATCCAGAAGCTGCTGCTCGTCCGGCATTACACCTTCTACCTTTTCCACGATTTCCTCATGGACATGCATGAACTCACAGGAACCATCTTCCACTTCCTGCTCAATCTGGATTTTTTCCGCCTCTGTCATAGCACTCCTCCGTTTCTTTATATGAACATCTATTCATATGTTTATATTACCATATCATACAATATTGTCAAGAGCATACACAAACTTTTCTAAAATTTCAATTTAAGAATAGTTGCGAAAGGTCCGAAGCAGGC